>NZ_JARGEK010000062.1 GCF_029211165.1 Roseisolibacter sp. H3M3-2
GCCGCGCTCCTCGCGCTGCTCGCGCGGCGGCGGGCGCCGCGGCGGCGCGCTCGGCGCCGCGCGCGGTGGCGCCGATCTCGTACTGGCCGTTCTCCTGGCGCGTGAGCGTCAGCAGCCCGCGCTTCTCGGCCTCGTGCACGAAGCGCGAGAACTTCGACATCCCGAGGTCCTTCTCGTCGAAGCTCGGGTCGACGTCCTGCATCACCTGCTTCAGGCGGTCGGCGCGCATCACGTCGCCGTTGCGGACCATGCGGCCCACCGCCTCGACCACCAGCTCCCACGGGTCCCAGCGCACGACCTCCTCGTCGGAGGTGCGCACCAGCCCCGCGAGGGCGTTGTAGCTGTAGTACTCGTCGCAGTTCTGGACGAGCAGGTCGCTCGAGCTCTCGCGGATGCCGACGCCGATGACGTACTTGCCGTACTCCTTGAGCTTGATGACGAGGCTCGAGAAGTCGGAGTCGCCGGAGAGCAGGATGAAGGTCCCGATCTCGGGGCGCGTGAACACCAGCTCCATCGCGTCGATGGCGAGGCGGATGTCCGTCGCGTTCTTCTTCGCCGAGCCGTAGGCCGGGGCGAAGATCAGGTCGATCGAGGCCTCGGTGAGCGGGACGATGTAGCCCGGGTAGCGGCGCCAGTCGGCGTAGGCGCGCTGGACGGAGACCTTCCCCTTGATGATGTCCGAGGACAGCAGGTTCCGGAGCTCGGACTGCATGTCCTTCTGGATCCCCATCGTGACGTTGTCGAAGTCGATGAGGAGCGCGGCGTTCGGGGCGTGCGCGTTGTAGTAGCCGCCCGGCAGCGCGGAGGTGCCCGGCGGGAGCGCCTGGGGGCCGCGGTGGATCGGGGCGACGGGGCCGCGCTGGGGCGGCCGCGTGAAGCGGGAGCTCATATGGCTCGCGTCGGGTACTGGGGCGGGCGCCGACGACGCGCGGAGGACGTCTTCCTCTGCGCGAGCGTCAGGCGCCCGACGTGACGGTTGGGTCGAGCGCGACGGTGCGCTCGAGCTCTCGGCGCCGCACCTTCCCGCTCCCGCTCATCGGGAACGCGTCGAAGAAGCGGACGAGGTCGGGGATCTTGTAATCGGCCATCGTGTCGCGGGCGAAGTCCTTCAGCTCCTTGCCCGTGATGACGGCGCCCTCCACGGGGACGACGCACGCGCAGATCAGCTCCCCGAGCACGTCGTGCGGGAGGCCGATGACGCACACGTCCTCCACGGCGGGGTGCGCGCGCAGCTGGTCCTCGATCTCGCGCGGGTGGATCTGGAAGCCCCCGCGGGAGATGGCCTCCTTGCGCCGGCCGACGATGCGCAGGTAGCCGTCGTCGTCGAGGATCCCGAGGTCGCCGGTGAGGAAGAAGCCCTCGGGGGTGAACGACTTCGCGGTCTCGGCCGGCATGCGCGCGTAGCCGAGGAGCACGCCCGGGCCGCGCACGGCGATCTCGCCCACGGCCTCGCGCGGGCCGTGCAGCTGGCCGGTGAGGACGTCGACCGCCATGACCTCGACGCCCGGCAGCGGGCGGCCGACGGTGCCGGCGCGCTTGTCCTCCGGGTCGGTGAAGCGCGTGACGGCGACGGTGGGGCCGGTCTCGGTGAGCCCGTAGGCCACCTGCACGTCGCACCACCGGCGGATGCGGCGCACCAGCTCCTCGCCGATCGGGCTCCCGGCGACGACGCCGGTGCGCAGCCCGGCGGCCTTCAGGCGGCGCGGGTCGAACCCGGGCTCGCGCATCAGGAGGTGGAACATCGTCGGCACGCCCTGGAGCACGGTCACGCGCTCGCGCTCCAGGATCGGCAGCGCCTCGGCGGCGTCGAACCGCTCCTGCAGCACGAGCGTCGCGCCGGCCGCGACCGCGCCCACGGCGGTGGAGAAGCCGAAGATCGCGAACAGCGGGACGCCCGAGAAGATGCGGTCCTCGGGGGAGAGCTCGACCGCCTCGCCCGTGCGGACGGCCGTCTCCAGCACGCCGCGGTGCGAGAGGCGCACGCCCTTGGGCTTCCCCATCGTGCCCGACGTGTAGAGCAGCGCGAGGTCGCTGCCGTCGTGCACGTCCTTGTGCGCCGGCACCGGGCGGCCGGCGCCCTTCGACAGCAGGTCCTCGAACTGGAAGATCCGGTCGTCGTACCAGAGCTCCTCGTCGCCGACGGTGACGAGGTACTGCAGGTCGGGGAGCTCGGTGAGCAGCTGCTCGAACAGCTGCAGGTAGTCGACGCCGTTGTGCCGCTCCGCCGTCACCGCGCACGACACCTCGGCGTGGCGCAGCTGGTACTTCAGCTCGTGGAAGTTGAGCCGCGGGCTGACCGGGACGACGACGGCGCCGAGCTTCGCGCAGGCGGCCAGCGCCACCACCCACTCGGGGCAGTTGGGGAGGTTGATCGCGACGCGGTCCCCCTCGCCGATCCCCAGCTCGGCCAGCGCGGCGGCGAGCGCCGCCGACTGCGTCTCGGCCTGCCCGTACGTGAGGCGCCGACCGCCGCCGCCGACGACGAGGGGACGCTCGGGGTGCTCGGCGGCACGCCGGGCCAGCAGCGGCGCGAGGGTCCAGGCGTCGTTGGGGGTGGGCATCGAGGGCGAACGCTAATCCCTGACGGGAACGGGGTAAAGCACGGACCCGTCAGACGCCCATGGCCTTCAGGACCACGCGCTTGGGGCGCTGCCCGTCCCACTCGCCGTAGAACACCCGCTGCCACGGCCCGAAGTCGAGGCGGCCGTCTGTGACCGGGACGAGGACCTCGTGGCCGACGGTGAGCGAGCGCAGGTGGGCGGCGGCGTTGTCCTCGCCGGTGCCGCGGTTGTGCCGGTAGGCGTCGGGGTCCCACGGCGCGACGCGGGTCTCGAGCCAGTCGAGGATGTCCTGCCACAGCCCCGGCTCGTGGTCGTTGACGAACACCGACGCCGAGATGTGCATCGCGGAGACGAGGACGAACCCCTCGCGGATCCCGGCCTCGGCGCGCGTGGCCTCGACCTCGTCGGTGATGTCGAGGAGCTCCTGGCGGCGGCGGGTGGTGAAGGTGAGGTAGCGGGTGGCGGTCTTCATCGGGGGTAGGGCGGGAGTGGTGACGGCGGGAGTCTTCACGGCGGGAGTCGGAAGAGCGCACGGCGCCGTCACGACTCCCGCGGTCGGGACTCCCGTAGTGCCGACTCCCGCAGTATCCGCTCCCGCCCTTCCAGAGCCCTCCCCCCGGGCCCATCCTTGGAGAAACCCCCCTTCCCCGCCCTTCGTAGAGTGCCCAGGCTCCGGCCCGCCGGAACGCGCTACCGGTTCCGCACCCGCCTCTTCACGATCCTCCTCCTCTTCGCCGTCTGCCCGTCCGTGCTGCTCACGACGCTCTGGATCGGGACGGTGACGCGGGCGCTGCCGCTGATGAGCGGGAGCGGGGCGTGGGAGCGCGCGGCGGCCACGGGGGAGCGGGCGCTCGCGCTGGCGCGGGCGCGGACCCCCGACCCGGCGGCGGCGCGCGCCTTCGACGTGCACGAGCAGGAGCTGCGGCGCTCGATCGAGCTGGCGCGGCGCTACTCGTTCGTGGCGCCGCGCTTCGGGCGCGTGCTGCTGGTCTCGGGGGTCGTGGGGGTGGCGCTGCTGATCGTCGGGGCGTCGCGCGTGGCGGGGCACCTCAGCCGCCAGCTCAGCCGCCCGCTCGACCAGCTGGTGCGGTGGACGGCGCTCGTGCAGGCGGGGCAGGCGCTCCCCGACGAGCCGGAGCCGCGCGGCGCCCCCGAGTTCCGCACGCTGCGCCGCCGCATGCGCACGATGTCGCGCGAGCTGGCGGCCGGCCGCGCGCGCGCGCTCGAGGCCGAGCGCGCCGAGGCGTTCCGCGAGACGGCGCGTCGCGTGGCGCACGAGCTCAAGAACCCGCTGACGCCGATCCGCTTCGCCGTCGAGCGGCTGCGGCGCGACGCCACGCCGGCGCAGGCCGAGGCGGTCGAGGTGCTGGCCGCCGAGACGGCGCGGCTGGAGAAGATGGCGCGCAGCTTCGCGCAGTTCGGCCGGCTCCCCGACGGACCGGCGGCCGACGTCGACCTCGGCGAGCTGGCGCGGTGGGCGGTGGCGACCGCGGTCCCCGAGCAGCTCGAGGGGCGCGTCGAGGTCGACGACGACCTGCCGCTCGTGCGCGGGCACTACGACGCGCTGGCGCGCGCGCTCCACAACGTGCTGCTCAACGCGGTGGAGGCGACGCCGGCGGGCGGGCGCATCACGGTGCGCGTGCAGCACGCGCGCGGCCCGCAGGTCCCGGTGGGCGCGGTCGAGGTGGCGGTGCACGACACCGGCGGCGGGATCGCGCCGGAGCTGCTGCAGCGCATCTGGGACCCGTACGTCACGCAGAAGGCGCACGGCACCGGGCTCGGGCTCGCGATCGCGCGGCAGACGGTGCTCGCCCACGGCGGCGCGGTCGACGCGGTGAGCGCGGTCGGGCGCGGCACCGAGGTCCGCTTCATCCTACCCGTGGCGCCGAGCGAGGCGCTCACGACGTCCTTCACCTCCCATCCGGTGACCCCGGCGAGGAGTCCCGCCTGATGTCGCCCTTCGTGATTCCCATCGTCGCCATCGTCTCGGGCACGACCATGGCGCTGCTCTTCCCCCTCGTGCGCGCGTACGCGCGGAAGGTGGAGCTCGAGGGCGCGCAGCCGCGCGTGCCGCGCGAGGTGACCGACCGCCTGCAGCGCATGGAGCAGGCGATCGACGCGATCGCGGTCGAGGTGGAGCGCATCGCCGAGGGGCAGCGCTTCACGACGCGGCTGCTGTCCGAGCGCGGCGCCGTCGCGCTCCCCCCGGGCGCGGGCGTCGCGCCGCTGGCCGCCGAGGAGGTGACGCATGCGCGCTGAGTCGCAGGTCCCGCAGGTCCCGCAGGTCCCGCAGGGCGCGAACGACGCGGCGACGCAGCAGGCGCAGGCCGCGCGCGTCGAGATGGCGCGCGACGCGCGGCAGGCGCAGGTCGAGGCCGAGCTGGCGCGGGTGCGCGCGGAGATGGCGCGCGCGCAGGCCGAGCAGGCCCGCGCGGCCGGCGAGCTGACGGCGGCGCAGGCGCGCGCCGAGCTGGCCGACGTGCGCGTGCAGCGCGGCCCCGACGGCCACACGACGGTCACCCTCCCCGACGGCCGCGTGATCCGGATCGAGTCGGGCGACGGCGGCGCGGTGATCGCCGACGGCCCGCCGCAGGAGTTCGTCGAGCACATGCCCCCGCCGGGGTTCCCGCCGCGCGAGGCGTCGCCGGACTTCCTGCGCATCGGCCTCGCGGGCGCCCTCCTGTGCGCGGTGCTCGCGCTGGTGTGGTACGTCGCCCGCGCGACGGGCCGCCGCGCGGCCCCCGCGCCGGCGCCGGCCGACCTCGACGCGCGGCTGCTGCGCATCGAGCACGCGGTCGAGACGATCGCCGTCGAGGTGGAGCGCGTGTCGGAGGCGCAGCGCTTCTCGGCGCGCCTGCTCGCCGAGCGCCCCGAGGCGGCGCCGCGCGCGCGCCACCACACGCCCGGTGCGGGCTCGCCCCTCTCCTGATCGTGCCCATGCCGACTCCGTTCAGCGCGCCCGCCGTGCAGCCCCCGCCGCCGCCCGTCCCCGGCGTCCCGGCGCCGCCCCCGCCGCCGGGGCTTCCGAGCGAGGCGGCCTCCGACCTCGCGCGCGAGCTGCAGCAGGTGCAGGAGCAGGTGGACCAGGCGGTGCGCGAGGCGACGGCCGGCCAGGCGCGCGCCGGCGTGCAGGCGCAGCCGTTCGGCGTCACCAAGCAGCCCGACGGGCGGATCCGCATCGTCGCGCGCAACGGCGAGGTCACGGAGCTCGACCCCACCCTCTTCCGCCCCGACCAGATCCAGGAGCTGGTCGAGACGGCGCTCGAGCCGCCCGACGTGCCGGAGCCGGACCGCGGGCCGCCGGAGAGCGTGATCCAGCTCGTCGGCATCGTGATGTTCTTCCTGGCGGCGATGGTCGTGCTCGGGCCGCTCATGCGCGCGTGGGCGCGGCGCCTCGACAAGCGCGGCGCGCCGGCGCCGGTGCCGCACGACGTCGCGCAGCGCCTCGACCGCATCGAGCAGGCGGTGGAGTCGGTCGCGGTGGAGATGGAGCGCGTGTCCGAGGCGCAGCGCTTCTCGGCGCGGCTGCTGAGCGAGCGGCTCCCCGACGCGCTGCCGGCGATCGACGCCGCCGCGCAGCGGGCGCGCGTGCAGGGCTGACGCGGCCCGCGCCCGCCGACCGTGCCGAGCGTCCTGATCGTCGACGACGAGCCGAACATCCGCCGCATGGTCGGCGCGCTGCTGGCCGGCGAGGGGTACGACGTGCGCGACGCCGCCGACGGGCACGCGGGGATCGCGGCGGCGCTGGCGCACGAGCCGGACGTCGCGCTGCTCGACCTGATGATGCCCGGCGGCGTGGACGGGCTCGGGGTGCTGGAGCGGCTGCGCGAGACGTACCCCGACCTGCCGGTCGTGATGATGAGCGGGCGCGCCGGGCTCTCCGACGCGGTGCGCGCGACCAAGCTCGGGGCGTTCACCTTCCTCGAGAAGCCGCTGACGCCGGAGGGGACGCTGCTCGCGCTCGGGGCGGCGCTCGAGCTGCGCCAGGCGCGGCGCGCGACGCGCGCGCTGCGCGAGGACCTCGGGCTCGGCGGCGAGATGGTCGGCGCGAGCCCGGCGATCCAGCGGGTGCGCGAGCTGATCGCGCGCGTGGCGCCGAGCGACGCGCGCGTGCTCGTGACCGGGGAGAGCGGGACGGGGAAGGAGCTGGTGGCGGCGGCGATCCACGTCGCGAGCCCGCGGCGCGAGCGCCCGTTCATCCGCGTGAACTGCGCGGCGATCCCGCGCGACCTCGTGGAGAGCGAGATGTTCGGCCACGAGCGCGGCGCCTTCACCGGCGCGACCGACCGGCGCATCGGGCGCTTCGAGCTGGCGCACACCGGCACGCTCTTCATGGACGAGGTGGGCGACCTCGGCGCCGAGGCGCAGGCGAAGCTGCTGCGCGCCCTCGAGGCGCGCGAGATCGAGCGCGTCGGGGGCGGGCGGTCGATCAAGGTGGACGTGCGGATCGTGTCGGCGACCAACAAGGACCTCGCGCGCGCGGTGGCCGACGGCTCGTTCCGCGAGGACCTGCTGTTCCGCCTGAACGTGCTGCCGATCCACCTGCCGCCGCTGCGCGAGCGCCCCGACGACGTGCCGCTGCTGGTGCGCCACTTCTCGGCGCTGCACCGCGCGCGCACCGGGCGCCCGGCGCCGGCGTGGGGGGACGACGCGCTGGCGCTGCTGGTGCGCCACCGCTGGCCGGGGAACGTGCGCGAGCTGGCCAACATCGTCGAGCGGCTGGCGATCCTGCACGCCGGCGAGCCGGTGACGGCGGCGCACGTGCGGCAGGTGCTGGCAATCGACCGCGGCACCCCGTCCGACGGCGTCCCGACGTCGCTCCCCGACCCGTCGGACCTCGGCACGTCGCTCAACGACGCGCTCGACGCGTACGAGCGCACGCTGATCGTGCGCGCGCTCGCGGTGGCGCAGGGGAACGTGGCGGAGGCCGCGCGCCGGCTGCAGACCGACCGCCCGAACCTGTACCGCCGCATGAAGCGCCTCGGCATCCAGTGACGATCCGGTGACGCGCCGGCGGCGTCGCGTCCCGACACGCCGCGCCGTCCGCGCGTTGTGACACCGGGCGCCCGGGCGGCGGCGCGGGCGCGCCGGGAACCCGTTATCGTGTCTGCACTTCCGCACGCCGTGCCGCACCGCCGTCGCGGGAACGGGCCGTGCCCCCCGCGGGGGCGTCCCGCACCCGCGGAGTCCTCCATGTCCCGCCGCTTCCTCCCTGCCCTCCTCGCGCTCGCCCTGGCGGCGGGCGCCGCGCCGACCGGCGCGCCCGCTCAGCCGCGCCGCGCGCGCCCCGACTCGCTCAACGCGCCGACGCTGCCGCGCGACGTGGCGCGCGACGTGGCGGCGCGCTTCAACGCGCCGGGGACCACGCGCGCCTTCGGCCGCTTCGAGGTGCCGGCGGGGACCACCGTCGCCGGCGACGTGGCGGTGCTCGACGGCCCGGTCGTGGTGGCCGGCACGATCACCGGGCGGCTCACCGCGGTGAACGCCGACGTGACGTTCCGCACGGGCGCACGCGTCGACGGCGACGTGCTCGTGGTCGGCGGCGTGGTCGAGGGGCGCCTCGACGCCGAGCTGCGCGGCGACTACGTGCGCTTCCGCCAGCCGCTCCAGTACACGCGCGACGGCGAGCGCGTGGTGGCCGACCTCGACGACGAGGGGGTGGGCACCTGGTTCCGCTGGCGCCGCACCGACGCCGCGACGGGGCGGCGGACGACGACCGGGCTGACGCTCACCACGGGGCGGACCTACAACCGCGTCGAGGGGCTGCCGATCCAGGTCGGGCCGTCGGTGGAGCACGCGTTCTCGGGCGGGCGCGCGCGCGTCGACCTGCTGGGGATCTTCCGCACCGCCGAGCAGTTCGCGTGGGACAGCGGGAACGTCGGGCACCTGGCGCGCGCCGAGCTGCGGCTGGGGCGGCGGCTGGAGGCGCGCGTGGGCGGGCGGCTCTACGACCAGGTGACGCCGGTGGAGTCGTGGCAGCTCGACGGCACGGAGTCGGGGCTGGCGGCATTCCTGGCGCGGCGCGACTTCCGCGACTGGTTCGGCCGGCACGGCGCCGCGGCGTACGCGTCGCTGTTCGCGGGGCCCGACGCCAGCGTGACGCTGTCGCTGGCCGACGAGCGGTGGGCGGCGCGCGGCGCGCGCGACGTGTTCACGCTCTTCCGCCCGAGCGCGACCTGGCGCCCGAACCCGGCGGCCGACGAGGGGCGCGTGCACGTGCTGAACGCGACGGTGCGCGTCGACACGCGCAACGACGTGGACCGCCCGTGGGCGGGGTGGTACGTGGAGGCCGACTACGAGCGCGGGACGGGCGCGTTCACCGCGATCGCGCCGACGTCGGTGTCGCTGCCGTCGCCGGGCTACGTCCCCCCGCCCCCGGGCGTGTTCGGCGCGCGCGACCTGACGCCCGGGCGGCGCACCTACGGGCGCGGCTTCCTCGACGTGCGGCGCTACAACCGGCTCTCCCCCGACCGGCAGCTGAACTTCCGCGTCGTGCTGGGCGGGTGGCTGCACGGCGACGAGCTGCCGCTGCAGCGCCGCTTCTCGGTCACCGGGCCGGGGGCGCTCCCCGGCTTCGACTTCCGCCAGCCGGCGCCGGTGGGGCGCGAGCGGAGCGAGGTCGGGCTGTGCCGCGTCGGCGGGACGGAGCCGGCCGGGTCGCCGGCGCAGTGCGAGCGGATGGCGATGGCGCAGGTCGAGTACCGGGGCGACATCCGCGTGCGGCTGTTCGGCGACGACGACGGCGGGCGGGTGCGCCGGCGCGCGTGGCGCACGGACTTCTCGTGGGTGGTGTTCGCCGACGCGGGGCGCGGCTGGCTGGTGGGCCCGCGCGACGCGCAGCGGCAGGTCTACCCGCGCGGCAGCGTCCCGCCGCTCGGCAGCTTCCTCGCCGACGTCGGCGCGGGGCTCGACTTCGGCAACCACCGCGCGAACGACGTGGGGAGCGTCGGCATCTACGTGGCCAAGGCGGTGACGCGCCCGAGCCCGGGGACGAACCTCATCGTGCGCGTCGGCCAGCGCTTCTGACGCTCCCGAGCCCGTCTCCCGCCGTGCGCCGCCCCCCGCGCCCCCGCCCCGCGCTCCTCCGCGCCGCCGCCCGCCTGGCCGCCGGCGCGGCGCTGGCGCTGGTGCTCGGCGCGTCGGAGGCGGCGGCCCAGCGGCGCGGCGTCGAGATCCGCCTCCCCAGCCAGACCGCGCTGGCGAGCGAGGGGCCGGTGGTGCGGACGGTGAACGCGCTCGACGAGCGCGACCTGCGCGACCTGCTCGCCCACGGCTTCCCGATCCGCGTCCACTTCCGCGCCGAGCTGTGGACGGTGTCGGGGTGGTTCAACGACCTGCGCGGCTCGTGGGAGTGGGACGTGGTGCTGCGGCAGAACGGGATGGACCGCACCTACGAGGTCGCGCGCCTGGTCGGCGACGAGGTCACCCCGCTCGGCGAGTTCTCGCAGCTCGCCTCGGCGATGGCGGCGGCGGAGCGGCCGTACCGCGTGCCGCTGCTGCCGCCGCGCGGGCGCCGGTCGTACTGGAACGTCGTGGTCGACGTCGAGACGCTGTCGCTCTCCGACCTGGACGAGGTCGAGCGGTGGCTGCGCGGGGAGCTGCGCCCGGCGGTGCGCGGCCAGCGCAACCCCGGCACGGCGCTGGGGCGCGGGGTGCGCACGCTGGCCTCGCGGCTGCTGGGCGGCGAGACGCGGCACTACGAGGTGCGCTCGGAGACGTTCCGCCCCTGACCCCCCGGAACGCGGAAGCTCGCCGGCGTCAGTCGCCGGCGAGCTTCGTGTCGTGCCGCTCGTGCCGTCCGTGGTGGTGGTGCGCGTCCGGCGGGGTGCCGCGCCGCTCGAGCGCCTCCAGCTGGTGGAGCATCTGCTCCCCGTAGAAGGTGCGGATGTAGTGCGACTGCGCCGGGGTGAGGCGGCGCACGGCCCACGACAGGTGCACGAAGTGCGGCTCCACCGGCGCCGTGAGCGGGTGCATCCCGATCTCGTGCGGGTAGTGGTTCGCCTTCCGCAGGTTGCAGGGGCTGCACGCGGTGACGACGTTCGTCCACTCGTTGGTCCCGCCTCGCGAGATCGGGATCAGGTGGTCGCGCGTCAGCGCCTCGCGCGGCTTGAGCTCCGCCTGGTAGCGCCCGCAGTACTGGCAGCGGTAGCGGTCGCGCGCGAACAGGAACGTGTTGGTGACCTGCCGGCGGAAGCGGCGCGGCACGTGGATGAACCGCGTCAGGCGGATCACCGCCGGGCGCGGCATCGTCATGCGCGCGGAGCGCACGAACTTGGCCGGGTCGCTCTCCACGATCTCCGCCTTCCCGTCGATGACGAGGCGGAGCGCCCGCTTGACGGGCACCATCGTGAGCGGCTCGAAGGACGCGTTCAGGGCCAGACAGCCGACGATCACGCACACCTCCGTCGTGCGTCGAGAGCGGCGTACTTGGACTCCGGTCGTGCGCGGGGCGGCGGCACGCCTGGGCGCGTCGCTGCCGTCCCGATCAGTATAGCACCCCAGCGCGAACAAAGTGCCAGCGGCGCCGCCCCCAGGGAGCGACGCCGCCGTCGGTCACACCGTCACCCCACCGGCTCCGCCACCGGCACGGGGGTCAGCCACCCGTACGGGTCGGCGATCCGCCCGGTCGCGATCCCCATGTAGCGCTCCTGGATCGCCCGGGTGATCGGGCCGGGCTTCCCCTCCCCGACCGGGATCCGGTCCACCGACCGGATCGGGGTCAGCTCGGCGGCGGTGCCGGTGAAGAACAGCTCGTCGGCCACGTAGAGCATCTCGCGCGGCATGCGCTCCTGCCGCACCTCGTAGCCGAGGTCCTGCGCGATGCGGATCACCGAGTCGCGGGTGATCCCGTTGAGGATCGCCGCATCGAGCCCGCTCGTGTACACGACGCCGTCGCGGATCACGAACAGGTTCTCGCCGCTCCCCTCGGCGACGTGCCCCTGGTTGTCGAGGGTGATCCCCTCGACGTAGCCGTCGGTGCGCGCCTGCATCTTGACCAGCTGCGAGTTCAGGTAGTTCCCGCCCGCCTTGGCCAGCGCGGGGAAGCTCCCCGGCGCCGCGCGGCGCCAGCTGGACACCCCGACGTCGACGCCGTTCTCCAGCGCGTCGTGGCCGAGGTAGGCGCCCCACTTCCAGGCGATGATGAAGGTCTCGATCGGGGCGCCGAACGGGAGGACCCCCATCTGCTCGCCGGCCCGCACCACGAGCGGGCGCAGGTAGCACGAGCGGAGGTCGTTCGCCGCGACCGTGTCGACCGTCGCCGCGACCAGCTGGTCGACGGTCCACGGCAGCTCGATGCGGTAGATCTTGCACGAGTCGACCAGCCGGCGCATGTGCTCGCGCAGGCGGAAGACGGCGGGGCCGGTCGGGGTCTCGTAGCAGCGCACCCCCTCGAACACGCTCGAGCCGTAGTGCACGACGTGGCTCATCACGTGGAGGGTGGCCTGCTCCCACGGGATCAGCTGGCCGTCGCGCCAGATGACGGAGGTGCGGCCGGACGACGGACGGTCGGACATGGGCTCTCGGGATTGGGGGACTGCCCCCAATCTAGCGACCCCCGCCGGCCGCGCGGCGCCAGTCGGAGACGCCGCGCGCCGCCGCGTCGCCGCGCGCGAGGATCGCCGCGGCGTCGGGGTGCGGCGGCCCCCCGTCGCGCACGAGGACCCGCCCCGCCACCTCGACGTGGGCCGCCGGGCGCCCCGCCAGCGCGAACGCCAGCGCGGCCGCCGGGTCGTCGGCGCCGACCCCGCGCGGCCCGTCGAGCCGCCAGGCGGCGAGGTCGGCGGCCTTCCCGACTTCCAGCGTCCCGACCTCGGCGTCGAGCCCCAGCGCCCGCGCCCCGCCGATCGTGGCCAGCGCCACCGCCTCGGCGGCCGACAGCGCGTCGGCGCGGGCGAGGGCGCCGCGCTGCTGCAGCACCGCCGTCCGCGCCTCGTCGAGCAGGTCGAGGCGGTTGTTGCTGGCCACCGAGTCGGTGCCGAGCCCCACCCGCACGCCGGCGTCGAGCAGCGCGCGCAGCGGCGCCACCCCGTGCCCCAGCTTCGCGTTGGACGCCGGGCAGTGCGCGACCGGGCAGTCGTAGTGCGCCGCCAGCTGCACGTCCGAGTCGTCGAAGCGCACGCCGTGGATCAGCAGCGGGCGCGCGGTGGCGGCGATCCCCAGCTCGGCCAGCAGGTGCACCGGCGAGTGCGCGCGCCGCCCCACCGCAATCCCGCGCCCGCGCAGGAAGTCCGCGAAGGGCCCGGTGCCCTCGCGCAGGAACGCGATCTCGGCGGCGCTCTCGCTGACGTGCATCGCCACCGGGAGCCCCGCGCCGAGCGCGAACGCGCAGGCGTCGAGGAGCAGCTCCTCGTGCACCGAGTAGACGGCGTGCGGCGACACGCCGACGCGCACCAGCGGCGTCGCCCGCGCCCGCAGCGCCGCCACCCGCTCGCGCAGCCCGCGCATGGCGTCGTCGCGCTGCGCGGCGTCGGGGCCGAACACCTCCTGGTACACGATCCCGCGCGCCCCGCACTCGAGCAGCGCGTCGAGCGGCGCGCCGCTGGCCGACGTGTCGGCGTACGTCGTCACCCCCGCCGCCAGCCCCTCCAGCACGCCCAGCCGCGCGGCGTCGCGCAGGTCGTCGTCGGTCAGCACCTCGGCGCGGGCGCGCGTGAGGGTGCGGATCCAGGCGAAGAAGTCCGCGTCCTCGAGCAGCCCGCGCATGGTGGTGAGCTCGAGGTGCGTGTGCGCGTTCACGAGCCCCGGCAGCAGGATCGCGTCGCCCAGCTCCTCGACGTCGCCCGCCGGCGCGTCGGCGCGCGGGCCGACCCAGGCGATGCGGCCGCCGCCGTCGACCGCCACGGCGCCGTCGGCGATCGGCGGCGCGCTCACCGGGACCACCCAGCGGGCCGCGATCAGCCGCATCGCGGGTCCGCCCGGCGCTCGGCGCTCGGCGCTCGCTCCGTCCCGCGGGGACGCCGAGCGCCGAGCGCCGGGCGCCGAGTCGGTCGAAGGTGCTCGTCAGCCGCGCCGGCCATGCGCGTGCGGGTCGTAGAGGTCCTCGTCGCGCGCGCCGGCCTCGCGCGCGGTCGCGAGCGGCCACGCCAGGTCGGCCACCTGCTCGAACGTGTGCCCGTCGGAGCCGAGCGAGAGGCGCACGCCGGCGTCGACGGCGCGGCGCACGAAGCGCGCGTGCGGCCGGTAGCGGTTGCTCACCTCGAACGCGATCCCGGCGGCCCGCAGCGCCGCGACCGCGCGCTCCTCGCGCGCCTCGGTCCACAGCTCCTGCAGCGGGCGGCCCCGCAGCGGGATCGGGAGGAGCGTCGGGTGCGCGAGCACGTCGACCGGCATCTCCCGGGCGAAGCGCTCCAGGTTCTCGACGTGCGCGTCCATGTACGACTGCGCGTCGAGCCCGTCGGGCCAGCCGCGCGCGAACATGTGCAGCCGCGCCCCCGACGTCAGCCAGACCGCGTGCAGCGAGCCAACCGTGTGCCCGAAGCGCGCCCACTGCGCGCGCGGCAGGTCGCGCCAGAGCGTGTCGTGCCAGCAGAACTCCCCGGAGACCGAGAGGTCGGGCGCGTCGGCGCGCAGCCGCTCCAGCACGTCGAGGTAGCCGGTGACGCCCGCCACCGAGGCGACGGCGGCGCCGACGTCGCCCGAGAGGTGGTCGGCGATGCTCGGGCGCACGCCGCGCTCGCGCGCCACCGCGACCAGCGCCTTCGGCGCGAGGACGCCGTCGGAGAAGGTGGTGTGGGCGTGGCAGTCGCGCGGGCGCCAGGCGGTCGGGGCGCTCGACGCGGTCATCGCGGCGGCGGGGGGACGCTGGGGCGCGGGGCGGGCGGCGGCGGGACGAGCGCCGGGTTCGCGCCCGCCGCGTCCGACGCCGGGCGGCGGCGCGTCCCCGCGGGGCGCGTCGGCGAGGGGCGGAGGCGCAGCGTGTCGGCCGCGCTGTCGGGCGGCAGGTCGAACGGGACCGTCGGGCGCACCGGCGTCCCCGGCGCGAGCGGCGACGTCGTGTCGGCCATCGCGCCCGTCGAGTCGAGCGGGTAGCCGTCGGGGCCGTACCCCTCGCCCGGGATGCACACCTCGACCGGCTCCAGCCCCGCGATGAAGATGTCGCTCACCGTCGGCACGGCGCCGCACTCGGGGACGTACAGCTTGTTCGCGCCGGCCACCACCTGCCGCTCGACGATCCCCGACGGCGTCGGCCAGTCGGGGGGCGCGGGCTTGCGGCGGTACACCTCGGTCATGAACGCCGTCCACGCCGGCGCGGCCAGCTCGCCGCCCTGCGCGTTCGTCTTGATCTTCTGCGGCTTGTCGAGGCCGATCCACACCCCGGCGACGAGGTCCGGCGTGTAGCCGACGTACCAGACGTCGGCGCCGTCGTTGGTGGTCCCGGTCTTCCCCGCCGACGGGATGCGGAAGCCGTTCCCCCAGACCGCGCCGTAGGCCGTGCCGCGCTGGTTCACGTCCTTCATCATGCTCACCATCACGTACGCCTCCTCGGGCGACAGCACCGGGGCGCGCACGGGCTCCGGCTGCCAGAGGACGTCGCCGCGCTGGTTCTCGACGCGCACGATGGCGAACGGCGACGACCGCGTGCCGAGCGTGGCGAACGCCGAGTAGGCGGCGACCATCTCGATCGGGTACACGTCGGCGGAGCCGAGGTAGATGGCGGGGTACGGCGGGATCGGCGTCGAGAGGCCGAACTTGCGGGCCTCGGCGATCACCGTCTGCGGCCCGAGCTCCATCCCGACGTTGATCGCGGCGAGGTTGCGCGAGAGGTAGAGCGCGCGCCGCATCGGGATCGGCCCCTCGAACTTCCCGTCGAAGTTCTGCGGCGTCCACTCCGAGCCGTCGGCCTGCGGCACCGCCACCGGCTCGTCGGGGACGATGGACGCCGGCATGCGCCCGTTCTGCACGGCCGCCGCGTAGACGATCGGCTTGAAGGTTGAGCCGGGCTGGCGGAGCGCCTGCGTGGCGCGGTTGAACTTGGAGTCGTCGAAGTCGCGCCCGCCGACGAGCGCGCGCACCGCGCCGGTGCGCGGGTCGACGGCGACGAACGCGCCCTGCAGGTACGGCGAGTTGGCGGTCGCCCGCGTCTCCTCGGCGTCGTCCCGGCCGCGCGCCTGGTACTGCTCGAACGTCGTGTGGCGGTAGGCGCCGAAGCGCCCGGCCTCGATGCGCTTGAGCTGCGCCTCCAGCGCCCGCTCGGCGGCCGACTGCATGTCGACGTCGAGCGTCGTGTAGACCTTGAGCCCGTCCTCGTAGAGCTGGCGGCCGAACTTCTCCTCCAGCTGGCGGCGCACCCACTCGACGAAGTACGGCGCGGTCTCGCCGTTCTCGGTGCGCGTGGCCAGCTGCAGCGGGTAGGCGCGGGCGAGCGAGGCGTCGGCGTCGTTGACCACGCCCTCTCGGCGCATCAGCTCGACGATCGTGTTGCGGCGCTGCACGGCGCGCTCGGGGAAGCGGCGCGGGTCGTAGAGCGACGGCCCCTTGGGGAGCGCGGCCAGCGTCGCCGCCTCGGCGAGGTTCAGGTCGCGCACGCTCTTGCCGAAGTAGCGCTGCGCCGCCGTCTCGACGCCGTACGCGCCGGCGCCGAGGTAGATCTGGTTGAGGTACAGCTCGAGGATCTTGTCCTTCGGGTACCGCTGCTCGATCTCGCGCGCGACCTTGGCCTCGCGCAGCTTGCGGACGACGGTCTTCTCGCGCGAGATGTCCTCGGAGAAGACGTTGCGGGCGAGCTGCATCGTGATCGTCGAGAACCCCTCGCGCCACCGCCGCGCGCGCACGTTGCGCAGCGTGGCGCCGGGGACGCGCAGCCAGTCGACGCCCGAGTGCGAGTAGAAGCGCTTGTCCTCGGTGACGAGGAAGGCGTCGCGCACGACGGGCGGGATCTCGCGCAGCGTGACCAGCGTGCGGCGCTCGTTGCCGATCTCGGCGACGAAGCGCTCGTCGGCGGCGTAGAGCTTTGACGTCTGGCGCGGGGAGTAGCCCTCGAGCCCGGCGACCGCGGGGCAGGCGCCGCCGCGGCAGACGAGCGCCCAGGAGGCGTACAGCCCCCCGGCGGCCAGCGCGCCGAAGAAGGTGACGACGAGCGCGAGGACACGCAGGGTGCTCGCGTGCCGGCGCCAGAAGCTCGCGCCGGCCGGCCGCGGCGGACGCGGCGTGGCGGCGCGCACCTCGGGCGCCGGCGGGGGCGTGGGACCGGGCGTCGGGGACGTCATGGCTGCGGGAGAAGGTAACGGCCGGCGGCGGGCGGGCGCGACTGACAGCCCCCCCGGGGCCGGCTATCTTGGCCGGCATGTCCGAGACGACCGCCCCCACCCCCGCCCCCCTGCTGGACGAGCTCGCATGGCGCGGGCTCCTGCACCAGACGACCGAGGGCGCCGGCGCCCACCTCGCCGAGGGGCCGAAGCGGATCTACTGCGGATTCGACCCCACGGGGGCGAGCCTCCACGTCGGCCACCTGCTCCCGATCATGGGGCTGGTGCGCCTGCAGCACGCCGGGCACCGCCCGGTGGCGCTGGTCGGCGGCGGGACGGGGATGATCGGCGACCCGAGCGGGAAGTCGGCGGAGCGGCAGCTGAACACCCGCGAGGTGGTCGAGGCCAACGCCGACGCCCTGCGCGCGCAGCTGGAGCGATTCCTCGACTTCGAGGGGCCGGCCGCGGCGACGATGGCCAACAACCTCGACTGGCTGGCCCCGCTCGACGTGCTGTCGTTCCTGCGCGACGTCGGGAAGCACTTCTCGGTGAACGTGATGCTCGCCCGCGAGAGCGTCCGCACCCGCCTGGAGACCGGGATCTCGTACACCGAGTTCTCCTACATGCTCCTCCAGGCCTACGACTTCGTCGAGCTGCGCCGCCGGCTGGGGGTGACGGTGCAGATCGGCGGGAGCGACCAGTGGGGGAACATGACCGCCGGCACGGAGCTGGTCCGGCGCATGGACGGCGGCGCGGCGCATGCGGTGACCTTCCCGCTGCTCACCACGGCCTCGGGGCAGAAGTTCGGCAAGACGGAGGGGGGGGCGGTCTGGCTCGACCCCGAGCGCACGTCGCCCTACCAGTTCTACCAGTTCTGGGTGAACGCCCCCGACGCCGACGTGGGGCGGCTGCTGCGCTACTTCACCCTCCTCCCGCGCGAGCGCGTCGAGGCGCTGGACGCGGCGACCGCCGAGCGCCCCCACCTGCGCGAGGCGCAGCAGGCGCTCGCCGACGAGGTGACGACGCGCGTGCACGGCGCCGAGGCGGCGCGCGTGGCGCAGGAGGTGTCGCGCCTGCTGTTCGCCAAGGGGGACCCGCGCGCGCTGTCGGGCGAGGCGCTGGCGGCGCTGGCCGCGGAGGTCCCGTTCGCCGAGGCGCCGGCGCCCGGCGAGGGGCTGGGCGCGCTCGACGTGGCGGACCTCTACGTCACCGCGGGGCTCGTGAAGAGCAAGGGCGAGGCGCGCCGGCTGCTGGAGCAGGGCGGCCTGACGGTCAGCGGGCGCAAGCTGACCGCGTCGGAGCGGGCCGTGACGCGCGAGGACGTGCTCGCGGGCGGGTACCTGCTGCTCCGGAAGGGGGCGCGGGACTATGCGCTGGTGAAAGTGCTCTAGAGCAGATCACGGCGCGCTGTAGCGAGGTGAAGGGCTCGGGGCGGCATCGCT
>NZ_JARGEK010000620.1 GCF_029211165.1 Roseisolibacter sp. H3M3-2
TTGTCTTCCTAAGACCGCTTGGCCTCCGACTTCCTCGACGACCTGCGCCACCTCGGCGACCGCCGCCACGTCGCCGACCGGCGCGAGCGGCTGCCGCGCGGACGGCGCGGCGTGCCTCGCCACCGCGGCGGTCGCGACCGCCGACGCCTGCGTCGGGAGCGTCGGCGCGTGCGGCGCGTGCGGCGCGTGCGGCGCGTGCGGGGCGTGCGGGGCGTGCGCCTCCGCGGCGTCGGCCGCCTGCTCGCCGAGCAGCTGCTTCGGGAGCTCGAGGTGCCCGGCGTCGCGCGGCCCGAGCGTCTTCAGCCCCTCCTCGCGCGCCACGCGCTGCAGCGTGCGGAAGGCCTCGGCGTCGTCCCACCCGCCGTCGATCTGTACGTCCACCGCGCGGCCGGCCGTGTGCTGCGACGCGCGCGTCCAGGTGACCACCGGGCCGGGCGCCGTGCGCCCCTGCGCGTAGAGCGCGTCCTGCCGCGCCTGCGTCCGCGTCGTCTCGACCACCGTGACGTCGTGCCCGTGCTCCTCGCGCATCCGGTCGATCACGCGCCCCAGCCGCTCCTGCAGCTCGGGGGCGAGCGGCGCGCAGTCGCGCGTCGGCGCGGCGGCGGGGGCGGCGGGGGCGGCGGCCGGCGCGGCGACGGTCGGCTCCGCCGCCGGCGTCTCCGCGACCGGCGTCTCGGCCGCGGGCGCGTCGGTGCGCAGCAGCGCCGAGCGCTCGTTCGCGTGCGCCCGCGCGTTGTCGTTGGCGACCGGGACGTGCGCTGCCTTCTCGCCCGTCGCACTCTTCGCGTTCGCCGTCTCCGTGTTCGCCGTCTCCGACGTCGCCGTATCCGAGCTCGCGGTCTCGGTCCTCGCCGCCTGGCGCGCGTCGCGGCGCGCGTGCGCCTCGGCGCCGGCGGCCGACAGCTCGTGCGCCAGCCCGCGCGTCTGCGCGTCGGTGCGCAGCCCGTAGTGCAGCGTGTCCACGCCGGTGCCGTCGTCGCCGTCGCCCTGCGGCACCGGCGTCGCCGTCGGCTCCGGCGCCGCGCCGTCGGCGGTCAGCGTCTCGGCGCCCTCGGGCGTCTCGGCGGCGGGGGGGGGGGGGGGCGCGGCGGGCGTCGCGCCCGGGACGACGAACGCGGCCAGCATCGCGTCGAACGCCGCGCCCGCGGGGCCCTCGGTCGCGCGGTCGGCGGCGCGCTCGGGGCCGCGCGGCTCGGCGTGCGCGGCGGCCTCCAGGTCGGCGAGGCCGGCCGGCGCGGCGGTGATCTTCTGCATCAGCGTCCCTTGGTCTGGGGGCGGAGCGACGCCTTCCCGATGGAGGCGGCGCGCGGCGCGGGGAGACTGCCGAGGATCGCCGCCGCCTGGCGGTCGGCGATCAGGGAGAGGATCTGCTGCACGTCGCGGTCGTCCATCTGCTCGAGGATCCGCGCCGCGTCCTTCGCGGGCATGGCGGTGAAGACCTTGGCGAGCCGGCGCTCCGCCGACTGCGCGGCCTCGGCCTGCTCCGCCACCGCGCGCACCACCGCGTGCGCCGCCTCCTGCGCCGCCGCGGCGGGGCGGGGGGGCGCGGCGTGCGCGCCGCTGTC
>NZ_JARGEK010000622.1 GCF_029211165.1 Roseisolibacter sp. H3M3-2
TTGCCCAGGGCGCCCCGGGGGCGCAACGGGAGTGCCAGGGGGCGCGGCGGCGCCCCAAGCTACGCGCGCCCCGGGCCCCCGCGCCCGCCGCGGCGCGTCCTCGAACGCGTCGTCAACGCGCCGCGCACGCCCCCGGTGCCGTCGCGGGCGCGGGCGCGGGCGGCGTCGCGCGGCGCCACCGCCGCGGCACCAGCGCGCCGACGCGCACGTCGTTCACCAGCAGCACGCTGCCGAGGATGCAGGCCAGCCCGGCGGCCATCCCCGGCGTGACCGGCTCGCCGAGGAACAGCGCGCCCCACGCGGTGCCGAACAGCGGGATGAGGTAGGTGACCGTCGTCGTGCGCGTCGGGCCGACGCTCGCGATCAGGCGGAAGAAGAGGACGTAGGCGAACGCCGTCGAGGTGACCGCGAGCGCGAGCAGCGCGAGCGTCGCCGGCAGCGTCGGGCGCGCCTCCGGGAGCTGCCAGAGCGCGGGGAGCGCGAGGCAGGCGGTCGCGCCGAGCTGCTGGCCGAGCGCGAGCGTCGGCGCGGGGACGCCGGCGAGGCGGCGCCGCGTCCACACGCCGCCGAGGGCGTAGCAGCAGGTGGCGACGAGCATGGCGGCGACGCTCAGCAGCACCTCGCCGGTGAGCGCGACCGGGCTCCACCCGACCAGCACGCCCACGCCGGCGACGCCGAGCAGGACGCCGCCGGCGCGGCGCGCGGTCATGCGCTCGCCGAGCCAGCGGGCGCCGAACCAGACGCCCCACAGCGGCACGGTGGCGTTGAGCATCGCGGCCAGCGAGGCGGTGAGGCGCAGCTCCGCGGCGGCGACGAGCGCGAAGGGCACCGCGGCGTTGAGCGCGCCCAGCACGAGGAGCGCCCGCGCGTGCGCGCGGATCCCGGGGCGCTGGCCGAGGGCGCGCATCCCGAGCCAGAGGACGAGTGCGGCGAGGGCGACGCGGGCGGCGGCCATGACCACCGGGCCGAAGGCCGGCGCGGCGACGCGGATGAAGGGGAACGAGCCGCCCCAGAGGGCGGCGAGGAGGAACAGGGTGGCCAGGTCGCGGGGGCGCATGCGGGCGGGGCGACGGGTGCGGCGCGGGTCGGGCGCGGGAGCGGCGACGCCCGGAGGATGCCCCTGGCTTGGCACCGGGCCAAGCGCCAAATTCGCCCGTCATGATGGAGCCAACCACCGCCGCGCGGCGTCGCGCCGCCGACGCCTTCCCGCTCCTCCTCCCGCTCGACCCCGGGGCGCCGCGGGCAATGCACCGGCAGCTCTACGACGGGGTGCGGGCGGCGATCCTCGACGGGCGGCTGGCGCCGGGGACGCGGCTGCCGTCGACGCGCACGCTGGCGGCGGACCTGGGGGTGGCGCGCAACACGGTGACGCAGGCGTTCGAGCAGCTGCGGGCGGAGGGGTACGTGGCGGGGCGGCGCGGCGGCGGGACGCGGGTGCGCGGCACCGTCCCCGACGAGCACCTCGACGTGCGGGTGGAGGCGCGCGCTGCGCGGCGCGGCCCCGCC
Organism: Roseisolibacter sp. H3M3-2; assembly: GCF_029211165.1. GTDB lineage: Bacteria > Gemmatimonadota > Gemmatimonadetes > Gemmatimonadales > Gemmatimonadaceae > Roseisolibacter. Next base: position 1,507 of record NZ_JARGEK010000622.1, read on the forward strand.
CCGGCGCCGCC
>NZ_JARGEK010000623.1 GCF_029211165.1 Roseisolibacter sp. H3M3-2
CCCGCCGACCTGCCGCCGCCGGCGCCCGCCGACGTGCTGCCGGCGTGGCGGCGCGTGACCGACGCGCTGCGCGACGCGCTGCGCCCGCGCTGAATGCCGGTCCACCACCAGGTCGCGCGCTTCGCGGCGTTCGTCGCGCGCACGTACTACCGGCTGCAGGTCGAGGGCGCGCCGCCGCCGGCCGAGGGGCCGCTGCTCGTCGTCGCGAACCACCCGAACTCGCTGCTCGACCCGGCGATGGTGACGCTCGCCGTCGGGCGCCCGGCGCGCTTCCTCGCCAAGGCGCCGCTGTTCACCGACCGCAACGTCGGCTGGCTGGTGCGCGCCAGCGGCGCGATCCCCGTGCACCGCCAGCAGGATGCGTCGCCCAACGGCTCGGGGCAGGCCAGATCGGCCGCGAACGACGACACCTTCCGCGCCGCCGAGGCCGCGCTGGTCGCGGGGGACGCGATCGCCCTCTTCCCCGAGGGGATCAGCCACGCCCAGCCCGGGCTGGCGCCGCTCAAGACGGGCGCCGCGCGACTCGCGCTGCAGACCGCGGCGGCGCTCGGCGGCGCGTTCCCGATCGTCCCCGTCGGCATCACGCTCGACGACCGCGCGATCTTCCGTTCGGCGGGGCTGCTCGCGATCGGCGCGCCGGTGGCGTGGGACGACCTGGCCGCCGAGGCCGTGCGCGACGCGCGCGCCGGCGCCGCGCCGGGGGAGCCGGCGCGCGTGCGCGCGCTCACCGCCCGCATCGGCGCGGCGCTGCACTCGGTGACGGCGAGCTTCGGGACGTGGGAGGACGCGCGGCTGGTGGCGCTCGCCGACGAGGTGCACGCCGCCGCGGCGGGGGCGACGGCGTCGGGCGCCGCGCGGTTGGGGCGGCGGCGGCTCGGCGCCGAGCTGCTGGCGCGGCTGCGCGACGACGCGGCCGCGCCGCCCCCGGTGCTGGAGGCGCTGCGCCACGAGGCGGCGGCCCTGGGCGAGGAGCTCCGTCGCCACCGCCGGCTGCTCGGCGCGCTGCGGCTCACCCCCGCCGACCTCGCCGAGCCGACCGACCTGGGGACCGCGGCCGGGTGGGCGGTGCGGCGGCTGCACCTCCCCGTGCTCGGCGCGCTCGCCGCCGTCGGGGCGGCGCTCGGCTATGTGCCGTACCAGCTCACGGGGCGCGTCGCGATGCTGTTCCCCGGCAGCGAGGCGTCGGACGTGCGCGCGACGGCCAAGGCGCTCGTCGGCGCGCTGCTCTTCCTCGCGTGGACGCTGCTGCTCGCCGGGCTCGCGTGGGCGGCCGTCGGCGGGTGGGCCGCGCTGGCGACGCTGCTGCTCGTGCCGCCGCTGCTCCTGCTGTCGCTGACGACCACCGAGGGGTGGGCGGAGGCGTGGCGCGAGGCGCGCCGCTTCCTCACGCTGCGGGCGCGCCCCGGCCGCGTCGCCGAGCTGCGCGCACGGCAGGCCGCGCTCGCGGCGCGCGCCGAGGCGCTGTTCGCGGGGCTCGAGCAAGTCGGAGGCCAAGCGGTCTTAGGAAG
>NZ_JARGEK010000624.1 GCF_029211165.1 Roseisolibacter sp. H3M3-2
GGCGCGCGCACCGGCACCGGGACCTGGTTCCTCACCCCCGACTACGCGGCGCCCGGTGCCGCGGCCGTCGTCGGCGGTGACGGACGGGGCGGCGTCCACGCGCGCGGCGCCGCGCGAGCGGCTGCGGCGCCGCCTCGCCGGGGACCTCGACACGATCGTGCTCAAGGCGCTGGAGCCCGACGCCGAGCGCCGCTACCCCACGGCCGCCGCGCTGCTCGACGACCTGCGGCGGCACCGCACCGGCTTCCCGGTGCGCGCGCGGCCGGCGGGGGGCGCGTACCGCGCCCGCGCCTTCGTGCTGCGCAACCGGTGGCCGGTGGCGGGCGCGGTCGCGCTGTTCGCGCTGCTGGCCGCGACCTCCGTGGTGACGACGCTGCAGGAGGCGCGCACGCGCCGCGCGCTGGCCCTGGCGACTGCGGAGGCGGCGAAGGCGCGGCAGGTCACGCGCTTCGTCACGTCGCTGCTCCAGGGCGCGGACCCGTTCCGCACGGGCGCCACCTCGCTCACCGACCTGCTGGCGCTCGGCGAGGACCGCCTCGACCGCGAGCTGGCGGCGCAGCCCGAGGTGCGCGTGGAGATGCTGCGCACCCTCGCCGACGTGCAGCGGAACCTCGGGCGCCGCGCGCAGGCCGACTCGGTGCTGCGCCGCGCCGTGGCCGAGCGCCGCCGCCTCGCCGGCGCCGCGCCGGTGCGCGACGCCGAGCTGGCGCGGCTGCGCACCGACTTCGGGCGCATCCGGCGCATGCGCAGCGACGCCCGCGGCGCCGACACGCTGCTCACCGAGGCGCTGGCGACCTTCGCGGTGCTCGGCGGCGACGCCGCGGACGAGGCGACGGCGCTGTACGAGCTGGGCGTCACGCGCCGCCTCCTGTCGCGCCCCGACGACGCGGAGGGGCTGCTGCGGCGCGCGCTCGCGCTGCAGCGCGCGCTCCCCGACGCCGCCCCGGACGCGGCAGCGACGCTCGCCGAGCTCTCGCTGTCGCGCATGGACGCCGGCGACCTCCCCGGCTCGGAGGCGCTGCGGCGCGAGGGGATCGCGCTGCTGGAGCGCGCGTTCGGGCCCGATCACCCGCGGGTGGCGCGGCCGCGGGAGTTCCTCGCCGGCTTCCTCATGACGGCCGGGCGCCTCGAGGAGGCGGAGCGCGAGGGGCGCCGCGCGCTCGGCATCGCGCGGCGCCATCTCGCGCCGGGGCACCCCGAGCTGCTGACGATCTCGTCGACCCTCTCGCTGATCCTGGTGGCGCGCGGCGACCTCGACGCCGCGGAGCGGCTGCAGCGGGAGGTGCTGGCCGAGCGGCGCCGGCTGCTGGGGGAGGAGACGCGCGACGTCGCCGGCAGCCTCTACGTGCTCGGGCGCACGCGCATGCTGCGCGGCGACGCGGCCGGGGCGGCGGCGCTCATGACGCGCGCGCTCGCCACCTACGACCGCGTGAGCGGCGCGCGCGACCCCGACGCGCGCCCGGTGATCGCCGACCTCGCCGCGCTCGCCCACGCCGCC
>NZ_JARGEK010000625.1 GCF_029211165.1 Roseisolibacter sp. H3M3-2
TGGTCTCAACTCCTTGGCTCACAGAACGACATGGCTACGATCCGACTTGCCAGCGTCGCCTCGATCATCGCCGCGCACGCGCTGGCCGGCCGCGTCGGCGACTCGGCCTGCGGCGGCAGGTCGGCGCCGCGGTACGGGGAGCGCAGCCGCGCCACCGACTGCGCCGCCGTGCGCTCGTCGCCGCGCGCCACGCGCCACAGCTCCGACGCGCACAGCGCCGACTCCTGCCGGTAGCGCAGCGGCAGCGTCGCCGGCGTCGGGCCGTACGCCACCGGCTCCAGCGTCCGCAGCGCCGCCACCGCGGCCGCCGTGTCCCCCTCGCCGAACAGCGCGTCGAGCACGTACGCGCCGTCGATCAGGTGCGCCGGGTGCCCGGCCTCGCGCGTCGCCTCCAGGAACGCCGCGGCGCGCGCCGGCCGCCCGCGCGCCAGCGCCACGTCGTGCGAGATCAGCGCGAACGCCACCCGGTCCGACTCGTTCCGGTCGGCGCTGGCCCCCAGCGCGCTCGCGGCCACGATGCGCCCCGCGCGCTCGAGGTCCACGCCGTCGAGCATCGAGATCTCCTCGATCAGGTGGACGCTCGCCGGGTGCATCCCCGGCGCGCGCCGCTCCAGCGCCGCCAGCGCCCCGGTGTCGCCGAGCGCCACCGCCATGCGCCACCGCACCCCGTCGGCCCCCTCGGCCGTCGAGTCGCCGCGCAGGAAGAGCGTCCCCGCCTCGCGCACCGTCGCCGTGTCGCCGGCGCGCGCCGCCAGGAAGACGAGGTGCTCGAGCGCCGGCAGGTACGTCGAGTCGAGCGCCAGCACGCGCCGGAACTGCGCCGCCGCGCGCGCGTCGGCGTCGGGCTCGCCGAGCACCGCGCCGAAGTGGAACATCGCGTCGGCCGCCTGGAAGAGCGCGTCGGCGCGGTCGGGGGCCACGCGCGCGTAGCGCTGCTTGGCGCCGTACAGCTCTGCCATCGTCGCCGAGCGCGGGAACGCCGGCCCCCCCGCCGCCTCGAGCGACGCGCGGTCGACCGGCGACAGCCGCTCGCGCTCGCGCCACGCCGTCTGCAGCCCGCGGTACTGCTGGTCCGGCTCCCCGAACCACTGCGCCGCGATCGCGAGCGCCAGCCCCGCGTGCGCGAACGTCGAGTCGAACGACAGCGCCCGCTCGAACTCGCGCGCGCTCTCGCGGTAGCGCGACCCGCGGTACAGCGCGCTGCCGGCGAGGTACGCGCGCAGCGCCGGCAGCGACGTGGTGAGCGGGCGCGCCACGGCGCCGCGCTCGCCCCCCGCCGCGTCGAGCGACAGCAGCCCCACCGCCAGCCGCTCGACCAGCTGCGGCAGCGAGTCGGGGGAGCCCTCGACGCGCACCGTCGCGGCGTCGCGCCAGTCGGCCACGCCGAGCAGCGACGCGTTGAGCGCCACGCGCCCGCCCGGCAGCGCGGCGATCTCGCCGGTGAGCAGGCGCCCGTCGCCCAGCCGCTCGGCGGCCGCCAGCGCC
>NZ_JARGEK010000626.1 GCF_029211165.1 Roseisolibacter sp. H3M3-2
CCGACTTGTGGGGCTCGCCAACGCGCGCCCCCGCCTCGCGGAGCTGCACGGCGCGCGCGGCGCGCTGACCCTCGGCGCGGCCGCCGGCGGCGGCACGGCGGTCGAGGTGCGGCTGCCGCTGCACGGCGGGGCGCTGGCGGCGTGAGGCCCGTGCCGTGACGCGCACCGCCGTGGTGGTGGACGACGAGCCGCTGGCGCGCGAGCGGCTGCGCCGCTTGCTGGCGCGGCACCCCGACTGGCGCGTGGCCGCCGAGTGCGCGGACGGCGACGCGGCGCTGGCGGCGGCGGCGCGCGAGCGCCCCGACGTCGTCTTCCTCGACATCAGCATGCCGGGGCGCAGCGGCGTCGAGGTGGCGCAGGCGCTGGTGGACCGCGACGACGCGCTGGCGATCGTCTTCGTGACGGCGCACGACGAGTTCGCGCTGGCGGCGTTCGAGGTGAGCGCGCTCGACTACCTCGTGAAGCCGGTGGACCGCGAGCGCTTCGCCGCCGCGCTGGCCCGCGTCGAGCGCCGGCTCGGCCTCCCCGCCCCGGCGCCGCTGGCCGCCGAGCTGCGCGCGGTGCTCGCCGAGCTGACCGAGCTGCGCGCGGGCGCCGAGCGGCCGCGCCGGTTCGTGGTGCGCGGCGCGCGCGGGCACTACTTCGTCCCGGTGGAGGACGTCGAGACCGCGGTCGCCGAGGGGAACTACGTCGCGCTCGGCGACGGGCAGCGGTCGCACCTCGTGCGCGAGACGATGAAGTCGCTGGAGCAGAAGGTCGACCCGGCGCGCTTCGTCCGCATCCACCGCTCGGCGATCGTGAACGTCGACCGGATCGCGCGGGTGGAGCCGCTGGGGCACGGCGAGTACCGCGTGACGATGCGCAGCGGCGCGCGGTTCGAGTCGAGCCGCGCCTACGGCGACCGGATCAAGGCGCTGCTCGGCTGACGTGGCGCCGCTCTCGGGGCCGGAGCAGGCGCTCCTCCAGTACCTCACCGTCACCGGGCTGCTGGCGCTGGTCGCGCTGGGCGCGCCGTCGCTGGTGATCCTCGGCCTCTTCCTCGGCATCCTGCCGGGGTTCGTGCTCGGGCTGGCGCCGACGGCGTTCCTGTGGGGAGCGACGTTCGCCGCCGCGTGGTGGCCGGCGCACGGCGCGCTCGGCGACTGGCCGGCGGCGGCGCTGGCCGGCGTCCTCACCTACGGGGCGATGCGCGCGATCCCCGCGGCGCTCGACCGCCCGGTGCGCGCGCGCCTCGCCGGGCTGCGCGCCGGGGACGTGACGCCGGCCGCGCGGATCGCGGTGCGCGGGACGCTGGCGGTCGAGCTGTCGCACCCGTCGGAGTCGCCCACCAAGGACGTGTCGCGCGCCTGGAACGACCGCAGGGCGCGCGCGCGGGCGGCGCGGCGCCCGCTCGGCGACGACGAGGCGCCCCGCGGGTGCGACGCGCTGGTCGCGGCGGCGCTGTTCACCGCGGGCGTGGGCGAGGTGGTGCGGCTGCACGTGCC
>NZ_JARGEK010000627.1 GCF_029211165.1 Roseisolibacter sp. H3M3-2
GGGGCGGGCGCGCAGGCGCGCCGATCCCGGCGCCGCGGCCGGGAGGGCGGGCGCCGCGGCCGGGCGGCAGGCGAGCGCGAGGCAGAGGGCCAGCAGCGGGGCGAGCAGCGGGACGCGCGGGCGGGGCATGCGGGGAGAGATGCCCCCGCCGCCGCGCTGGCGGCAACCATCGGCGTGTCCGATCGTAGTGAGAACGTGACCACCGCCCTCGTCCGCACCCACGACTCCGCCCGCGACGCCGCGGTCGACCGCTTCCTGGCGCGCCTCGGCGCGCTCGGACCCGTCGGCTGGGGGCGGCTCGACGCGATCGCCGAGCGCGAGGCGCCGCTGATCGCCGGGCTGCCGTCGCTCGCGGGGCTGCGGCGCGGGGTGGCGATCGGGCGCGCGATGCTCGACGACGCGCCCGACGCCCGCCGCCTCGACGGCCACCTGCGCAGCCTCGCCGACCTGCACGCCGCGCACCCCGGGGCGCGCGCCGAGACGCTGGCGCTGCTCGCCGCGGCGCTGCTCGCGCTGCGCGTGCGCGACCGGCTCCCGGCGGACGAGTTCGCGCGCCTCTACGAGCCGCTCGCGCGCGTGCTGCCGCTGGCGGCCGTCGACCCGTGAACGCGCGACACGCCGATCCCGGCCGCGGCGCTCACGGGCGCGGCGGGCGCTCCATCGGCAGGCCGGCCGCGATCCAGTCGGCCTTCCCGTCGCGGTAGTCGCGCACGTTGGTGTAGCCCAGCGCCGCCAGCTCCCGGGCGGCGTACCGTGAGCGGGGTCAGCCGGGGTCCCAGCAGTACAGCACCACCTCGGCGTGCGGGTCGGGGACGTGCGCGCGCACGACGTCGACCGCCGTCTCGGGGGGCGCCGCGATCGCGCCCGGGAGGTGGTGCTTGCGCCAGTAGCCCGTGGGGAGCACCTCGAACAGCGCCGGCGGCGTGGGCGACTGCAGCCGCGCCCACAGCTCCTCGCGCCCGACCACGGCGACGTCGTCGCTCACGGGCGCAGCACCTCGCGGCGCACGGCGGCGGCGTCCACCGCCCCCGTGGTGTAGGGGAGCGGGAAGTAGCGCCCGGCCGCCCACCCCGCGAACAGGTTGCGGTAGAACGGGCTGCGCGGGTCGCCGCTCTGCCCCGGCGTGTTGGTGCCGACCGAGCGGTCCCAGTCGGCGAGGTCGACGACCACGCGCAGCGACGCGCCGTGCCCCTGCCGGTCGGTGTCGCCCGTCGCGTTGAGCGTGTTCGCCGAGCCGCCGCGCGGCAGCGTGCCGACGTCGTACTCGCCCCCGAGCGGGTGCGGGATGGCGGTGTGGTGGTAGCGCGGCTGCCCGAGCATCCATCCCGCGGGGTCGGCGCCAAGCCGCGCCCGCAGCGTGTCGACGGCCTGCGCCAGCGTGGCGCCGAGCAGCGCGTCGCGCGCCGCGGCGCGTCCGCCCTCGTCGAACACGCCGCGCGGCGCGCGCGCGGCGTCGGCCACCTACTCCACGACGCGGCG
>NZ_JARGEK010000628.1 GCF_029211165.1 Roseisolibacter sp. H3M3-2
CCGCGCGCCAGGCGGGCCGCGTCGAAGCGGCCGCGCGGCGGCACCACGACGCGCGCGCCGGCCAGCAGCGCCGGCAGCGCGAGGTGCAGCTCCCCCGCGTACAGCACGTCGCCGTCGCCGAGGGCGAGCGACGCGCCCACCGCGTCGAGGGTGGCGCGGAGCGAGCGCTGCGTGTGCACGACCGCGCGCGGCGCGGCGGTGGTGCCCGACGTGAAGACGACGAACGCCGGCGCGTCGGGCGACGCGTCCGGGAGCGGCGCGGCCGCCGCCCCCGCGCCGGCGCGCCGCGCGTCCCCGGGAGCCACGGCCCGACGCGCACCAGCCGCGCCTCGCGCAGCGCGTCCAGCGACGGCAGGTCCACGCCGCGCGGGCGCGCCAGCCGGCGCGCGAGGGCGCCGCCGATGGCGGCCAGCAGCAGCGACTCGCTGACCACCCAGCGCGGGCGCACCAGCGCCATGCGCGCGGCGAACAGCGCCCCGCCGACCCCCGCGTCGGCCGCCACCAGCACGCCGCCCGCCTCCACGACCGCGAGGATGGCGACGATCGCCTCGACGCCGGGGCGCACGGCGAACAGCACGCGGTCCCCCGGCGCGAGCCCGGCCGCGGCCAGCCGCTCGAACAGCGCGAGCGTCGACGCGTCGGTCACGGCGCGCTCACGCGGCGTCCACGCGCAGCACGAGCGACGCGTAGGCGGGGATCAGGGCGCCGCGCGCGGCGGCGCGGCGCACGACGCGCGGCGTGCCGGGGACGGCCAGCAGCGCCTCCAGCGTGCGCCGCAGCTGCCGCTGCGCGAGCGCGAAGCCCAGGCAGAAGTGCGGCCCCGCCCCAAACCAGAGGTGCCGCGCGCGCGGATCGTGCGCGCGCGCGACGTCGAACCGATCGGGGTCGGGGAACAGCGCGGGGTCGCGGGCGGCGTTGCAGGTGAGCACCACGACGCGCGTCCCCCGCCGCACGCGCCGCCCGCCGAGCGACACGTCGCGGGCCGCGACGCGCACCGTGACCGGCACGGCCGCGGCGAATCGCAGCCCCTCGGCCAGCACGCCGGCCAGGCCGTCGGGCGGGCGCTCGCGGGCCGCGTCCCACTGCCCCGCGTCGAGCAGCAGCGCCACCAGGCGCGGCAGCGCGGCGGCGGTGGTGATGGCGCCGGCGAGCAGCAGGATCGACAGCACGCCGCGCGCCTCCTCGAACGTGAGCCCGAGGTCGCGCAGCCGCCGCGCGACCGACGGCGCGTCCCGGTCGTCCGCCTCCCACCCGACGCGCGCCATCGCGGCCAGCCGGTCGCAGTCGGCGTGCATCGCGCGCGCCCGCCGCGCCGTCGGCGCGCGGAAGCCGAGCCCCGCCGCGACGCGCTCGCCGAGCGCGAGTAGGTCGAGCGCGGGCGCGTCGCCGTCGCCGGGGCGCGACCTAATGGCGCTCGGCGAGCGCCAGGAGGTCGAGCGCGGGGGCGTCGCCGTCGCCGGGCGGGACGCCGAGCATG
>NZ_JARGEK010000629.1 GCF_029211165.1 Roseisolibacter sp. H3M3-2
GCCGCGACCACGCTCGCCGGTCGGCGAGCGTGGTCGCGGGGCGCGGGCGCGTGCCGGCGCCGCCCCACGGCGCGCCGCCCCAGTCGTGGGCGTCGAGGGACGCGACCGCGGGGAGGCCGGGCGGGGGCGCGAGCGCGTCGCCGACGCGGACGTTGTGGTCGAGGTTGGGGAGCGGGGCGAGGCGCTGCGCGTCGTCGTCGCACTCGATGACGCACGAGAGCCAGAGGCGCAGCTCGCAGAGCCAGACCGCCGTCGGGTTGCGGTCGACGCCGAAGATCGACGCGGTGAGCACGGCGCGGCGGCGGTCGCTCACCGATCGCGCGTCGCCGGCGGTGGCGAGCAGCGCGGCGACGCGCTCGAGGACGTGGACCAGGAACGCGCCGGAGCCGCAGGCCGGGTCGAGGACGCGGAGCGCGGCGAGTCGGGCGTGGAGGGCGCGGATGTGCGCAGCACGCGCGGGGGCGTCGCCGGCGAGCGCGTCGTCGACGAGTGACGGCGGCAGCGTCGGGAGGCCGTCGCGCGGCGCGGCGAGGGCCGCGCGCAGTGCCTCGTCGGTGGCCTGCGCGACGAGCGGGGCCGGCGTGTAGAACGCGCCGGTCGCGCGCCGGTCGCGCGCGTGCATCAACGACTCGAACGCGCGTCCGAGCATCGCCGGGTCGACCGCGGCCTCGGACCACGACGCGGCGTCCTCGCGGGCGGTGAAGCGGTGCCTGCCGAGGAGGTCGTGGAGGAGGGCGCCGAGTGCGTCGTCGCCGAAGTGGTGGGCGCGGTGGCGGCGTTCGAGCGCGGTGGGGGCGAAGAGGCCGCCGTTGAGGAAGGGGACGCGGCCGAAGGCGCGGGCGGCGGGGGCGCGGCGGCGGCGCGGGGTGTTGAGGGTGCCGAAGAAGAGCGGGCGGAGGAGGCGGCGGTGGGCGTCGCCGCCGGCGGCGAGGCAGGCGTCGTAGCGGTGGGCGAGGAAGGCGTGGTCGCCGTCGAGCCAGCCCTTCGCCTGGAGGAAGGCGAGGAAGAGGCAGCGCGTGGTGCAGAGCAGCGCGAGGTCGGCGCGCGCGTGGGCGTCGTCGACGCCCGTCGTCGCGTCGGCGAGCGCGCCGACGGTGTGCGCGAGGGCGTGGTAGAAGCGCGCGCCGAGTCGCTCGCGGCCGAGGACGTCGACGTAGTGCTGGTGGGCGAGGAGCGCGTCGGCGGCGGTGGCGTTCGGGGGCGGGGCGTGGGCGTGGAGGGCGCGCAGCGTCTCCGCGTCGGAGTCGCGCACGTCGTGCGGGGCGCAGACGAGCGCGTGGACGCGCGGCGTGCCGGCGCCGGTGCCGGGGCGGGGCGTCCAGGCGGCGATCGCGACCGCGCGGCCGTCGCCGTGGACGAGGAAGAGGAGCCAGCGGGCGTGCGCCGCGCGGGCGGCGAGTCGCGCGGCGAGGGCGCGCGCGGCGTCGCGCAGCGGGAGCGCGGGCGGGACCTCCGCCAGGAGGGCGCGCAG
>NZ_JARGEK010000063.1 GCF_029211165.1 Roseisolibacter sp. H3M3-2
AGCGATGCCGCCCCGAGCCCTTCACCTCGCTACAGCGCGCCGTGATCTGCTCTAGCGGCCGAGGTCCGGCGGCGCGGGCATCGCTCCCGCCGCCCCGCTCTCGAGCCGCGCGAGCGCCCACGCGGCGTGCTCGCGCTCGCGTCCGGCCGGTTCCTCGCCGCGCTCCTGTACGGCGTCACGCCGCGCGATCCGTTGGTGCTGGCCGTCGCCGCCGTGCCGCTCCTGGCCGTGACGCTCGTTGCCAGCCTGGGTCCGGCCCGGCGGGCGTCTCGCGCGTCGCGCGCCGCGAGGTGCGCGAGCCGTCGAGGAATGGGCAAGAACCTCGCGGTTCTCGGCAGGCGCCTCGACGTCGGGGCCGGCAGCTTCCTGGGTCGTGATGCGGCACGCGCGCGGACGCCGATGCGCCGCGGCTCCGGTCCCCGCCGACCGCGGGAGCCGCATCCCCGGGGAGCGTGCGTGGGCATCGGGCCTTCCGCGCGCGCCGGCACCACTCACACGGCACGAGGAGCAGGACGTGCAGCGCGTCGCGTTCCGGAACGGAAGCATCGAGGTCGCGGGAATCCTCCACACCCCGCCCGGGTTCGACGGGACCGGGCCCCACGCGGCGCTCGTGCTGGCCACGCCCGGCAGCAGCGTGAAGGAGCAGATCGCGGCGATCTACGCCAGTCGCCTGGCGCGGCACGGGTTCCTCGCGCTCGCCTTCGACCCGTCGTACCAGGGAGAGAGCGGCGGCGAGCCCCGCGACCTCGAGGATCCCGCCACGCGGGTCGAGGACATCCGGTGCGCGATCGACTTCCTCACCACGCTTCCCTTCGTCGACGAGGCGCGCATCGGCGTGCTGGGCATCTGCGCCGGCGGCGGCTACGCGGTGACGGCCGCGCTCACCGAACGCCGCTGCCGGGCGCTCGGCACCGTCGTCGCCTCGGACATGGGCCAGGCGTTCCGCCGCCTGCTGCCGGTGGGGACGCTCCTGGACGACGTCGCGCGGCAGCGCACCCTCGAGGCCCGCGGCGGCGCGCCACGCCGCGATCCGTGGATCCCCGACAGCCTCGAGGAGGCGCGCGCGCAGGGGATCACCGATCCCGACCTGCTCGAGGCGATCCACTTCTACCGGGAGTCGCCGTGGCGGCACCCGAACTCCACCAACCGCCTGCTCTTCCGCAGCCACGGCGCCATCCTGGCGTCCGACGGCTTCCATCTCGTGCCCGAGCTGCTGACGCAACCGCTCCTGGCGGTCGTGGGGGGACGTCGCGGGAACACCGGACAGTACGAGTCCGGCGAGCGGCTCGTCGCCCTGGCGCCGACGCACGACAAGGAGCTCGTCGTCGTCGAGGGCGCCGGCCACTACGAGCTGTACTACAAGCCGGAGTACGTGGACCAGGCCGTCGCACGACTGGCCCCATTCTACGCCACGCATCTGCGCACGGCGCTGACGCACGCCGGAGGGTGACGGGCGGGGAGGAGATGGCCGCCGCGCGGTCGCGCCGTCCTCCGCGCGCGCTGGAGGAATGGGCAGGAATCGCCCCGGTTTGGGCGCGGTCCCCCGCGCGTGGCGACGCACCGTTCGGGAGCAGCGAGCGGGCGGGCCGGCCGCCGCTGCGTGGCTCGTCCCCCGACACGTCGCGCGCCGCGACCCGCTCCCGAGAGGCATGATGCGCACTTCCCAGCTCGTCACCACGCGATCCCCCGACGCCGTCGCGACGGTCGCCTCGCGCGACGGCCTACCGACCGCGCGCCCGGCCGCGCGGCGCGGCGCACGATGGACGGCGGCCGACATCCCGCCGCAGGACGGCCGGGTGGCGGTCGTCACCGGTACCGGCGGCCTCGGATACGAGAGCGCGCTCGCGCTCGCCCGCGCCGGCGGCGACGTGATCGTCGCCGGGCGCGATCCGGCCAGGGGCGACGCCGCGGTGGCGGCGATCCGTCGCGCGGCGCCCGGCGCGGTGGTGCGCTTCGCGGCGGTGGACCTCGCGAGCCTCGCGTCGGTCCGCGCCTTCGCCGATCGGCTGCACGCGGATCGCGACCGCGTCGACCTGCTGATCAACAACGCGGGCGTCATGACGCCGCCCGAGCGCCGCGTGACCGCCGACGGCTTCGAGCTGCAGCTCGGCACCAACTACCTCGGGCACTTCGCGCTCACCGCGCAGCTGCTGCCGCTGCTGCGTCGCGGGCGCGATCCGCGCGTCGTCACGCTCTCGAGCATCGCGGCGCGCGACGGGGCCATCGACTTCGCCGATCTGCAGGCGGGGCAGCGATACGAGCCGATGCCGGTCTACCGCCAGTCGAAGCTCGCGTGCCTCATGTTCGCGCTCGAGCTCGCGCGCCGCAGCGCGGCGGCCGGGTGGGGCGTCGCCAGCCTCGCCGCTCACCCCGGCGTCTCGCGCACCGACCTCCTGACCAACGGCGCGGGCCCGACGAGCGCGGCCGGGCGCGTCCGCGCGCTCCTCCCGTTCCTCTTCCAGCCGGCCGCGCAGGGCGCCCTGCCCACGCTCTACGCCGCGACGGCGCCCGGCGCCGCGTCCGGCGGCTACTACGGGCCGCACCGCCTGAGCGAGACGCGCGGCTACCCGACCGCCGCCCGGATCCCGCGGCAGGCAGAGGACCGCGCGGTGGCGCGCGACCTGTGGAGCGTGTCGGAGGCGCTCACCGGCGTGGCCTTCCCGTGAGCGCCGCCCCGATGCGCCCCGCGCCCGCCCCCGATCGCGTCGGCCGCCCCACGCGGGCGCTGCTGCTCCTCTCCGCCGTGCACGCGACCTACGTGGGCGCGGCCATGCTCCTGGCGCCCGGGCGCTACTACGCGCCGACCGGCCTCGCGATGACGCCGCCGGTCGGGATGGTCGTCCGCGCCCAGGGCGCGACCTGGCTCGGCCTGGGCGTCGTCGCCTGGCTGGCGCGGCGGGGCGAGCGCCGACAGGCAGTGACGGCGCTCGCCGGGCACCTCGTCGTGCAGTCGGCGGCGGCCGCGGTGGCGGTGCAGGGGCGGGCGCACCTGCCGCGCCCCGCGCTGCTCGTCGATCTGGGGGGACACGCGCTCCTCGCGCTCGCCTTCGGCACCGCGCTCGCGGTCGCCCTGGCGCGACGCCCGGCGCCCGGATGACCCGCGCGCGCCGGGCGTCAGGCCGGCACGGCCCGCAGCGCCATCGCGTCGCGCTTCGGCGGCACGCCGAACATCCGGGCGTACTCGCGACTGAACTGGGACGCGCTCTCGTAACCGACCGTGTAGGCCGCCGTCGCCACGTTCGCGTCGCCCGCCACCATGAGGCGCCGGGCCTCGACGAGGCGGAGCTGCTTCTGGAACTGGATCGGCGTCATGCCCGTCAGCGCCTTGAAGTGCTGGTGGAACGACGAGGGGCTCATCGCCGCCGCCGCCGCGAGCTCCTCGACGCGGATCGCCTTGGCGAACCGGTCGCGGAGCAGGCGGATCGCCGCGGCCACGCGCTGCGTCTGTCCCTCGGGCATCGCGAGGCGGACGACGTGGCGCGCGTACGGACCGGTCAGGAGCCAGAAGTGGATCTCCCGGACGATGGCCGGCGCGAGCACCGGGACGGCGTGCGGCGTGTCGAGGAGGCGCACGAGACGGACGAGGCAGTCGGCCAGCGTGGCGCCGGCGTCCCCGGCGAACACGCCCGGGTGCGCCGAGTCGTCGGGCGTCGGCAGCGGCCCCACCTGCGGCAGCAGCTCGCCGAGTGCCGCGGTGTCGAGCGCCAGCGCGAGGCCGAGGTACGGCTCGGCGCGCGACGCGCGGGTGATCCGCCCGATCGCCGGCAGTGCGAGGCTCACGACGAGCATCTGCATCGTGCCGTAGGTCATCCGGAGATCGCCGAACGTGACCTGCTTCTCGCCCTGCGCCACGACGCAGAGCGCCGGCTGGTAGCTGGCGTGGTTCGGCATCGTCTCACGGGACGAGCGCAGCAGCACGAACCCGGGGACCGCGGTGTCGTAGGCGGCGTCACCGGCGCCCTGCGCGTCGGTGTGGCGGCGAATCGCCTCCGCGAGTGCGGACGACATCGAATCCTCCGTTTCGGGTGAGTGGACGGGGCGCCGTGGCCGCCCGCCTCCAGACTACCGCGCGCCTGCCGTCCCGCCCAGCGGGGGCGGAGGATTGGGCAAGAACGCCGCAGGATCGGACATCCGCCTCAGGCCGCACCGTCCGGAGGATCGGCGAGCCGCCGGAGCGCCCACGCCGCGTGCTCGCGCACGAGCGGCTCGCCGTCGTCGAGCGCGCGCGTGAGCACGGCGACGTCCTCCGCGCGTGCAGCCTGCCCCGAGCGCGGCGAAGGGTTGCCGAGCACCACCGCGGCGCTGCGCTTCATCGCCGGCAGCTTGGCGCGCTTCATCGCCGAGCCGCGGAACGCCGCGCGGTAGGCGTCGACGTCCATCGCCAGGACCTCGCGCGCGAGCGCGCGCGCGTCCTTCCCCGCGAGCGCGTCGCGCGCCGCGAAGGGCGAGTCGCCCGGCAGCTCGCGCGCGAACCGCACGTTCCACGGGCACACGTCCTGGCACGTGTCGCACCCGTAGAGCCGGTCCCCGACCCCCGCCCGCAGCGCCTCGTCGATCGCCCCCTGCAGCTCGATCGTCAGGTACGACACGCACCGCGTCGCGTCGAGCACCCGCGGTCCCGCGAACGCGTCCGTCGGGCACGCGTCGAGGCACCGCGTGCACGTCCCGCAGCGGTCGGCCTCGAACGGCGCGTCGGGCGTCAGCTCCACGCCCACGAGCAGCGCGCCCAGGAACAGGAACGACCCGCGCCCCGGCGCGATCAGCATCGTGTTCTTGCCGAACCAGCCGAGCCCCGCGCGCCGCGCCAGGTCGCGCTCGAGCAGCGGCCCCGTGTCGACGTACGGCTTGCCGGGCACCGCGTGCCCGAGCCGCTGCTCCAGCCACCGGTGCAGCGCGCGCAGCCGCTCCTCGAGCACCGGGTGGTAGTCGTCGCCGCGGGCGTAGCGCGCCACCGGCCCCGCCGGCTCGCGCCCGCCGTAGTCCATGGCCACGACGACCGCGCTCACCGCGGGCGCGCGCGCGTCGGTGCGCGCCAGCGAGGCCGGCACCGGGAGACGCGTGTCGCGCCGCTTCTCGGCGCCGCGCGCGAGCCAGTCCATCGCCCCCGCGTAGCCGGCGGCGACCCAGGCGTCGAACGCCGCCGCCGACTCGACGGGCCCCAGGCGCGCGATCCCCGCCAGGTCGAACCCGAGGCCGTACGCCTGCGCCTTGAGCAGCGACTCCAGGGAGGGGGAGGACATCCCGGTGGTACCCCGCGGGGCCGGCGCCGGCGCGCCTACCGCTGGCGCCCCACCCACCGCGCGTAGCGGATCAGGTCCTCCGCCGGCGGCATCGCGTCCTCGTCGCCGTAGGCGGTGTGCATGCGCCACCGCACGTAGTCGCGCGACGGCACCGGCAGGAACGGCGGGCGCGCCCACCAGCGCCGCACGCGGAAGCGCCACGCCACCCGCAGCAGGTCGACCGCCAGCGGGGGGGAGAGGAGCGCGCGGGGCGCGACGGCGAGGACGAGCCGGAGCCAGGCCATCCCCCAATCTCGCCACCGCCGACCCCGCCGTTCAACTCGCCCGCGTCAGCTCGCGCGCGTCACCGCTGGCTCGACCCCGCCGCCAGCAGGGTGATCGCCACCCACCCGACCACCACGACCAGCGCCAGCGCCACCAGCACCCAACTCGATTTCCGGCCGCTCGAGCCCGCCATTACGTTCCCCTCCGTCGCGTGTGCCGCGCCAAGAGGCAGCAAGCGGACCATCGCCCCCGACCCGATGACGCTCGACGACTACCAGCAGCTCGCCGCCCGCACCATCCGCCCCGGCCGCCCCGCCGAGCAGGCGCTCGCCAACTGGGCCCTCGGCCTCACCGGCGAGGCGGGGGAGGTCGCCGAGCACGTGAAGAAGCATCTCTTCCACGGCGCCCCGCTCGACCGCGCCGCCGTCGTCAAGGAGCTCGGCGACATCCTCTGGTACGTGGCCGCCATGGCCGGCGCCGTCGGCGCGTCGCTCGACGAGATCGGGACGACGAACGTCGAGAAGCTTCGGCTCCGTTATCCGGAAGGGTTCGACGAGCGGCGCAGCCTCAATCGGGCGGCGGACGATCTGTGAAGCGGGAGTCGTTACTGCGGGAGTCGAACGAGCGGGAGTCGTGAACGCGCACTGCGCCCCTACGACTCCCGCTCTTCTGACTCCCGCCGTGTCGACTCCCGCCGTTCGCCGTTCAGGTCAGCGAAACTGCTTCGCCAGCCGCAGCGTCTGCGTCCCGTACGACGACCCGATGTCCGCCCCGTACAGCTTCGTCGGCTCCTCCAGCAGCCGCTCGTAGCGCAGGCGGCCGACGACCTGGCCGTCCTCGAGGACGAACGGGACCTCGTGCGAGCGCACCTCCAGCACCGCGCGCGTCCCCGTCGGCGCGTGGGCGCCGTGGCCGAAGCCCGGGTCGAAGAAGCCCGCGTAGTGGACGCGGAACTCGCCGATCGCCGGCTCGTACGGCACCATCTCGGCGGCGTAGCGCGGGGGGACGCGCACGCGCTCGCGCGACACGAGGATGTAGAAGTCGTCCGGGTTCAGGATCAGTCGCCCGCGCCCGGGGCGGGGGATCGGCTCCCAGAACTCGCGCGGGTCGTAGTGCGCGAGGCGCGACAGGTCGATCAGCGGGGCGTGCGCACGCGCGCGGTGCCCCACCAGGTCGGCGCCGTCGGGGCCGCGCAGGTCGACGCCGATCCACAGCCCGCCCGAGATGCGCGCCGCGTCGCGCCCCGCGGCGTCGGTGCCGCCGTCGGCGAACACCAGCCCCTCGCGCTCGTGCAGCTCGTCGAGCACCGCGTCGTTCGAGTCGGGGGCGCCGAGGACGAGGCGCAGCTGGTTGAGCTTCGTCCCCTGCGACACCAGCACGCTGAAGGTGCGCGGCACGATCTCGACGTACAGCGGCCCCCGGTAGCCCGCGGGCACCACGTCGAACTCCGTCCCGCGGTCGACGATCAGCCGCGTGAAGATGTCGAGCCGCCCCGTCGTGCTCTTCGGGTTCGCCTTGCCGGCCAGCGTCTCGGGCAGGTCGAGCGACTCGGCGAGCGGCACGATGTAGACGCACCCCTTCTCCAGCACGCACGGGCGCGTCAGGTCGAGCTCGTGCATGCGCAGCTCCTCCAGCCGCTCGCGCACCGTGGCGCGCTCGCCGGGGAGGAAGCTCGCCTGCACGCGGTAGCCGACCGCGCCCAGGCGCAGGTCGACGCTGGCCGGCTGCACCTGCGCCGGCTGCACCGCCGGGTCGCCGGCCAGCCGGCCGGTGGCGATCAGGTCCTCGAGGTGCTGGGCGGCCAGCACGCCGGCGCGCGGGCGCTGCGGTCGGACGTCGCTCGTCATGCGCGTCGGGCGGTTCACGCGGGGCGGGGGGGAGTCGCGGCGGCGCCGTCGACGCGGGCGAAGCGCTCGAGGTCCCCGCCCAGCAGCAGCGAGAACGCCACCAGCGCCGCCGCGATCACGAACGGCACGCCGACCCCGAGGTGGTCGTACGCGAGCCCCGCGACCACGGGGAAGACGGCGCGCGACGCGCCGCCGAACGTCTGCTGCACGCCCATGTAGAGGCCGCGCTCCTCCTTCGCGATCACGCGCGACAGCATCGCCGTCACGCACGGGAAGGTGAAGGCGGTGCCGAGCGGCATGAGCGCGACGGCCAGCGCCAGCGTGACGTAGTTCGTCGTCAGCGGGAGCGCGCCGAGGCCGACGGCCATCATCGCCAGCCCGAGCCGCGCCAGCCGCGCCTCCCCCAGCCGGTCGACCAGCTTGCCGAGGATCGCCGCGCGCGTGACCACCGAGATGGTCCCGATGTACATGAAGAAGTAGCCGATCGTGCGCTCGGTGACGCCGTAGCGCACCGCCAGGAAGAGCGCGAGGATGCTCGTGACCCCCTGGAACGCGCCGATCGAGATCGCGTAGATCGTGATCAGCCGCGACGCCGGCTCGCCCGGGTGCGTGAGCACGCGCGCCACCGCGTGGCTCGACCGCCGGCGCGGCGCCGCCGTGTGCGTCCCGGTGACGGTGCGGTCGAACTCGCGCGACTCGCGCAGGTAGCGCAGCACGAAGCCGATGTTCACCACGCACAGCGCGGCGGCCAGCAGCCCCGGCGCCTCCTTGCCGATCCCCTGCATCCACGAGCCGATCACCGGCCCGAGCGCGACGCCGGCGTTGGTGGCGGCCGACAGCCAGCCGAGGCTCTTGGCGCGGTCCTCGGGGCGGGCGACGTCGGCGACGTACGCCTGGATGACGCCCACCGTGCCGCCCCCCGCGCCCTGGACGACGCGCGACAGGAACAGCACGAGCAGCGAGCCGGCGTAGCCGAAGATCACGTACGCGACCGCCGACGCCGACAGCGCGACCACGAGCGCCGGGCGCCGCCCGTAGCGGTCGGAGAAGCGCCCCCACAGCGGGGCGCTGAGCAGCTGCGCCACCGTGTACGCGCTCACCAGCAGGGCGGTGATCTGCCCCAGCCCGAGGTGGTAGCTCCGCCCGAGCAGCGCCAGCTCGTACCCCGTCCCGCCCAGCCGCGCGGCGTAGAACGGGATGAGCGGGATCACCATCAGCAGCCCCACCATGTCCAGGAACGCCGTGAACATGAGGGCGACGAGCTTCCCGAGCCCCGACTCGGGAGGCGCCGCCGCGGGCTCGCCGCTCACTCGGCCT
The DNA here is from genome assembly GCF_029211165.1 of Roseisolibacter sp. H3M3-2. GTDB lineage: Bacteria > Gemmatimonadota > Gemmatimonadetes > Gemmatimonadales > Gemmatimonadaceae > Roseisolibacter. Next base: position 8,669 of record NZ_JARGEK010000063.1, read on the forward strand.
TCCCCAGCGCCGCCGGCGCCGCCGAGCGGCCGACCACGCCGGCCAGGGCGACGATGGTCAGGACGTAGGGGATCATCTCCACGAACTGCGACGGGATCAGCTGCGCCCCCTGGAGCTGGATCTGGAACGTCTCGGCGGCCGCGAACAGCACGCACGCGAACGCCACGCGCTTCGGGTCCCACCGGCCGAAGATCACCGCCGCCAGCGCGATGAAGCCGCGCCCCGCGGTCATCCCGTCGGTGAACTGGTGCTGGTCGAGCGCCAGGTACGTCCCCGCCAGCCCGGCCAGCGCGCCGGCGCCGGCCACCGCCAGCACCCGCACCCGCGCCACCGGCACGCCGAGCGAGCGCGCCGCCTCGGGCTTCTCGCCGGCCGCGCGCACGCGCAGCCCGAACGGGGTGCGGTAGAGCAGCCACGCCACCACCGGCACCGTGAGGATGCCGATCCACACGAGCGGGTTCTGCGCCGACGCGGCCAGCGTGGCCGCCGCGCCCACGGCGCCCCCGCCGTCGCCGCCGAAGCCGGGCACGCGCGGGGAGTTGGACGAGCTGTCGAAGGCGTAGCGCAGGAAGAAGCGCGTCCCGCCGATGGCGAGGAGGTTGAGCGCGATCCCCGCCACCACCTGGTCGGCCTTGTAGCGCACCGTCGCCAGCGCGAGCAGCAGCGCCAGCGCGACGCCGCCGGCGATCCCGGCCAGCAGCCCCACCCACGGCGAGCCGGCGTAGTAGCTCCCCAGCGTCGCGGTGAACGCGCCGGTGAGCATGAACCCCTCGAGCGTCAGCGCGACGATCCCCGCGCGCTCGCTCAGCACCCCGCCCGACGCGGCCAGCAGGTACGGCACGACGATGCGCAGGACCTGCGCGAGGAAGGCGACGACGATCATGCGGCCGCCTTGGCGGGCTTCGCGGCGGGGCGGAGCGCCGCGCGCAGCACGCGCCGTACCTCGGGCACCGACGTCACGACCGCCAGGATCACGACGGCCTGCAGCACCTCGACCATCTGCTTGGGCACGAGCGCGTTCACCGCCAGCCCGCCCTGCGACAGCGTGGCGAACAGCAGCGCCGCGATCACGATCCCGAGCGGGTGGTTGCGCCCCACGAGCGCCACGGCGACGCCGAGGAAGCCGGAGCCGGCCGCGAACCCCTCCTCGTAGTAGTGCTTGTAGCCGAGGACGTAGTTCAGCCCCCCGAGCCCGGCCACCGCGCCCGACAGTGCCATCGCGCGCACCCACACGCGTCCGACGTCGACGCCGCCGTACTCCGCGGCGTCGGGCTGCAGCCCGACCGCGCGCAGCTCGAAGCCGGGGCGCGTGCGGAACAGGTACCACCACGCCGCCGCCGCGGCGGCCAGCGCCAGCAGCAGGATCGCGTTCGCCGCCGAGCCGCGGAACGCGTCGCTCAGGTCGGCCAGCCGCGGCACGCCGGCCGCGATCTCGGGGGTGTGCAGCGTCTCGGGGACGTGCAGGTGCGCGGCGATGACGTAGTTGAGCAGCGCCAGCACCACGAAGTTGAGCATGATCGTGACGATCACCTCGCTCGCCCCGAAGCGCGCCTTGAGCACCCCCGGCACGGCGCCCACCGCGCCGCCGCCGACCGCCGCCGCCGCGATGCACACCGGCACCGCCAGGATCGCCGGCGCGCCGCCGAGCGCGAGCCCCGCGACCGCCGCGGCGAAGCCGCCCGCCGCCAGCTGGCTCTCGGCGCCGATGTTGAACAGCCCCGCGCGCGCGCCGATCGCGAACGCGAGCCCGGTGAAGGTCAGCGACGTCGCCTTGTACAGCACCTGCCCGAAGCCGTAGGCGTTGGCCCACGTGCCCTCGAGCAGCATCGCGAACACGGCGCCCGGCGACTGCCCGAACGTCAGGATCAGCAGGTCGCCCACCACCAGCGCGATCGCCAGCGCGACGAGCGGCGGCAGCACCGCCTCCTCGAGCAGCGTGCGGCGGCGGTCGGCGCGCTCGGCGGCGGTGGCGCCCGCGGTGGCGTCGCTCACGCGGCGGGCTCCGCGCCCGCGGCGCCGGTCATGTACGGGCCGAGGCGCTCGGCCGACGCCTCGCGGCGCGGGAGCACGGTGGCGAAGCGGCCGCGGTACATCACGGCCACGCGGTCGGCGAGGGCGAGGATCTCGGCCAGGTCGGCGGAGACGAGCACGATGGCCTTCCCGGCCGCGCGGGCGCGGCGGAGCTGGTCGTGGATGAACTCGATCGCGCCGACGTCGACGCCGCGCGTCGGCTGCGCGGCGAGCAGCACGTGGTAGTCGCGCCCGGTCATCTCGCGCGCGATCACGATCTTCTGCTGGTTGCCGCCGGACAGCGCGCGCGCCGGCAGCGACGGGTCGGCGGGGCGGATGTCGAACTCGCGCACCAGGCGGCGCGCGTTCTCGTCGATGCGGCGCCCGTCGAGCCGCGCCCCCGCCGAGAAGCGGTGCTGCAGCCCGAGCACGAGGTTGTCGGCGATCGACCAGTCGAGCACGAGCCCGCGCCGGTGCCGGTCCTCGGGGATGTGCGACAGCCCGGCGTCGGCGCGCGCGCGCACGCCGAGCGCGGTCACGTCGGCCCCGGCGAGCGCGATGCGCCCCGCCGTCGGCCGCGCCAGCCCCGCCAGCGCCTCGAGCAGCTCGGTCTGGCCGTTCCCCTCGACGCCGGCGATGCCGAGGATCTCGCCGGGGGCGACGGAGAAGGAGACGCCGTCGACCTCGTTGGGCCTCCGCGCGCCGGCGACCGTCAGTCCGGTGACCTCGAGGGCGGAGCGTCGAGCGTCGAGCGTCGAGTCGCGGCCGCGCGCGGGGGCTGCCTCCGCGACGGCGCCCCCCTCGACGCTCGCCGCTCGACGCTCGACGCGCTCGGCGTGCAGCTCGTCCCCCGCGCCCATCACGTCCAGCGCGAGCGCGACGTCCCGCCCCACCATCGCCCGCGCGATCGCCTGCGGCGTCGTGTCCGCCGTCCGGATGCGCTCCACCGTCGTCCCGGCGCGCATGACCGTGATCGTGTCCGAGATGTCCACGACCTCGTCGAGCTTGTGCGTGATCAGCACCACCGTGCCGCCCTGCGCCGCCAGCCCGCGCAGCACCGTCCACAGCTCGCGCACCTCGGGGGGCGACAGCACCGCCGTCGGCTCGTCGAGGATCAGGATGCGCGCGCCGCGGTAGAGCACCTTCAGGATCTCGACGCGCTGCGCCTCGCCGACGCTCAGCTCCGAGACGGGGCGGTCGGCGGCCACCTGCAGCCCCGTCTTCTGCGACAGCGCGCGCACCTCGGCCTCGGCGCGCGCCCGGTCGAGCTGGAGGCCCTTCGTCAGCTCCTGCCCCAGCACCACGTTCTCGGCGACGGTGAGCGTGGGGACGAGCATGAAGTGCTGGTGGACCATGCCGACGCCGGCCGCGATCGCCTCGGCGGTCGTCCAGCCGGTGACGTCGCGCAGCGCGCCCGCGCCCTGCGGCGCGACCTGCACCGTCCCCGCGTCGGGGCCGTACATCCCCGCCAGCACGCGCATCAGCGTCGACTTGCCGGCGCCGTTCTCGCCGACCAGCGCGTGGATCTCCCCGGCCGCCACCTCGAGCGAGGCGTCGCGGTTGGCGACGACGGGGCCGAAGGTCTTGCGGACGCCGGCGAGGCGGATGGCGGGCGGCTGCGTCACGGGCATCGGTGCGCGGAAGGGGTGCGGCGAGCGTCGAGCGTCGAGCGTCGAGTGCCGACGGCGCTTCGCATGGCGGTACGGCCCCTTCGCCGCGAGGGGCCCCCTCGACGCTCGACGCTCGACGCTCGACGCTCGACGACGTCCCCCCTCACGACTCCCGCTCCGCCGGCACCCGGATCGCCCCCGCGACGATCGAATCCCGCAGCGCCTCCACGCGCGCGCGCAGCGCGTCCGGGATCAGCGCCCGGTTGTTCGCGTCGTACACGTAGCCGACCCCCTGCTCCTTCAGCCCGAACTGCTGGATCCCGCCGCGGAACGTCCCGGCCTTGGCGCGCGCGATCGCGTCGTACACCGCGGCGTCGACCCCCTTCACCATCGACGTCAGGATGTGCCCCGGCGCCTCGGCGTACTGGTCGGCGTCGACGCCGACGGCCAGCTTGCCGGTCGCGCGCGCCGCCTCGAAGACGCCGAGCCCCGTCGAGCCGGAGGCGTGGAAGATCACGTTGACCCCCGACTGGTACTGGCTCAGCGCGAGTTCCTTGCCGCGCCCCGGGTTGCGGAACGCCTCGGGCGTCACGCCGGCGTACTGCGCGACCACCGTGCACTCCGGGCACACGTGGCGCACGCCGGCGCGGTAGCCGGCCTCGAACTTGTGGATCAGCGGGATGTCCATCCCGCCGACGAAGCCGACGCGCGTCGTCGGCCGGTACGCGCGCTCGCCGACGCGCGTCTCGCGCGACAGCAGCGCCGCCAGCGCGCCGACGAGGAACGACCCCTCCTCCTCGCGGAACTTGAGCGCCGCGAGGTTGGCCGGCGGGGTGATCGGGTTCCCCGCGGCGTCGTTGGCGACGGCGAGGTCGACGCCGGCGAAGCGCACGTTCGGGTACTCCTTGGCCAGCAGCGTCAGGTCGTCGGTGAAGATGAAGCCGACGCCGACGACGAGGTCCATCCCCTCGGCGGCCAGCAGGCGCAGCCCCGCCTCGCGGTCCGAGCCCTCGCCGGGCTCGATGAAGCGCACGCGCGCGCCGAGCGAGTCGGCCGCGCGCATCGCGCCGAGGTAGGCGCCGTCGTTGAACGACTTGTCGCCGCGCCCGCCGACGTCGAACACGATCCCCACGTCCAGCCCCTCGCTGGAGGGCGGCTCGAGGGCGCCCGAGGGGCGGACGAAGAGGAGGGCGACGTGGACGGCGAGGAGCGCGCCCACGAGCAGCAGCAGCTTGCGCATGAGTCCCCAAAGGTCTCGCCCGCGGCGGGCGAGGGCAAGGCGCCGCGTGCGCGGCCCCCGGACGCGACGCGGGGCCGGGCGATCGTCCGCCCGGCCCCGCGCGCGCCGCCCCGGTGGGGGGCGGAGGTCAGCCCTGGAGCTTGTAGCGGAAGGACTTCACGCCGCCCTTCGCCGACTCCAGCTTCGCGTTCCCCGTGGCGCCCGGCGCCACCGGGCCCACCGACACCGTCTGCGTGTCCACGACCTGCCCCGTCGCGTCGAGGAACTCGACCTGCAGGTTGACCGTCTTCGGGCCCGCGGCCGCCGCGGCGGCCGGCTTCGCGCCCGCGCGGGCCGGCGCCGCCGGCGCGGCCGTCTTGGCCAGGTTCTCGACGTTCACGGCCAGCGTCGTCTTGGCGTCGCCGCGCGTGAACTCCGAGAAGGTCACCTTCACCGGCAGCTCGTTCGACAGGCGGTTGTACTTCAGCAGCGAGTCGGTGAGCGACTTCTTCTGCGCCGGGTTCTTCGACGCGTTGGCGATCCCCTGGTAGGCGATCGCGACGAACAGCGGGTTGTCCGGGTTCGCCGGGTCGATCTCCAGCAGGCGCTGCGCGATCGGCAGCATCGGCTCGTACTGCTTCAGCGACAGGTACGTCGCCGCCAGGTTGTTGAGCGCGTCGCGCTGGTAGCGGTTCTGCTCGAGCGCCGCCGCGAACAGCTTGGCCGCCGCCTCGTGGTTGTTGGCGCGCGAGGCGCTGACGCCGGCCTGCGTGAGCGCCATGTCGCCGTACTTCGCCGGCTCGGCGAGCAGGGCGTCGAAGTTCCCCGACGACGCGTCCGCCTCGACCTTGCCGAAGCGCGCCGCCTGGATGTTCTGCTCGGCGGCCGCCTTGAGGTCCTTCATCGTCGTGTCGCTGCCGACGAGGGCGAGCACGCTGCCGAAGTGCTTCTCCGCGTCCTGGTACTGCTTCTTGGTCAGCGCGACCGTGCCGAGCACGTGGCTGCTGAACGGGCTCTCGGGGACGACGATCGCGGCCCGCCCGGCGTAGTACTGCGCCGAGTCGAGCTTCTGCTCGTTGAGGCTCGTCAGCGCCTGGTTGATCACGTTGCGCCAGGCGATCTGGCGGATGCCGAGCGTCGCCTCCTTGCACCCGGGCTTGGCCTCCTCGACGACCTTGGCGGTCGAGTCGACCAGCTTGAGGAGGTCCACCGGGCCGGCGCCCGGCAGGCCGAGGTCGGCCGCGGTCGCGTTGTTGGCGAGGCGGACGTCCTGGGCGAGGAGCGTGTAGGCCTGGGCGAGCGTGAACGCGGTGCCGACCGGGTTCTCCTTGGCGGCCTTGGGGTCCGCCGAGACCTTCCCGATCACGTCGCGCATCGACTTGTTGCGCACCGCGGTGTCGGCCGACGCCTGCATGCGCGTGATCGTGAAGACGGCCTGCGCGAGCGAGCCGGGCTTGTTCTGGTCGACCTCGCACGTGGCGGCGGCCGCGGCCTGCGCGTGCGCGGGCGTGGCGACCGCGAGCAGCGCGGGCGCGAGCGCGGCGCCGAGGAGCGGCGCGACGCGACGGAAGGGACGGGTCATGGGGGCGGTGCCACGGGTCACGGTCGGCGCCCCGCCGGGGGCGGGCGCATGGGGACAGCCGCAAAATATACCGCCTCGGCGGGCCGCGGTTCCGGCCGGGGGGCGCGGGAGCGGGGCGGGAACGTGAGGGGCGTCACGCGCCTGCCGGCCGGGCGGGCGGTGTAGCTTTGCGCCATGGAACGACTCCGCACGCGATACCTGGTGGTGGGCACCGGCGTGGCCGGGCTGCACACGGCGTGGCGCGCCGCCGAGCAGGGCGACGTCCTCCTCCTCACCAAGCGCTCCCTCTTCGACTCGGCGACCGCCTACGCCCAGGGGGGGATCGCGGCCGCCCTCGGCGCCGGCGACTCGCCCGCGCTGCACCGGCAGGACACGCTCGCCGCCGGCGCCGCGCTGTGCGACGCCGAGGCGGTCCAGGTGCTGGTGGAGGAGGGGCCCGAGCGGGTGCGCGAGCTGCACGCCGCCGGCGCCGACTTCGACCTCACCGACGCGGGGCGCTTCAAGCTCGGCCGCGAGGCGGCCCACTCGCGCCGCCGGATCGTCCACGCCCAGGGCGACCGCACCGGCGCCGAGGTGGCGCGGACGCTGATCGAGCAGGTGCGCGAGAGCCCGCGCATCCACGTGCTCGAGCACGCCCGCGTCCTCGACCTGATCGTGGAGGGGGAGGGGGCGGAGCGGCGCTGCGTCGGGGTGCGGGCCAGCGTGGCCGGCCGGGCGACCGAGATCCTGGCCGACGCGACGGTGCTGGCGACCGGCGGGTGCGGGCAGGTCTACCGGTACACGACCAACCCGCAGGTCGCCACCGGCGACGGGCTCGCCATCGCCTTCCGGGCGGGGGTGACGCTGTCGGACATGGAGTTCGTGCAGTTCCACCCGACGGCGCTCGACACGCCGGAGAACCCGCTGGCGCTGGTGTCGGAGGCGGTGCGCGGGGAGGGGGCGGTCCTCCTGAACGCGAAGGGGGAGCGGTTCATGCCGCGCCGCCACCGCCTCGCCGAGCTGGCGCCGCGCGACGTCGTGGCCCGCGAGATCTACCGCGAGCAGCAGGCGCACGGGCGGGTGTGGCTCGACGCGCGGCACCTGGCGGCGGAGCCGGGCGGCTTCGCCGGGCGCTTCCCGGGGATCCACGCGCTGTGCACGGCGCGCGGCATCGACCCCGACCGCGAGCCGATCCCGGTCACCCCGGCCGCCCACTACATGATGGGCGGGATCGCCACCGACCTCGCCGGGCGCTCCAGCCTGCCGGGGCTGTGGGCCGCCGGCGAGGTGGCGCGCACGGGGGTGCACGGCGCCAACCGGCTGGCGTCCAACTCGCTGCTCGAGGGGCTGGTGTTCGCCGAGCGGGTGGCGCGCGACCTCCTGGCGCTGGAGCCGTCGCGCCGCGCGCCGCGCCGCCGCGCGACGGCGTGGGAGGTCCCCCCGCTGGCCGACCGCGGCGCGGCGCAGGTCGCCGCCGACGCGATCCGCTCGACGATGTGGACGCACGTCGGGATCGACCGCACGGCCCGCGGGCTGCAACAGGGGCTCGCCCGCCTCGCCGAGATCGCCGCGCGGCTCGCCCCCGGGATGACGGAGGAGCTGAACATGGCCCAGACCGCGCGCCTGATCGCCGAGGCCGCCCTGCTGCGCAACGAGTCGCGGGGCGGGCACTTCCGGAGCGACTTCCCGAGGAAGAAGCGGAAGTGGCAGGGGAAGTCGATCGAGTGGTGAGCCGCGCCTGCGGGCTGCGGGCTGCGGATCCGGAAACCGCAGCCCGCAGCCCGCAGCCCGCCGCGTCCGCTCGTTGGTGGCCCAGGGTTACCAAAGCACTTGGCGCGCTTAGATTTGCCCCTCCCATGACCGTACTCGAGACGAACGCCGACCCCGTCCTCCACGAGGAGATCCGCGCGCTGGCCGAGGCGCGCAACGCGGTGATCCTGGCGCACAACTACGAGCGCCCCGAGATCCAGGACGTGGCGCACTACGTCGGCGACTCGCTGGGGCTCTCGCGCGAGGCCGCGCGGACGGACGCCGACGTGATCGTCTTCTGCGGCGTGCACTTCATGGCCGAGACGGCCAAGATCCTGTCGCCCGACAAGACCGTCCTGCTCCCCGACCTGGCGGCCGGCTGCTCGCTGGCCGCCACCATCGACGCCGCGCAGCTGCGCGCGTGGAAGGCCGAGCACCCGGGGGCGGTGGTGGTGGCGTACGTCAACACGACCGCCGAGGTGAAGGCGGAGAGCGACTACTGCTGCACCAGCGGGAACGCGGTCGAGGTGGTGAACGCGATCGACCCCGGGCGGGAGATCCTCTTCCTCCCCGACATGTTCCTCGGCGCGCACGTGCGACGCGTGACCGGGCGGCCGAACATCCACGTGTGGATGGGGGAGTGCCACGTGCACGCGGGGATCGACCCCGAGCACATCAACCTGCAGCGCGCGGCGCACCCCGGGGCGGAGTTCCTGATCCACCCCGAGTGCGGGTGCGCGACGCCGGTGGTCGAGGCGATGTCGGCCGGCGCCATCGATTCGAAGGACGTGCACATCCTCTCGACCGAGGGGATGATCAAGCGCCCGCAGCAGAGCCCCGTCGACGAGTTCATCGTGGCGACGGAGCTGGGGATCCTGCACCGGCTGCGGCGCGAGAACCCCGGGAAGAAGTTCTTCGCGGCGAACGACCGGGCGCAGTGCGCGTACATGAAGGTCACGACGCTGCCCAAGGTGCTCCGGTCGCTGGAGACGCTGACGCACGAGATCACCGTGCCCGCGGACGTCGCGGCGAAGGCGCGGCTCTCGATCGAGCGCATGGTGGCCATCGGCGGCAGCGGCGGCGGCCCGGCGCTCTCCCCCTTCCGCACCTCGGACGAGGACCCCGGCGAATGACCACGCCCCCGCTCGGCCCGCGCGACCCGAACCCCGAGCCGTCCGACTTCGGCCCCCTGGGCGGCCGACTCGGCGACCAGCTCCGCGGCGGGGACGCCCCGCTGTCGTTCGGGCGGGACCCCCTGGCCGACGGGCTGCGCGGCGACGCGGCGGGCGGGGGCGACGCGTCGGACCGGCGCGGCGCCGAGCGGCGCGGCGGCGAGCGGCGCG
>NZ_JARGEK010000631.1 GCF_029211165.1 Roseisolibacter sp. H3M3-2
GCAGCCCGGCGACGCGCGGCTTCACCACCGCCGCCGCGCCGCGCGCCGTGGCGCGGGCGATGAGGCCGGCGAGCGCCTCGGGGCCGTCGTTCTCGTCGAGCACGACGAGCGCCTCGAGCCCGCAGCGGCCGGCGTCGAACATGTCGCGGGGGCGGGCGCGCGCGGGGTCGACGTAGGCGACGAGCGCGGCGCGCGGGGCGACCGTCCGCAGCTGGCGGATGCGCTCGAAGTCGGGCGCGCCGTCGGCGTAGAGGTCGAAGATCACGAGCAGCGCCGCGCCGCGGGCGCACTCGCGCGCCAGATCGCTCCAGCCGTCGCAGACGACGAGCGACCGCGCCGCGGGGAGCGCGGCGCGCAGGCGCTGCAGGCGGACGTCGGAGGGGATGAGGGCGGCGATCATGTCGGTCCGGGTGGTGGTCGTGACCGAATGATGGACGCGCAAGGTCTCGGCGATGTCACGCGGGGGGAGGCCCGCCGGTGTCCGTGACGACGGAGGCTGGGGGCGTGAGGCCTCGCACGGCGCAGAGCGGGGTGCCCCGAAGACCAGGACACGGCGGAGATCGGGGTGAACCGAATCAAGGGAGACCTCGCAGAGCGGGGTACCGCGGACCTACGAGCTCATAGCCGGTAGGTCCGTCGTACCCCGGTGTGCGGTTCACCCCTTGGTTCGGTTCACCCCGATCTTCGCCGTACCCTGCACTCCGCCATACCCCGCCCTCCGCCGTGCGCTAGAGCAACCGCTGCTGCCCGGAGTCCCGCGCCGGCACCTCGTGACACGCCCGACACCGCGCCTCGTACGCGTCCGTCGCCCCCACCATGATCGTCGGCGAGTCGTACGACGCCGGCCGGCCGCCGATCAGCCGCTGGTTGCGGCTCGCGGGCGCGCCGCAGAGGACGCAGATCGCGTGCAGCTTGTCCACCACCTCGGCGACGGCCATCAGGTGCGGCATCGCGCCGAACGGCTCGCCGCGGAAGTCGGTGTCGAGCCCCGCGAGGATCACGCGGCGCCCGCGCTCGGCGATCGCCGTCGCCGCGCGCACGATCCCCTCGTCGAGGAACTGCGCCTCGTCGACCGCCACCACCTGCGCGGTCGGGTCGAGGCGCTGGACCAGCTGCGCCGAGGAGTCGACCGGCACGGCGGCGACCGTGCGCTGGTCGTGGCTCGAGACGGCGAACAGCCCCGCGTAGCGCGCGTCGAGGTGCGACTTGAACACCTGGACGCGCTTCTTCGCGATCATCGCGCGGCGCACGCGCCGCATCAGCTCCTCGCTCTTCCCGCTGAACATCACGCCGGCGATCACCTCGATCCAGCCGCCGGCGTTCGCGAAGCCGTCCCGCATCGCGCGTCAGCCCTCGGCGTCCGCGTCGCCGGCGTCGGGAGCGCGGCGCTTGGCGCGCTGCAGCCGCTCGGCGCGCTCCGCCCACTCGCGGCGCTGCTCGGCGCGCTCGCGCTGCG
>NZ_JARGEK010000632.1 GCF_029211165.1 Roseisolibacter sp. H3M3-2
ACTTCCCGCGCGCGCGCCGGCGGGTCGGCCGGCAGCCGCGCGCACACGGCGTCGACGTAGCGCACCGCCTCGGCGCGCGCGGCGCCGCGGGCCCGGGCGAGCGTCTCGCCGTCGGCGGTCGGCGCGATCAGCGGCGGGTCGACGGCGAGCGCGGGCAGCGGCGCGACGACGTGGAAGAGCTCGAGCGCCGCGCCGAGTCGGCGGGCCGCGAGCGCGGCGAGGGGGAGGGCGCGCTCGCCCTCGGGCGTGCCGTCGAGCGGCGCGACGACGGTGCGGGCGGGGGGCAGCGGGGCCGACATGGCGCCTCCGGGCGTCGGGTGGGACGTCGAAGTCGATCGCCGCACGATCGGGTCCACCGATCCGCGCGCCCGCGCGCCCGCTGGTATCGGGCTCGCATCAGCGCGGTCGCATCAGCGCCGTCGCGGCCACGCCCCGCCGCACCCCACCCGCGCCGCCACGTCCCTCGCCACGCCCCTTGGACCGCCGCACCTTCGTCCACGGCACCGCCGCCACCCTGGCGGGCGCCGCGCTCCCGACCGCGCCCGCGCCGATGCTCGCGCGCCCGATCCCGCGCACCGGCGAGCCGCTCCCGGTCGTGGGGCTCGGCACCTGGCAGACGTTCGACCCGCCGCGCCGCTCGGCCGACGCGCTGGCGCGGCTGGAGCGGACGCTGCGCACGCTGCACGGCGCCGGCGGGCGCGTCGTCGACTCGAGCCCGATGTACGGCGCGTCGGAGGCGACGGCCGGCGAGCTCGCGGAGCGCGCGGGGCTCGGCGACGCGCTCTTCTGGGCGACCAAGGTGTGGACGCGCGGCGAGGCGGAGGGGGTGCGGCAGATGGAGGAGTCGCTGCGCCTGCTGCGGCGGCCGCGCCTCGACCTCATGCAGGTGCACAACCTCGTCGACTGGCGCACGCACCTGCGCACGCTGCGCCGCTGGCGCGACGACGGACGCGTGCGGCTGCTCGGCGTCACCCACTACCAGACGAGCGCGTTCGCCGAGCTGGAGGCGGTGGTGGCGCGCGAGCGGATCGACGTCGTGCAGCTCCCCTACTCGGTCGCGCTGCGGGACGCCGAGCAGCGGCTGCTGCCGGCGGCGCACGACGCGGGGGTCGCGGTGCTGGTGAACCTCCCGTTCGGCGGGGGCGGGCTGCTGCGCCGCCTCTCGGGGGAGCCGCTGCCGCCGGCGGTGCGCGCGTGGGCGGCGAGCTGGCCGCAGGCCCTGCTCAAGTTCGTGCTCGCGCACCCCGCGGTGACGTGCGTGATCCCGGGGACCTCGAACCCGGAGCACATGGCGGACAACGCGGGGGCGGGGAGCGGGCGGCTGCCGGATCAGAAGGAGCGGGGGGAGCTACTTCGAGCTTTGGAGCTCTGAGAAGGACAGGTAGGGCGTGGTCCGATGCGGCGTGGTCTACAACGGCGTGGTCTACAACGGCGTGGTCTACAACGGCGTGGTC
>NZ_JARGEK010000633.1 GCF_029211165.1 Roseisolibacter sp. H3M3-2
GCCGTCGCCGACGCGGCCCGCCCGGCGGCGCGCGCCCGCGTCGTCGATCCCGCATTCCCCGCCGATCCCGCCGACCCAGCCGCCCCCGCGGACGCGGGACCGTCGGCGTCCGTGAGCAGGCCGCTCGACCTGCGGATCGACCTCGGCGCCGCGGTCCGCGAGCCCACGGCGCGTCCGGGCGGCGCCGGCGCGCGCGCCGACGAACGCGTGACGCTGCTCGCGCGCGTGCTCCGCACCGACACCACCGCGCGGCTGCGGCGCGTGGCCGCCTGGGGCCTCGCCGAGTACGCCGACCAGTCGGTCGCCTTCGCCGCGCTCGCCGAGACGCTGCGCCTCGACGTCGACTCGTCGGTGCGCGAGATGTCGGCGTGGGCGCTCGCCGGGAGCGACGACGACGACGCGGCGCGTGCCGCGCTCGCGGCCGCCCTCCGCGACCGCACGCCGCGCGTGCGCGCCACCGCCGCCTGGGCGCTCGGCGACGCCGGCGACCGTCGCTCCGTCGACGCCCTCGTCGGCGCGCTCGCCGATTCCAGCGTCGCGGTGCGCACCCGCGCCGCGTGGGCCGTCGGCCGGCTCGAGCCGCGCGAGGCGCTCGGCGCGCTGCTCGCGGCGCTGCGGGATCCGGAGCCGCGCGTGCGCCACGTCGTCGCGTGGGCGCTCCACACGATCGAGGACGCGTCGGCCGCGCCGGCGCTGCAGGCCGCGCTCAAGGGCGAGCGCGAGCGGGAGGTGCAGTTCGCGTACGTGCGCGCCCTCGCCTCGCTCGGCGACGGCTCGGTGGACGCCATCCGCGGCATGCTCGAGTCGTCGGACGCCGAGGCGCGCGCGGTCGCCGTCCGCGCGCTGGCCGGCGGGCGCGCGCCCGGCCCCTGGCCGTGGCCCTGGCCCGAGCCGCGCCCGACGCCCTGAGTCGTTCCGCGCCGGGCGCCCGTTCGGATGCGCGGGCGCCCGCGCTTTCCCCATCGATGCTGAAATTTCAACCGGAGCTGTGATGATTCGCCTGATCGGAGCCGTGGTCGCCGTGGTCGCGACGCTGGCGGTGGACGTCCCCCGCGCCGCCCCTCCCGTCGCGGCGCAGGAAACTGCGCAGGACGCCGCGCGTGACGTGCGCGCCCTCCTCGCGGCCGCGCGCGGCGCGCCGCGCCCGCTCTGCGCGCTGGCCGCGCGCTCGGTCCACAACTTCGGGTGGGGCGACCGCGCCGACGCCCCCGCCACGCCGCTCGGCGACGATCGCTTCGCGCTCGGCAGCGACGCCGGTCGTCTGGCGCCCGCCGAAGTGGAGACGCTGCTCGCCGGGCTCGGCTCCGACGACGGCTGCGTGCGCGAGCTCTCGGCACGACTGCTCGGCGCGCAACGCGGCGACGTCGCCGTCGCGCCGCTCGTGCAGCGGCTGGCCGCCGCCGAGCCGGCGCTGCGCGCGGCGTCGGCGTTCGCGCTCGGGCTCGCGCTGGC
>NZ_JARGEK010000634.1 GCF_029211165.1 Roseisolibacter sp. H3M3-2
GCCGACCGGCTGCGCGCGCGCGGCGGGCGCGGCGCCGCCGCCCCCGAATCCGCCGCCGCCGCCGGGCCCGAGCTCGCGCAGCAGCGTCTCCAGCTCCACCGAGCGGTCGAGCAGCGCGAAGCGCACCAGCAGCGTCTCCAGCAGCAGCTGCTGCTGGCCGCTCTTCCGGAAGCGCGGCTCGGTCTCGACGAGCGCGTGCAGCATGCGCAGCAGGTCGCTCGACGACAGGCGGCCGACGCGCGCCTGCAGCGCCTCGCGCGCGCGCTCCGACAGCTCGGGCGCCGCGCCCCCGAGCGTGAGCGCGAGCAGCGCGCGCAGCATGTCGCCGAGCCCGGCGAGGAAGAGCGCGAAGTCGATCCCCGCGTCGGCCAGCCGCCCGACGGCCGCGAACACGTCGCCCGCGCGCCGCTCGGCCACGAGGTCGACCACGGCGAGGTACTCGTCCTCGGGCACGAGCCCGAGCGCCTCCTGCACGCGCGCCGCGGTGACGTGCGACTCCGCGCCGAGCGACAGGACCTGGTCGGTGAGCGAGAGGGCGTCGCGCAGCCCGCCGTCGGCGGCGCGCGCGATCATCCCCAGCGCGTCGGGCTCGAACGCCACGCCCTCGGCGTCGAGCACCGCGGCCAGCCGCTCGCGGATCTCGGCGGGGCCGATGCGCTTCAGGTCGAAGCGCTGCAGCCGGCTGAGGATCGGCGCCGCGGTCTGCGCGATCTTCTGCGGCTCGGTCGTCGCGAACACGAACACGACGCGCGGCGGCGGCTCCTCGAGGATCTTGAGCAGCGCGTTCCACGCCTCGCGCGTCAGCATGTGCGCCTCGTCGACGATGTAGACCTTGTAGCGGTCCTCGCCGGTGGGTGCGTACATCGCGCGCTCGCGCAGCTCGCGCGCGTCGTCGACGCTGCGGTTGCTGGCGGCGTCCATCTCGACGACGTCGAGCGACGAGCCGCCGCTCCAGATGCGCGTGCAGCTGACGCACTCCCCGCACGGCTCGCCGTCCGCCTTGGCGCCGCGCACCTCGCAGTTGAGGGCCATCGCCAGCACGCGCGCCAGCGTCGTCTTGCCGGTCCCGCGCGGGCCGCAGAGCAGGTAGCCGTGCGCCACGCGCCCGCGCGCGATCGCCCCCTTGAGGGTGTTGGACACGTGCGACTGCACGGCCACGGAGGCGAAGTTCCGGGGGCGGTACTTGCGCGCGAGGGCGAGGGACATCGGAGGCGGGAGCGCGGCGGCCGGGGTCGGCAAGCGCCGACGCCGGAATCTCGCGGCGGCCGCGGCGCGTCGCCAGCGGCTTGCGCGCGGCGCGCCGCCTGCACCAGCGTAGGCGCATGTCCCGCGCATTCGTGAACGAGGACGCCGGCGGCGGCGCGACGATCCGCCGCTACGGGCTCCCGCCGCGCGACGACCCGGGGTTCGGCGCCGCCGCCGCGGC
>NZ_JARGEK010000635.1 GCF_029211165.1 Roseisolibacter sp. H3M3-2
GTCTTCCTAAGACCGCTTGGCCTCCGACTTGCGTACGGCGCCGGCGGCGCGGCGGCGGCGCGCGACGCCAACGCCGCCGCCGCGGTGAGCCACGTGCTCACCGTCGGCACGCCGTGGAGCGACGCGTCGCCGGACGCGCCGCTCGCCGGCGCGCTGGCCGACGCCGTGCGGTTCCTGGCGCGGCTGGTGCGCCCCGGCATCGCACGGTGGCCCGAGAAGCTGCTGGCGTTCGAGACGACGCCGCTGGTGGTGACGCGGCTGCGCGACGCGCGCGCCGAGGCGCTGCGGGCGGAGGAGGACGCGCTGCCGACCGCCGAGGCGGCGACGGGCGCGCTCCCGTCGGCGGCCGCCGAGCCACGGCGCGCCGGGCTCGTGGTGCGCGCCGCCTTCGGGCGGCTGGGCGCGGACGCCGGCGCGCGCGGGCTCGCCGCGCTGTTCGCCGACGGGCTGTCGGCGCGCGTCGGCGCCGAGCGCGCGGCGGTCGCGCCGGGGCCGATCACCGCGCTGCACGTCGGCGCCGACGTGCCGGTGCTCGACCTCGACCTCGGCGGGCTGCTGGTGGGCGCCGGCGCGACGCTGGAGCTGGCGTCGGTCACGCGCGACGGCCCCGGCGACCCGGTGGAGCTGGCGGGGGTGCGCGGCGTGCGCGTGGACGTGCACCTCGGCGTGCACGACGGCTGGCTGGTGGGCGGCCCCGGCGCGGCGCAGCGCGACGTCGAGGTGCGCTGGATGTCGGCGCACGTGCGGGTCCCGCTCGACGGGCGCGAGGCGCGCGCCGACGACGTGGAGCTGGTGCTGCACGAGGCGCGCGCCTTCTCGACCTACCGCGAGCGGTGGACGGTGCGCGCCGACGCCGTCGGGGCGGGCGCCGACGTCACGGGCGCGCTCCCCGAGGTGAAGGTCCTGCTGTCGCAGGTGGTGGCGCGGCTGCGCGCGGCCTCGACGCCGCTCGGCACGCTGCTGGAGGTGGTGGGGCTGGTGCGCGACGCGGGGCTCGACCCGGCGGCGCTCGACCGGCTGCTGCACGACGCGCGCGACTTCGCGGCCACGGCGATGGCCGACGCGGCCGCGCTGGCCGCCGCGCTGCTCGCGCTGGCCGCCGCCGCCGTCCTCGCCGCACTCGCCTACGTCCCGCCGCCACGCGCGCACGCCGCCGTGGCGGCGCTCGCGTTGCTGCGCGCGGCCGCCGTGACCCTCCTCGGCGCGCGCGCGCTCGACGCGCTGCGCGGTCGCTCGCAGCCGGACGCGCTGCTGGTCGCGCTCGACGCGAGCGCCAGCTGGACGCGCGCGACCGACTCCTCCGCCTTCCGCGCCGCCGCGGACTCCGCGCGCGCGCTGGCCGACGACACGCTCTGGCTGTTCGGCGACTCGCTGCGCGCGGGCGGCGGCGCGCCCGCGCCCGCC
>NZ_JARGEK010000636.1 GCF_029211165.1 Roseisolibacter sp. H3M3-2
CCTCGAGCTCCCGGTCAGCCACCGCCGCGGCGGCTCCCCGCGTGGGGCGCGACGCCCTCGGTGGGCGTCGCGTGCGCCGCCGACCCGGCGGAGCGTTCCGCCGCCGCGTCGCTGGCGTCTCGTGCGTCGCGCAGCGCCCGGCTGCGCGCCAGCTCGCGCTCGCGCGCGGAGAAGGCGCCGTAGCTGCTCTTGAACTGGTCTCGACGGACGGACATCGGGGCTCCTCAGGGGTGCGGGACGGCGGGCGCGTCGCGCGTCCGGCGCCAGGCTCCCACGTCGGAACCTAGGCCGGGTCGCGTCCAGTGTCAAATATGTGTCTAGGACATTCGATTGACGCGTCGGGCCGGCCGCGCTAGCATCCCGGGCATGCCGACGTCCGTCGTCACGCCCGCGTCCCCCATCCATCCGATCCAGGTCGTCGTCCGCCGCACCGGCCTCAGCGCGGACGTGATCCGCGCGTGGGAGAAGCGCCACGGCGTGGTCGCCCCCGTGCGCTCCGCGGTCGGCCGACGTCTCTACTCCGACGCCGACGTCGAGCGCCTGCGCCTCATCGCCCGCGCCACCGGCGGCGGCCGCACCGTCGCGCAGGCCGCGGCGCTGCCGCCCGACGCGCTCGCGGCGCTCGTGCGCTCCGAGTCCGCCTCCGCCGACTCCGCCGGCGCCGTCCGGCGCGACGCGGACGCCGCGTCGCCGGCGCGCGAGCACCTGCAGGCCTGCCTCGCCGCCATCGGCCGATTCGACGGCATGGAGCTCGACGCCGCGCTGCGCCGCGCCACGATCGCGCTCTCCGCGGAGGCGTTCCTCGACGCGATCGTGGTGCACCTCTGGCAGCAGGTGGGCGAGCGGGTGCACGACGGGACGCTGCGCCCGTCGCAGCAGCACCTCGCGCAGGCGGTGCTTCGCCGCGCGCTCGACCGCGTGACCGAGGCGGCGACGCTCCCCGGCGCAGCCCCCGACCTCGTCGTCGCCACGCCGCCCGGGCAGATGCAGGAGCTCGGCGCGCTGCTCACCGCCGCCGCCGCCGCGACCGGCGGGTGGCGCGTGGTCTACCTCGGCCCCGGCCTGCCGGCGGAGGACGTCGCCGAGGCGGCGGTGCGGACGCGCGCGGCCGCCGTGGCGGTGAGCCTGGGGACCGTCTCGGGCGACCGGGTCGTGTCGCGCGAGCTCCGGCGGCTGCGCACGCTGCTCCCCGCCGCCGTCGCGATCGTCGTCGAGGGGGGCGCGACGGACGCCTACGGCAGCGTGCTCCGCGCGATCCGGGCCGACGTCGCACGCGACGTGCGCACGCTGCTGACGCGGCTGCGCGCACTGCGGAGCGAACGCGCGCGTGCGACGCCGGACGCCCCGGCCGGCGCGCGCCGGCGCGCGCGACGCGGCTCGACGCGCGGCCGGCCCC
>NZ_JARGEK010000637.1 GCF_029211165.1 Roseisolibacter sp. H3M3-2
GCGTCGCGCCGGCGGGCGGCGGCACCCCGGGCGGGACGCCGCGCGCGGCCGCCGGCGACGCCTCGGCCGCGGCGCAGGGGCCGGGGCCGAACCGGCTCTACGAGATCGCGTACGACCAGTTCCGCCGCGGCAGCTTCGCCACCGCGCGCACCGGCTTCACCGACCTGCTGACGCGCTTCCCGACGTCGGACCTGGCGCCCGACGCCGCGTTCTACGTCGCCGAGTCGTTCGCCAGCGAGCGCAACGCGGCCGCCGCCGACAGCGCGTACCGCGCCGTCGTCACGCGCTACCCGCAGTCGCCGCGCGCCGCCACCGCGCTCTACAAGCGCGCGCAGGCGAGCCGCGACGCCGCCGAGTCGCGCACGCTCTACCAGCAGCTCGTGCGCGACTTCCCGCGCTCGGACGAGGCGGAGCTGGCGCGCGAGGCGCTGAAGCAGCCGGCCCGCCCGGCGCCCGCGCGCCGCCCCTGAGCGGCCGCCGCGCCGCCGGGCCCCCCGACGGCCACCCCCGCCGATGACGCACCCGACGCAGAACCCCGGCGAGATGCCGTTCCTCGACCACCTCGAGGAGCTGCGCTGGCGCCTCGTGTGGTCGCTGGCGGCGTTCATCATCGCGCTGGTGCTCGCGTTCGCCCTGGTGTCGCAGGTCGACATCATCGGCTGGCTGGAGCGCCCCGTGCTCCCGCTGCTCGGCGGGAAGAAGCTCGTCTACACCAGCCCGACCGACCCGTTCAGCATCGTCCTCAACGCGTCGTTCGCGCTCGGCCTGCTGCTCGCGTCGCCGATCATCGGCTACCAGCTGTGGTCGTTCCTCTCGCCCGCGCTCTACCGGCACGAGAAGCGGATCATCATCCCCGTGCTGGCGGGGGGGATCGTGCTCTTCCTGCTCGGCGCGTCGCTGTCGCACTTCATCGTGCTCCCGTTCACGCTGAAGTTCCTGCTCGGGTTCCAGAGCGCGGCCATCGAGCCGATGCTGACCGTGCGGGGCTACTTCGACTTCGCGATCGGGATGGCGCTGGCGTTCGGCCTCGTGTTCGAGCTGCCGATCGTGATCCTCGCGCTCACCGCGCTCGGGATCGTGACGCCGAAGTTCCTGAACACGTACCGGCGCCACGCGGTGGTGCTGTGCGTCGTGGGCGCCGCGTTCGTCACGCCGGGCGCCGACCCGACGTCGCTGTTCGCGCTCGCGGTCCCGCTGTACCTGCTGTTCGAGATCAGCGTGGTCCTGTCGACCGTGATCTACCGCCGCCGTCTGCGCCGCGAGCGCGAGGCGGCCGCCGAGGCGCTGGCCGCCGAGCCGTCGGCGCCCGCGCCGCTCCCGCCGGCCGACGAGCCGGCGCGGGAGCCGGTGCGCCTCATGGACGGGACCCCGGACGCGTGAG
>NZ_JARGEK010000638.1 GCF_029211165.1 Roseisolibacter sp. H3M3-2
CGGCGTCCTTCACCACGCCGGCCACCGTCGCGGTCGCGCTCCCCGTCGGGTCGCCCCCGCCGCCGCCGCACGCGACGAGGACGAGGGACGCGGCCAGGGCGATCGCGCGCCGGAGGATCGAGGTCGGGTTCGGCATCGGGCGCTACTGCAGGGGGTCGAGGCCGACCTGCGTGGTCAGCCACTCGTGCCGGTCGCGCAGCGCCTGCACGTCGAGCCCGTGCCCCGCGCTGTACCAGCGGATCGTCTTCGGCTCGGGCGCGGCGCGGTGCAGCGCCTCCGCGTCGGCCGGGGGGACGAGGTTGTCGAGCCGCCCGCTCTGGAGGAGCAGCGGGGTGGGCGTCGCGTGCGGGACGAACCGGATCGGCTCGATCGGCGCCATGGCGCGGAACCAGGTCGCGCGCGTCGCGCACGACAGCCCCGCCAGGAAGCCCGCGTCCTCCGGACCGGTCATGTGCGACACGAGCCCGCCGTCGCCGACGACGAGCGCCGCGGCCCGGAGGCGCCGCTCGACGCCGACGAACAGCGCCCCCATCGCGCCCCCGTAGCTGAAGCCGACGTAGGCGACGCGCTGCGGGTCCACGTTCGGCCGCGCGCGCAGCAGGTCGACGGCGCGCTGCAGGTCCTTGATCAGCCGGATCTGCTCCGCCCGGTCCTGCACGCCGTACCCGAGGGGGGAGCCGGCACGGCGGGCGAAGGGGGCGTCGATCGCGACCACCACCGCCCCGTACTCGGCGAGCGCCCGCCCGTACGCTTCGACGCTGCGCGCGGTGCCGGGGAGCCCGTGCATCAGCACGATCCCGGGGCGCAGGCTCGAGCGCGCGACCGGGTCGAAGAGCAGCCCCGTGGCCGACCCCCCGTCCGGGCTGTCGTACGAGACGGCGCTGACCTCGACGCCGTTGCTCGTGCTCTCGACCGTCCGCCGCAGGTTCAGCGGCGCGGCGGCGTCGTAGGCGAACAGGGCGCGGTCCGCCGCCGTCGCCGGGCCGCCGAAATCCGGGCGGGCCACCGCGCACGAGTCGGCGACGAGGCTCGTTCCCGGCAGCGGAGGGCCCGGCTCGACCGGCGGGGCGCCCGTCGCGTCGCCGGACCCGGCGCAGGCGGAGACGAGCAGGGCGGCCAGCACCGTTCTCCGTCGCATCGCACCACTCCCGCGGGGTTCGTCAGGGGACGTCGTCATTGCTGACACCGGCGTCCGGCTGCAGTATGTGCCCAATGTATACCTTGCGAGGGGGCGCGCCAGATCGGCCGCGGCCCGCACGGCCGTGGTGGCTCGCCGCGGTCGCCCTGCTCCTCCCGCCCGCGGGCGGCGCGCCGGCGGGGGGGCCGGCCACGTCCGCCGGGGGTCCCGCCGCGCCCGGGACGGCCGCGCTCGCG
>NZ_JARGEK010000639.1 GCF_029211165.1 Roseisolibacter sp. H3M3-2
GCGCGCGAGCGGCGACGCGGCGGCGGCCGAGGGCGGGCGCAGCGCCGGCGCCGCCAGCGCGGCCGTCAGGCCGAGCAGCACCAGCACGACCAGCAGCTCGAGGAGCGTCAGGCCGGGGCGCGCGGAACGACGGGCGGGCGCGGCAGGGGACAGGCGGGCCTCCGCCGGACGGCGGCGCGGGCGGGCGGGCGCAGGGGGAGCCGCAAGCTCGTCCCCGCCCGGCCGCCCTGTCAACGCGCCCGCCGCCGCGCTGGACGCGCGCGCGCCGCGCGGTGACCTTTCGCCGCGTCCGTCGCCGCGCCCCGGTCCCGCCGCCCCCCGCCATGCCCGTCACGCGCCTCGCGTCCCCCGCCGCGCTCGCCCAGCACCTCGGCCGGGAGGTCGCCGTCGGCGACTGGCTCGAGGTCACCCCCGAGCGCGTGCGGCTGTTCGCGGACGCGACCGACGACCACCAGTGGATCCACCTCGACCCGGCGCGCGCAACGGCCGAGTCGCCGTACGGCGGGCCGGTCGCGCACGGGCTGCTCACCCTGTCGCTCGTCGTGCCGATGGTGCAGCGGGCGGTCGCGATCGACGGCGTGCGCATGATCGTCAACTACGGCTTCGACAGGGTGCGCTTCCCCGCCGCGGTGCCCGTCGGCTCGCGCGTTCGCGCCCGCGTCGCCGTCGTCGCCGCGGAGCCGGCCAGGGACGGCGGCACGCAGGTGAGTTGGCGCGTCACCATCGAGCGGGAGGGGGGCGACCGCCCGGCGGTAGCCGCCGACTGGATCGCGCGCCTGTATGCCTGAGGCGCCCGTCAGCGCCGCGCGCGAGCTGCGGCGCCACCTCATGGTGATGGTCCTCGGCGTCGTCGCGGTGCACGCCGTCGCCCTCGCGCTGTACTACGCGCTCGACGTCGAGCAGCGCCCGGCCGCCTTCCGCCGCGTCTTCACCGGGGTGTGGACCGTCGCCACCCTCCCCGTCGTCCTCATCGGGCTGTCGCGCGTGCGCGCCGCGCGGCTCCGCGCCCGCCACGCGCGCCGCCAGCAGCAGGGACGTTGACCATGCCCGCGCTCGACCCGGCCGTCGCCCGCCTCGCCGACACGCTCCGCCGCTCCGTCGACGGCCACGCCTGGCACGGCCCGTCGCTCGTCGAGCTCCTCGAGGGCGTCGACGCGCACGCCGCCGCCACTCGCGCCGTCCCCGGCGCGCACACGATCTGGGAGCTGGTGCTGCACCTGACCGCGTGGACGCGCGAGGTCGCGCGCCGCGTCGACGGCGCCGCGCCGGCGATGCCGGTCGAGGGCGACTGGCCGGACGAGCCGATCCACGCCGACGAGGCGCACTGGCGCGACGCGCGCCAGTGCGCCTCGTCGGCGC
>NZ_JARGEK010000064.1 GCF_029211165.1 Roseisolibacter sp. H3M3-2
TCCGCGCCCCCCGCGGCGCCGCCGACGCCGCGCGCCGCCCTGCACGCCCGCGCGCCGCACCGCGGCGCATCGTCGCACCCCCGTCGCCATCACGCCCCGCCGCCGAGCACCTGCTCGCCGCGGGGCGTCTCGATTTCCTCCCGCACCCGCGAGGACGAATGCCGCGACCGTCGAGCCGCCGCACGATCCCCCGCACCGCGCTCGCGCGCCTGCCGCGCCGCCCCCGCCGCCGCTTCGGCGCCGCGGAGCCGCCCGCCGAGCTGGCCGTCAAGCGCTCGCTGAAGGCGGCCGCCCTGCGCGACTGCGGGCGCCGCTGCGTGTACTGCGCGACGCCGCTGGAGCGGGAGACCGCGACGCTCGACCACGTCTACCCGCGCGCGCACGGCGGGACCGACGTGCCGGGGAACCTCGTGGCGTCGTGCGTGCGCTGCAACCGGCTCAAGGGGGACCTGCTGCCGCAGGAGTTCTTCCTGCGCTTCCCGTGGGCGGGGCTCAACTTCATGCGCTACGCCCGCGCGGTGCACCGCGCGCTCAAGCGCAACGCGCGGCGGGCCGTCAGCCTCGCCTGCGCGGCCTGACCCTCAGCGCGGCGCGTCCATCGCGCGGATCGCTCGCAGCCTCGGCGCGCGGCTCTTCGGCGAGTCGAGGCTGAACGAGCGCGCGTCGCCCAGCTCGTCCCGCACCCACCGCTCCGTGCGCGCGACCGCCGCCTCCAGCCCGGCGTCGCGTCGCCCGTCGAGCGTCGCCCACGCGATCGTCCCCGCGTCGGCGTCGAACTCCCACAGCCCCGCCAGCCGCCCGCGCTCCAGGATCGCGTGGCTCGGCAGGTCGCTCAGCGCGCCGAGGTCGCGCGTCCTGCCGTCGTCCACGAGCACGGCGCGGGCGCGGTCGGCGTCGTCGACCAGCGTCGCCACCTCGCGCCGCGTCGCCGTGATCGCGTCGAGGCTCGACACGAGCGCGTAGGCCGGCGCCCCCGGCGGCGCGAAGTCGCGCCACGCCGCGAGGTCCTCGGGGAGCAGCAGCCGGTCGCTCCCCGGCTCGGCGGGGCGCAGGTCGAGCGCGGCCACCGACTCCCTGGCGGCCTTCACGCCGAGCCCCGAGAAGAACCGCCACTCGGCCATCGTCGCCGGCCCGACCCAGCGGAAGAAGCGGCGCGCCAGCTCGCGCACCGCGTCGTCGGGGGCGGGGCGCGTCGCCGTGCGCGGGCCGTCGTCCCACCGCACGTAGGCGTAGCGCTGCTGGTCGAGGCGCCCGTTCACCGGGACGCGCCGGATCTCGCCGCGCGCCTGCAGCTGCCCCAGCGCGAGCGGCAGCGTGGTCGAGAGCCCCTTCTTCTTCCCGGCGTCGCCGAGCGAGCGCGCGCGGTCGCCGACCGCGGCGCGGATCGCGTCCGGCTCCAGCGCCGCGCTGCCGGCGAGGGCGCCGAGCACCGCCTCGCACAGCCGCTCGACCTCGTCGCGCGTGACGCCCAGCTTCTCGGCGGTGCGCAGCTCCGGCTCGCGCCACCCGTCGCCGACGGCGAGGGCGAGCGCGAAGTCCTCGCGCGGGACGACGTAGGTGCACCCGCGCGCCGCCGGCAGCTCGTGGATCTCGCGCGCCGCCACCGCGGCGTCGGCGGCGGCGCGCGTGGTGCCGGCGCGCGCGAACAGCGTCAGGTACGGGCCGACGCCGCCCACCGAGCGCGCCCACCCGGAGCGGGCGAGCACCGCGCCGGGTTCGGCGCCGTCGAGCGCGCCGTCGAGTCCCTGCCGCGCCCACCACCAGGCGCGGAGCTTCGCGAGGTCCACCGGCCCGCTACTCCTGGATGGCCGCGGTGGTGGCGCGGTCGGGGCCGAGGAGGCGGCGCGCCTGCGCCTGCAGCGCGTCGAGCTCGCGGCGCAGGACCGTGTAGCGCTCGGTCGCGTCGCGCGGCACGCGCTGGTCGGCCTGCGTCGTCATCGAGTACAGGTAGCCGATGTGCGCCTGGAGCCCGGGGCGGCTGTAGCGGATGGAGGGCGTGATCAGCTTGTCCTCCAGCTCCTGCAGCAGGCGCAGCGAGTCGCGCTGCACCGTGTTGGCCGGCGCGCCGTTGAAGCGGGTGCGGGCCTCGCGCACGCGGGCGGCGAGGCGGTTGGCCTCGCTCACCAGGTCGCGCACCTTGAGGTTGTGGGCGAGCTGCGCGCGCATCACGGCGGGCGTGACGCCGTCGCGCGTCTGCCGAGCGTCGGGGAGCACGACCAGCGGCTGCGACATCGTCCACGGCGCGCCGCTCCCGGCGATCGTGAGGCGCGCGGTGTAGCGCCCCGGCGGCACCGACGGCCCGCCGCGCCCCGGACGCCCGGTGGCGTCGAGCGGGCCGGGGAGCGTGTAGTCCCACACGAAACGGCGGAGCCCCGGGCGCACGTCGAGGCGCGGCGTCCCCGTCCGCTCGACCGCCGGCGCGCGCATGTTCCCCTCGGCGGCCTGCGTGCGCTCGCCCGCGCCGGCGCTGGCGATCGAGCGCAGCACGGTCCCCGTCGAGTCGAGGATGTCGAGCGTCGCCGTCCCCTCGGGCGCGCGCGCGATCCAGTAGTCGACCATCGCCCCGGCGGGCGGGTACTGCGGGTCGGCCGTCGCGGTGCGCTCGGCCTCCAGCCCGCCGAAGCCGGCGCGGTAGCGCATGCGCACCGCCTCGCGCGGGCGGTACAGGTGCGCCGGCGCCGACGCGAGCCGCCCGCGCTGCGCCGAGTCGGCGAGCGCGTGCAGCGGGGTGACGTTGTCGAGGATCCAGAACGAGCGCCCCTGCGTCGAGATCACGACGTCGTGCCGGTGCACCTTCATGTCGGTGATCGGGACGTTGGGCAGGTTCAGCTGGAGCGGCTGCCAGCGGCGCCCGTCGTCGAACGACACGTAGGCGCCGAACTCGGTGCCCGCGTACAGCAGCCCGGCGCGCGCCGGGTCCTCGCGCACCACGCGCGTCGGCTCGTCGGCGCCGATCCCGTTGTCGCCCGTCGTCAGCAGCCGCCACGTGCGGCCGTAGTCGTTGGTGGCGTAGATGTACGGCTTGGCGTCGCCCAGCAGGTAGCGCAGCACCGCGACGTAGGCGGCGCCGCGGCGGTGCGGCGAGGCCTCGATCGTCTGCACGCGCCCGCCCGGCGGCATCGGCGGCGTGACCTTGTTCCAGGTGCGCCCGCCGTCGCGCGTGACGTGCACCGGGCCGTCGTTCGCGCCCGCCCAGATCACCCCGGGCTCGACGCGCGACTCGGTGATCGCGTACAGCGTGCTGTAGTACTCCTCGCCCGTGACGTCGATCGTGATCGGCTCGCCCGAGACCTTCGACTGGTAGGCCGGGTCGTTCGCCGTGAGGTCGGGGGAGATGCGCTCCCAGGTGATCCCCTCGTCGCGCGTGCGGTGCACGTGCTGCGACCCGTAGTAGAGCGTCTTCGGGTCGTGCGGGCTCACCTCCATCGGCGAGACGCGCTGGAAGCGGTAGATCAGGTCCTTGCCGGGGTTGCCGTAGAGCGACTGCGCGCCCACCCACGACTGCCACTCGTTGCCGGTGCGCAGCGACAGGCGGCTGAACTGCCCCTTGCACGACCCGTAGACCGTGTCGGGGTTGGTGCGGTGCGGCATGATCGGGCCGGTCTCGCACCCCGGGCCCTGGCGCCAGCTCTGGATCGGGTCGTCGGGCGACGACGCGGTGGTCGGCAGCGACGGGACGATGAGCGTCGAGTTGTCCTGCTGCGCGCCGTACAGCCGGTACGGGTACTGGTCGTCGAGGTAGACCTGGTAGATCTCGGCGGTCGGCTGGTTGTACTGCGTGCTCCAGGTGCGCCCGCCGTTGAGCGAGACGTTCGCGCCGCCGTCGTTCGCCTGGATCATCACGTTCCCGTCGCGCGGGTTGATCCAGATGTCGTGGTTGTCGCCGTGCGGCGTCGACATGCCGCGGAACGTCTTCCCGCCGTCGGTCGACTTGAAGAAGCCCTCGGCGCCCGCGTACACCACGTCGGCGTTGGTCGGGTCGGCGCCGATGGTCGTGTAGTAGAAGGGGCGCGTGATGAGCGTCGGCTGCCCGTTGACGCGCGTCCACGTGTCGCCGGCGTCGTCGGAGCGCCACAGGCCGGCGCCGCTCGCCGCCTCGAGCAGCGCGTAGACGCGCCGCGGGTCGGCGGCGCTGACCGCGACGTTGCTCTTGCCGAACAGCCCCTTCGGCAGCCCGCCCTCGAGCTTCTTCCAGGTCGTGCCGCCGTCGGTGCTCTTGTAGATGCCGCCCTCGTACGCCCCCGAGATGATCGTCCACGGCTTGCGCTCGGCGCGCCACATGGACGCGTAGAGCGTGTTCGGGTCGTCGGGCTTGAACTCGACGTCCACCGCGCCGGTGCTGTCGGACACGAAGAGCACCTTCTCCCACGTCGCCCCGCCGTCGCGCGTGCGGAACACGCCGCGCTCGGCGTTCGGCTTGAACGCGTTGCCGATCGCGGCGACGAAGGCGGTGTTCGGGTCGCGCGGGTGCACGCGGATCCCGCCCACCTGCCCGCTCTCGCGCAGCCCGACGTTGCGCCACGTCTTCCCCGCGTCGGTGGAGCGGTAGATCCCGCGCCCCGGGGAGACGTTGCTGCGCAGCCCGTCCGAGCCGGTGCCGACCCAGAGGACGTTCGGGTCGGAGGGGGCCACCTCGACGGCGCCGATCGACCCCTCGAGGATCTGCCCGTCGGAGAGGTTGACCCAGTTCTGCCCGGCGTCGGTGGTGCGCCAGATGCCGCCGCCGGTCGCGCCGAAGTAGAAGGTGTGCGGCTCCGACGCCACGCCGGCGACCGCGGTGACGCGGCCGCCGCGCGCGGGGCCGACCATGCGCCAGCGCAGGCCGTCGAACAGCGACGGGTCGACGGCGGGGCGCGCGGCCGACGCGCCCGACTGGGCGCGCGCGGCGGGGCAGGGGACGAGGGCCGCGGCGAGCAGCGCGCCGGCGGCCAGACGGATGCGGATCGGCATGGGGCGGGGGGTGTGGGACGCGGGGATTCTACGCGCCGCGCGGCGGTCGCGCTGCCGGGGACTGGCGCGGTCCCCCTGTGCCACGATATTGCACGCACCCGACGGTCGTGCGACCCGTACTGCTCCCGCCACCATGAGAGAGCCGACGATCCTGCGCGCAGTCCGGACGTTCCTCGTCCCCGCCGTCCTCGCCGCCTCGACCGCCGCGGCGCAGAACGCCCCCGCGGCGGCGGTCCAGCGGTCGGTGCTCCCGAGCGGCCAGCCCGCCCTCTGCCTCGCGGTCGACACGGACCCGGTGCAGGCCGAGCTGTCGGGCGACTGCACGGCCGCGCTCCCGGGCGGAACGCCGACCACCAACTCGGCGGCGGCGCTCGCGAGCACGAACGGCGTCCTGCGCGCCCGCCTCGAGATCGGGCTCGAGGGGGCGACGCCCGGGACCTACGACCTGGCGCCCGGCGCGAGCGTGCAGACGTTCGTCAGCGCGCTGTTCCAGGACCGGATGCTCGTGACGCCGCTCTCGGGCCAGCCCCTCCCCGACCGCGTGCGCCTCTGGCTGGCGATCGACGGCACGATGGAGGAGGCGTTCGGGCTCACGACCGGCAACCTCGGGACGTCGACCGTGTTCGCCGCGACCTGGTTCGCGCCGACCCTGTCGTCGGCCGCGACGTCGCGCGTGATCCTGGGGCTCGACGGCTCGCAGACGGTCGACCGTCCGGGCGCGACCTTCGTCGGGACGCACGCGCCGTCGACCTACACGGGCGGCCGGTCGGCGGTGGTCGACGGGTTCGTCGGGTCGCACGACTTCGCGGTCGGGCCGGACGGCCGCTTCGACTTCGCCGCCTTCTTCGGGCTGGGCGCGGTGATCGCCAACCCCACCGCCCTCCCCGTGCACATCGTCGGCGGGCTCCAGCGCGCGGACTTCTTCGACACGGCGCGCCTGATCGCCGCGCAGGCGTTCGACGCGCGGGGCGCGGACGTGTCGGCGGGCTATCGGTTCACGACCGGGGCCGGGCTCGTGCTCGCGTCGGGCGCGCCGGCCGTGGTGCCGGAGCCGTCGACCGTCGTCCTCCTCGCCACCGGGCTGCTCGCGGTCGCCGGAGTGGCGCGCGCCCGTCGCCGTCCCGCCCGCGCGGGGTGACGCGCGCGGGCGTCGAGCGGTGAGCGTCGAGGGGGGCTCCGCGTGCGGGACGATCTGTCCCCACCGCGAAGCCCCCCTCGACGCTCACCGCTCGACGCTCGACGCTCCTACGGCAGGAACCGGATCGGCGTCCCCACCGGCACCGAGGCGAACAGCTCCTCGATCTCCTGGTTCGTCATCGCGACGCAGCCGTTGGTCCAGTCCCAGGTGCGGTGCGCGGCGCCCACGTTCCCCTGCCCGTTGGGGAGGCCGTGGAGCATGATGTCGCCCCCCGGGTCGACGCCGAGCGCGCGGGCGCGGGCGACGTCGTCGGCGTTCGGATACGAGACGTGCAGCCCGCGGTGGAACTTGCTCTTCGCGTTGCGGGCGTCGATCCGGTACAGCCCCTCGGGGGTGCGGCGGTCGCCCTGCCGCTCCTTGTGCCCCGTCGGGCTGCCGCCGAGGGCGACGTCGTAGGTGCGGATCGGCAGCCCGCCGGCCCAGAAGGTCAGGCGGCGCAAGGCCTTCTCGACGACCAGGCTGTCGGGGGCGACGCCGAGTCCGACGGCGCGCTTCTCGTTCACCAGCGTGGTGGCGGGCGTCCCCTTGGGGGCGACCGTCGGCGTCCCGTTCGGCCGGCCGAGGGGCGGGCGCGGAACGGGCGTGCGGGTCACGGGGCGTGCGGCGATGCCGTCCTCGGCCGAGGCGCGCAGGACGCCGGGTACGGCCAGGGACGCGAGCATCACCGCGGCGACGAGGGAACGGCGCATCGTCGTCGGGTGCAGCGTGGGATGTCGCGCCGGCCGCAGTGCGCGGCCGGCCTCACCAAGGTGACGAACGGATGGTGCGCTGGCAACCGCGGACGCGGGTCTTAATGGACTTCTAACCCGTTGCCCGCGTTGACGATGCGGGCTCTGCCGTTCAGTAGTCCACGGGGCGCAGGTACGCCTCGCCGATCGCCGTCGGGCTCACCATGGCGACGGCGGGGAGGCGGCGCTTCCAGTGCGTCCCCGACAGGCGCTTGCGCACCCGCTCGACCTCGTCGGCCGCGAAGCCGCGCGCGACCAGGGCGTCGGGGGCGTAGCCGTGGAGGAGCCAGTTGAGGATCAGGTCCGCGCGGGCGTAGCTGATCCCGAAGTCCCCCTCGTCCGTCTGCCCCGCGACGAGATCGGCCGACGCCGGCTTGTCGACGATGACCGACGGGACGCCGAGGTGCCGGGCGAGCGCCCAGACCTGCGTCTTGTAGAGGTCGCCGAGCGGGTTCACCGGCGGCGAGTCGTCGGCGTGCCAGGTGAAGTAGCCGAACAGACGCTCGGTCTTGTTCCCCGTGCCCAGCGGCAGCGCCCGGTACTTCGCCGACTGGTCGAACAGGACGATCATCCGCGTGCGGGCCATGACGTTGCCGCGGCGCGCCGGGTCGGCGTCGGGCTCGTGGCCGAGGTAGCCGTCGACCGCCGGGGAGATGTCGATCGTCTGTGCCTCGACCCCGCACGCGTCGATGACGAGCTGGGCGTGGGCGAGCGAGTCGGCGCTGGAGGTCCGGTAGGGCATCCGGA
This sequence comes from Roseisolibacter sp. H3M3-2, assembly GCF_029211165.1. Classification (GTDB taxonomy): domain Bacteria; phylum Gemmatimonadota; class Gemmatimonadetes; order Gemmatimonadales; family Gemmatimonadaceae; genus Roseisolibacter. Next base: position 7,624 of record NZ_JARGEK010000064.1, read on the forward strand.
CCGCGACCACGTTGGCGGGGCCGAGCGCGCGCGCCGCCAGGAAGGTCGTGACCGCCGAGTCCACGCCGCCCGAGCAGCCGACGACCGCCTTCTGGAAGCCGCGGCGCGCGAACTCGTCGCGGAGGAAGGCGACCAGCCATTCCTCGAGGAGCGCCGTGTCGACGTCGAGCGACGGGGGGAGGCCGTGGTCGGCGAGGGCGACGCGGGTGACCGCGACCGCGGACGCCCCGCCGCGGGTCGGCGTCGCGGTCGCGTCGGCGCGATCGTGCCGTCCGGGGCGCCCCCCCCGCGTCGGTTCGGCACGCGACGCGTCGGCCGGGTCCGGCACGCTCGGGGACGCCTTCGCGCCCGGCGAGCCGACCTCGGGCGTCCCGCGCCCGTCGGGCGCTCCGGCCCCGCGCTCGTCGGCCGCCACCAGCCCGTGCGGCTCGGCGGCCGGCGCGGGCGGGTCGTACGCCAGCGGCGTCGGCGTCTCGCGCCGCACCGCGTCGAGGGTGCGCAGCAGGTGCGGCATCGCCACCCGCAGGTCGTTCAGCAGCGGCGAGTCGGCGCGCGCCCGCGTCAGGTCCGCCAGGTCGACCGTGATCGAGAGGATCGCCTCCTCGAACACCGGCCCGCGCACCCGCACGTCGCCGCGCGGCCCGACCACCGACGAGGAGCCGCCGAAGCTCTTCCCCCCCTCGCTCCCGACCAGGTTGGCCAGCGCGACGAACACCCCGTGCTCCTCGGCGATGTCGCGCACCAGCCGGTCCCACCGCGCCACGCTCGCCGGCCCCGGGACGCCGTCGTCGCGCGGCCAGATCCCGCGCGCTGGCGCGGCCGACGATACGAACACCACGCGCGCGCCGTCGAGCGCCGCGATGGTCCCGGTCAGCGAGTGCCAGGCGTCCTCGCACACCAGGATCGCCGCCCGCCCCCACGGCGCGTCGAACGCCCGCAGCTCCAGCCCGCGCTCGACGAACCGCTCCTCGTCGAACAGCCCGTAGGTGGGGAGGAAGTGCTTGCGGTGGACGTGGCGGATCTTCCACCCGTCGCCGCCGACCGTGACGTAGGCGGCGCTGTTGTACAGCGTGTCGCGCCACACCTCGTAGAAGCCGACCACCACGTCGAGCGGCGGGGCGCCCGCGCCGGCCGCCGCGCGGTACGCGGCGTCGACGTCGCGCGCCACCGTCCCGGCGGTCACCGCCAGCTCGCGCACCCCGCCCTCGACGAAGTAGCCGGTGAGCGCCGTCTCGGGGAGCTGCACGACGTCCGGGCGCGGGTCGAGCGCCGCGCAGTCGGCGAGCAGCGCGCCCAGGCGCGCCAGGTTCGCGGCGTAGTCCCCCTTCACGGGGCGGAACTGGACGACGGCGAGCGTCAGCGGGTGGTGGGCCATGACGGAAACGTGGCCGGAACGCGCGGCGGGGGCAACGCGCGGACTTCGCGTGACTCGGGTCACCGCCGGGCGTCGTGCCCTGGCACGATCCCGGGCTCGCCGCGTACGGCCCGGTGTATCTTGCCGCAGCCGTCCCCCCTCCGCCCGCATGCCCCTCCGCGCCCTCCTCCTGGCGGCCGTCGCCGCCGCGTCGGCCGCCGCCGCGTCGCCCGCCCGCGCCCAACAGCCGGAGCCGTGGCGCATCGTGCCGCTCCCGCAGTCGACCGTCGTCTACGCGCGCGACGGGGCGATGATCGGCGAGTTCGGGCGCGAGGTGCGCACGAGCGTCGCGCTGCGCACGCTGCCGCGCTTCGTGCCGGCCGCCTTCATCGCGGTCGAGGACAAGCGCTTCTACCAGCACAACGGCGTCGACGTCGTCGGCATCGCCGGCGCGCTCAAGGACGCGGTGCGCGGCGAGGTGCGCGGCGCCAGCACGATCACGCAGCTGCTGGTCGGCAACATGCACCCCGACGTCATCGACCGCCGCGACCGCGGCCCGGGGCGCAAGCTGCGCGAGCAGCAGGCGGCGCTGGAGATGGAGCGCCGCTACTCCAAGGAGCAGATCCTCGAGGCGTTCCTCAACACGATCGCCTTCGGCCACGGCTGGCACGGGATCGACGCCGCCGCGCGCCACTACTTCGGCAAGCCCGCCGCCCGCCTCACCCTCGCCGAGGCGGCGTCGCTGGCGTCGATGCCCAAGAGCCCCGTTCAGTACGACCCGGGCCGCTACCCGGCGCGCAACCGCGAGCGCCGCAACACGGTGCTGGCGTTGATGGCGGAGCAGGGGTTCATCACCGCCGCGCAGGCCGCCGCCGCGCAGCGCGAGCCGGTGCGCACCGTCCCCAACGGCGGGATGGCGGTCGTCGCCCCCTGGTTCGTCGACGTGGTGCGGCTGCAGGCCGAGCGCGCCGGCGTCCCGGTGCGCGAGGGCGGCTACCGCATCCACACGACGCTCGACCCCGCGCTCCAGCAGGCCGCGGTCACCGCGCTGCGCGAGCAGCTCGACGCGCTCGAGCAGCGCCCGGGGTGGCGCCACCCGACCTACGCGAAGTTCCACGCCGACAGCGCGAAGCGCGGGACCGCGCCGCAGTACCTGCAGGGCGCGGTGGTCGCCGTCGACCCGGGGACGGGCGAGGTGCGCGCGCTGGTCGGCGGCCGCGACTTCGCCGACTCGCCGTTCGACCGCGCGGTCAACGGCAACCGGCAGCCGGGCTCCTCGTTCAAGCCGATCGTCTACGCGGCCGCGCTGTCGGCGGGGCTGGCTCCCAACGCGCCGGTGGGCGACACGGCGATCGCCATCCGGATGCCCGAGGGGCGCATCTACGCCCCCGACAACTCCGACGAGAGCTTCCTCGGCATCGTCCCGCTGCGCACCGCGATGGCGCGCTCGCGCAACCCGGTCGCGGTGCAGCTCTGGCAGCAGCTAGGCGGCGACTCGGTGATCGCGCTCGCCCGCCGCATGGGGATCCGCGCCCCCATCGCCCCCTACCCGTCGAGCGCCCTCGGCGCCTCGGTGGTGCAGCCGCTCGACTTCGTCACCGCCTACGCGACCTTCGCCAACCTCGGCGTGTCCGTCGAGCCGCGCCTGGTGGCGCGCGTCGAGGACCGCACCGGCAAGGCGGTCTGGAGCCCGCCCGAGGCGGCGCCCACCCTCGCCCTCGACCCGCGCGTCGCCTTCGTGGTGCGCGACATGATGCGCGACGTCGTCGAGCACGGGACCGCGTCGACGGTCCGCCGCTACGTCCCGGCGCGCATCCCGGTCGCCGGCAAGACGGGGACGACCAACGACAACGCCGACGTCTGGTTCGTGGGGATGACCCCCGACCTGGTCGCCGGCGTCTGGATCGGGTTCGACACGCCGAAGACGATCACCAGCGGGGCCGCCGGCGGCACGCTGGCCGCGCCGATCTGGGGGCAGATGGTCGCGCGCTGGTACGGCAACCGCCCCGCCGGGAACTGGACGCCGCCCGCCGGGCTGGTGTCGGTGCTCCTGGACCGCCAGACGGGGCTCCCCGCCGACTCGACCACGCCCCCCGACCGCCGCTACACGGAGTACTTCCTCGAGGGGACCGAGCCCGGGGCGGCGACCTTCACGCCGTGGTCGCTGTTCCGCGCCGGGCCGGTGCTCGCGCCGCGCTGACCGGTTAGCATTCCGCGGCCATGGACACGCCGCGCCCGCCCGCCGTCGCGATCGCGCTCCCCGACTGGGTCGACGAGGTGGTCGACTGGGAGCGCGCCTACGCCACCGACGAGGACAAGATGCGCCTCGCCATCGCGCTCTCGCGCGAGAACGTGGCGCGCGGCGCCGGCGGCCCGTTCGGCGCCGCGGTGTTCGAGGAGGCGACGGGGCGCGTGGTCGCCGTCGGCGTGAACAGCGTGGTGCGGCTGAACAACTGCACGCTGCACGCGGAGATGATGGCGTTCCAGCTCGCGCAGGCGCGCGTCGGCGCCTTCTCGCTGGCGGGCGAGGGGATGCCCGTCCACACCCTCGCCACCAGCTGCGACCCGTGCGCCATGTGCCTCGGCGCCACGCTCTGGAGCGGCGTGCGCCGCGTGCTCTGCGGCGCCACCCGCGACGACGCGATGCTGCTCCGCTTCGACGAGGGGCCGGTGTTCGCGTCGTCGTGGGCGTACCTCAAGCGCAAGGGGCTCGAGATCCGCCACGGGCTGCTGCGCGACGAGGCGGTCGCCGTGTTCGACCTGTACCGCGCGCTCGGCGGGGCGATCTACAACGGCTGAAACGACCGCGGGCTGCGGGCTGCGGATTCGAACCCGCAGCCCGCAGCGTCCGGCGCGCAGCCCTTTACCGCAGCGCGGCCTCCTCCTCCGCCACCTCCATCTCCGTCTTCGGCGTGTTCACCGGCTTGGCGGCCGGCAGCAGCGCCAGGTCGAACACCTCGTCGAGCGTGTCGACGGTGTGGAAGGTGAGCTGCGAGCGCACCTCCTCCGGGATGTCCTCCATGTCGGCCTCGTTGGCCTTGGGGAGGATGATCGTGGTGATCCCCGCGCGGTGGGCGCCCAGCACCTTCTCCTTGACGCCGCCGATCGGGAGCACGCGCCCGCGCAGCGTCGCCTCGCCCGTCATCGCGACGTCGCGGCGCACCGGGCGCCCGCTCATCGCGCTGACGATCGCCGTGCTCATCGCCGTGCCCGCGCTCGGCCCGTCCTTCGGGATCGCCCCCTGCGGGACGTGCACGTGCACCTCGATGGAGCCCAGCCGGTCCTCGGGGATCTGGAGCGACGAGGCGTGCGTGGTCGCGTACGTCATCGCCGCCCGCGCGCTCTCCTTCATCACGTCGCCGAGCTGGCCGGTGAGGATCAGCGACACGTTGCCGTAGCCGCTGACCTGCATCTGGTCGTCGGCCGAGTCGTTGGAGCGGCGCGCGCCCGTGAGGCGCCGGATCGCCGCCTCGATGAACATGATGTCGCCGCCCATCGGCGTGTAGTACATGCCGGTGGCCACGCCCACCTCGTTGCGCTCCCCGACCTTCTCGGGGTGCACGCGCGGGCGCCCGAGCAGCTCGCGCACCTCGGCGGCGTCGATCGTGTTGTCGGCCAGCACCTCCAGGTCGCCGCCGGCGACGCGGCGCGCCACCTTGCGCGCCACCGCGCCCACCTGCCGCTCCAGCTGGCGCACCCCCGCCTCGCGCGTGTACTCGGAGACGATGCGCATCACCGCGTCGTCGGTGAACGCGACGTTCTTGTCCCCCAGCCCGCTCTCCTCCAGCTGGCGCGGGATCAGGTACTTCTTCGCGATCTCCGCCTTCTCGCGCTCGGTGTAGCCGGCGAACTCCACGACCTCCATGCGGTCCATCAGCGGGCCGCTGATGTTCTGCGGGAAGTTCGCGGTGGCGATGAACAGGCACTCGCTCAGGTCGAACGGCACGCCCATGTAGTGGTCGACGAACGCGTTGTTCTGCGCCGGGTCGAGCACCTCGAGCAGCGCGGCCGCCGGGTCGCCCTGGAAGCCGTGCCCCAGCTTGTCCACCTCGTCCAGCAGGAACACCGGGTTCTTGCTGCCCGCCTGCTTCATCCCCTGGATGATGCGCCCCGGCAGCGCGCCGACGTAGGTGCGCCGGTGGCCGCGGATGTCGGCCTCGTCGCGCGCGCCGCCGAGCGCCACGCGCACGTACTCGCGCCCGAGCGCCTTGGCGATCGACTTGGCGATCGACGTCTTGCCCACGCCCGGCGGGCCGGTGAAGAGCAGGATCGGGCCGCGCGCCATCGCCCGCGCCTTCGCCTCCTTGGCGTCGGTGATCTGCCGCTCGGCGTCGTTGGTGCTCGTCTGCAGCGTCGGCGTCGCGTCGTCGCCGTCGGGCATCAGCTTGGCCGCCGGCACCTCGCCCGTCTTCTCGACCTCCTCGGCCACCTGGCGCGCGCGCAGCTCGCGCACCGCCAGGAACTCCAGGATGCGGTCCTTCACGTCCTGCAGCCCGTAGTGGTCCTCCTCGAGGATCGCGCTGGCGCGGTTGAGGTCGAGCTGGTCGTCGGAGCGCGTGTTCCACGGCAGCTCGGCGATCCACTCGAGGTACGTGCGGATGACCTGCGCCTCCATCGACTCGCGCCCGGCGCGCTCGAGGCGGCCCAGCTCGCGCTCGACCTCCTGCCGCGCCTCCTTCGGGAGCTCGAGCTTGCCGAGCTTCTCGCGCAGCTCCTCCAGCTCCTTGCTCTGGTCGTCGTCGCCCAGCTCCTTCTGGATCGCCTTCATCTGCTCGCGCAGGAACATCTCGCGCTGCCGCTCGCCCAGCTCCTCCTGGACGGCGCTCTTGATGTCCTCCTGCGCCTCGAGCAGCCCGATCTGCCGCTGCACGTGCACCAGCACCCGGCGCAGCCGCTCCTCGACGCTCAGCGTCTCGAGCAGCCCCTGCTTCTCGGGGACGGTCAGCTCGATGTAGCCGGCCACGAGGTCGGCGAACTTGCCGGGCTCGGTGACCGAGTCGAGCACCTGGTGCACGACCTCCTCGGGGAGGCCGCGGCGCTCGCCCAGCTCGGCCGCCCGCTCGCGCGTCTCCTTGTGGAGCGCCTCGAAGGCCGGGTCGCGCTCGTTGAGCGGGAGCATCTCCTCCGCCGGGATCACGACGGCCGTGAGGTGCCCCTCGGTGGTGCTGTACTGGAGGGCGGTGGCGCGCTGCTCGCCCTGGAGCAGCAGCTGCACGCCGCCCAGCCCGCGCTGGATCTGCCCGATGCGGGCGATCACGCCCGTCGAGTACAGGATCTCGGGGGTGGGCTCGTCGGTGTTGTCGCGCTGCGCCACCGCGAAGACGACCCGGTCGCCCTTGAGCGCCGACTCGATCGCGCGCAGCGTCCCCGGGCGCCCGGCCGCGATCGGCTGGGTCACGCCCGGGAAGATGACCGTCCCGCGCAGGGGCAGGACGGGGAGGGTCTGGCGCTGTGCCATGGTGTGCTCGGGGAGTGGGGCGGGGGCGGGCGGTCGACCGCTCGGGTCAACCGGCCGCGCCCCCGCCGCGTTCCGGCATGCGGGGCGGCCCGGGAGAGGTGCCCCCCGGACCGCCCGCCGCCGACTGCTGCCGTCCCGATCTTGCACGAACCGCGCTCCCGGGGCCGGCCATCGCGGCGGGCCGGCGTCCCCCGCCTGCAACTTTTCGCTGCGGCGGTGACGTAGGACCGCGGGTGCCCCTGCCGGATCGGCGGGGCCGGCGTGGCGGCCGAGGGCGACGGTCGTCCCTGGTCCGGACCCCGCCGGGGTGCTACACTAGTTTTGCCCCCCCCGCTGCGGACCCCCGAGTGCCCGAGCCCGTCGTCACCACCTCCGAGAACGAGCTGCGCACCGTCGTCGAGCGGGCGCTCGCGTCGGCCTACGAGCTCGATCGCGAGATCGGGCGCGGGGGGATGGGGATCGTCTACCGCGCCCGGGACCGCCGGCTCAAGCGGCACGTCGCGATCAAGCTGCTCCCCCCGGAGCTGGCCTACCGCTCCGAGATCCGCTCGCGCTTCCTGCGCGAGGCCGAGACCGCGGCGCAGCTGTCGCACCCGCACATCGTCCCGATCTACTCGGTCGACGAGGTGGACGGCCTCGTCTACTTCGTCATGGCGTGCGTCGACGGGGACAACCTCGGGAAGCGCATCCACGACCGCGGGCCGCTCCCGGTCTCCGACGTCCGCCGGATCCTCGCCGAGGTGGCCGACGCGCTGGCCTACGCCCATGCGCGCGGGGTGGTGCACCGCGACATCAAGCCGGACAACATCCTCCTCGACACCGACGAGGACCGGGCGCTCGTCACCGACTTCGGGATCGCCCGCGCCATCATCGAGGGGAGCGACGCGCGGCTGACGGCCACCGGGATGGCCATCGGCACGCCCGCCTTCATGAGCCCCGAGCAGAGCGCCGGCGATCGCGAGATCGACGGCCGCTCCGACCTCTACTCGCTCGGCGTCGTCGCCTACCAGATGCTGGCCGGCGAGCTGCCGTTCCAGGCGACCAGCACGCCGGCGATGCTCGTGAAGCACCTGTCCGAGCGCCCGGTCCCGGTCAACCAGCGCCGCCCCGACTGCCCGCCCGACCTGAACACGATCGTGATGCGCCTGCTCGAGAAGGAGCCGGCGCAGCGCTTCAGCGGGGCCGCGGAGCTGGAGGCGGTGCTGCGCGGCAGCGCGCCCATCGCGCCCGCCAGCTTCGCGACCACGCAGCCGCCGCAGCAGGCGCGACACGCCCCGCTCCCGCCGGGACCGAACACCCCGACCCGGGGCCCCGCCCCGTACGCGCCGGCGCCCACCGCGCCGGCGTCGTTCGGTGGGTTCGGCGACTACGGCGACGCGCGCCCGTACGGCAGCCTCCCCGCGCCGCTCGGCCAGACCGGCGACGTCGACGCCTTCACGACCACCGCCGAGGAGGAGCGGCGGTGGGACGACCCGCGCGTGGTCGAGTTCCGCCGCAAGCTCGGGTGGTTCGCGATCATCGGGTCCGTGCTGTTCGTGGTCGGCGTCTTCGGCGACGCCGACTTCTTCGGCGCGCTCGGCCTGTGGGCGGTCTACATCGCCTTCAAGTACGCGAAGCTCTGGTCCAACGGCTTCGACTGGCACGACGTGCTGCGCGAGCCGCGCGAGCGGCTGTTCGCCGACGTCGCCGCCGAGGGGGTCGAGAACGTCCAGGCCTTCTTCGACCGCGACAAGCGCGCGCGGCTACGCGAGCGCGAGCGGCGGCGCCGCAACACCGCCAGCTACCGCGCCCTGCCGCCCGGCGGCGGCCCGGCCGCCGGCTACGGCGACCCCGCCCTCCCCGCGCCGCGCCCGGTCGCCGACCTCGGCGCGCAGGCGGAGGTCGTGCGCCAGGCCGCCGCCGACCGCGACGAAATCCTGCGCCTGCTCGCCACCATGCCCAAGCCCGAGCGGGCGCGCATCCCCGAGGTCGAGCCCTCGGCGCGCGCGCTGGCCGAGAAGGTCGAGGCGCTGGCCGGCATCGTCGCCGACCTCGATCGCTCGGGCGTCGGCGGCGACGTGGGGCAGGTGGAGGCCGAGATCACGCGCCTCGAGGCCGAGGCCAACCCGCTCGACCGCGAGCGCTCCGAGACGCGCGTGAAGCGGCTGGCGGTGCTCAAGCGCCAGCGCCGCGCGCTGACCGACGTCGGGCGCCGGCGCGAGGCCGCCGCGTCCAAGCTCGAGAACTGCCGCCTCGCGCTCCAGAACATGCGCATCGACCTCGTGCGCCTGCGCACCGGCTCGGGCTCGTCGCCGCTGCAGGTGACCTCGGTCGCCGAGCGCGCGATGGCGCTGGCCCGCGAGGTGGACGGCCTGGTCGGCGCCGCCGACGACGTGCTGGGCGCCGGCGGCGCGGGCGCGCGCGAGCCGCAGCCGGGGCGCGGCTGACCGCCGCGCCGGGCGCCGCAGGCATGAGCGATCCGCTGCGGGACCGCGTGGTCGCCGCGATCGGCGACCGCTTCGAGGTCGGGGAGGAGCTGGGGCGCGGCGGCATGTCGGTGGTCTACCGCGCCCGCGAGGTCCGCCTCCGCCGCACGGTCGCGCTCAAGGTGCTCCCCCCCGAGCTGGCGTTCCGCAGCGGGGTGCGCGAGCGCTTCCTGCGCGAGGCGCAGACGTCGGCGCAGCTCCAGCACCCGCACGTCGTGCCGGTGTACGCCGCCGACGAGACGGGGGGCGTGGCCTGGCTGGCGATGGCGCTCGTCGAGGGGGAGACGCTCGGGCAGCGCATGGCGCGCGTCGGGCGCGCGGGGATCGACGAGGCGCGCCGCCTGCTCGCCGAGGTGGCCGACGCGCTGGCGTACGCGCACGCCCACGGCGTCGTGCACCGCGACGTGAAGCCCGACAACATCCTCCTCGACCGCGAGAGCGGACGCGCCGTCGTCACCGACTTCGGGATCGCGCGCGCCGCCGAGGAGGAGCTGCGGCTCACCGTCACCGGCGTCGCCATCGGCTCGCCCGCGTACATGAGCCCCGAGCAGGCGATGGGCGACGCGGGCGTCGACGGGCGCACCGACCAGTACGCGCTCGCCGTCGTCGGCTACCAGCTGCTCACCGGGCAGCTCCCGTTCGACGCCGCGTCGGCGACGGCGATGCTCATCAAGCACGTCGGCGAGACGCCGCGCCCGATCGCCGAGCTGCGCCCCGAGGTGCCGGCGGCGCTGGCGCAGGCGCTGGAGCGCGCGCTGGCCAAGAAGCCCGCCGACCGCTGGCCCGACGCGGCGACCTTCCGCCGCGTGCTGCTCGACCCGCGCGCGGGCGAGGCGATGGGCGTCCCCGCTGCGGCGTCCCCCGCGCCCGCGACGCCGCCGCCCCCGCCCGCGCCGCCCGCCGACGCCAAGTCGGATCGTAGCCATGTCGTTCTGTG
>NZ_JARGEK010000640.1 GCF_029211165.1 Roseisolibacter sp. H3M3-2
CCCCCGCCTGCAGCCGCGACAGCAGCGCCGCCAGCGCGGCCGCGCACCGACGACGCCGACGCGGCGCCGGCGGGTGGTCCTCGTCGTCCACCTCGTCGTCGGGCGTCCACGGGGCGGCCGCGAGCGCCGGCAGGGGCGCGTCGGGGAGCCACTCGGGGGCCGGGGGCGCGACCGCCACCTGCGGCGCCGGGGGCGGGACCCGGCGCAGCGTGGCCGCGTCGGTCCACGCGTCGGGGTCCGGGGCCGCCGCCGGCGCCGGCCGCGGCGAGAGGCGGTCGAGCAGCTCGCCGGCGTCGCGCCACCGCCGCGCCGGGTCCTTGGCCAGCGCCCCCTCGATCGCGCGCAGCAGGAACGCCGGCACGTCGGGACGCAGCGCGCCGAGGTCGGGGAGCGGCTCGTGCTTCTGCTTGTGGAGGAGCGCGTAGAGCGACTCCCCGGCCCACGGGCGCCGCCCGCTCAGCATCTCCCACCCGACCAGCCCGAGCGCGTAGACGTCCGCCCGCGCGTCCACCGCGCCCCCGTCCACCTGCTCGGGCGCCATGTACGTCGGCGTGCCGAGCGAGCTGCCGACCATCGTCAGCTGCGTCTCGGCGTCGATCGGGCGGGCGATCCCGAAGTCGGCGAGCAGCGCGCGCCCGCTGTCGTCCTCGAGGAAGACGTTCTCGGGCTTCACGTCGCGGTGGACGATGCGGGCCGCGTGCGCGTGGGCCAGCCCCGCGGCCACGTCGCGCAGCACGGCCGCCGCCTCGTCGAACGGGAGCGCGCCGCGCTCGCGCAGCACCGCGCGCAGGGTGCGCCCGCGCACGTAGGCGCTGACGATCGCCACCGTGCGCCCGTCGGGCGCGTCGACGACGCCGAGGTTGCGGACGAGGTTCGGGTGGGCGAGCGACGCCACCGTGCGCGCCTCGCGGGCGAAGCGGCCGGCGGCCTCGGGGTCGGCGGCGTACGGGGCGGCGACCAGCTTCACCGCCACCGGCTCCCCCCCCTCCAGCGGGCGCGCGAGGTACACCTCGGCCATGCCGCCGCGGCCGAGCTCCTCGAGGAACTCGAACCGGTCGGTGAGACGGCGCGCGGCCGGCGGCAGCTGGTCGAAGGGGATCGGCATGCGACGGGGGACGGCCCCACACCGGCATTGGCCGTGCCCGCCCGTCGGCGCGGGCTCGTGTGCAAGTCGGCGCGGCGGCGACGTCTCCCGGGCGACGGTCCCGATTCCTCACCCGGAGAGCCCCATGTCCCGCCCCCCGTTCCGCCCCCTCGCGCGTCCCTGGTCGCGCGCCGCCGCGCTGGCCGCGCTGGCCGCGCTGGCCGCGCTCCCCGCGCTCGCCCTCGTCGCGCCCGCCGAGGCGCGGCG
>NZ_JARGEK010000641.1 GCF_029211165.1 Roseisolibacter sp. H3M3-2
CTCCGCGACGCCGACGCGCCGGACGCGGCGGAGTAGCCCTCGCCGCGCCGGCGCCCCGCGGGCGCCGCGCTACCGCAGCCGCACCAGCGCCAGCGACACCGTCGGCGGGAGCGCCTCCCACGTCAGCGACGCGACGCGCCCGGCGCCCACGCCGAAGCGCATGTACGCCGCGCCGCCGGCGAGCAGGCTCGCCGTCTGGCTGCCGCCGCCCGTCAGCGCGTAGCTCTGCAGCGGGTAGTAGCCGGTGCCGTCGATCGCCGCGTACACCGAGCGCAGGTTCCAGCTCGGGAACTGGTAGCGCGCCGGCGCGCCCGGGACGTCGTCCATCAGCAGCGCGGTCGCCCAGTCGCGGAAGCGCGCGGCGACGTCGGTGCCGAACACCTGCTGCACGTTGGCCAGCCCGCTGGCGTTCGAGTTGGCCAGCCGGTTCCACGTCTGCGTCTCGTCGCCCCCGAGCTGGTCGGCGGCGTAGCGCAGGAAGCCCCAGGCCGCGCCGCGCGTCGCCAGCGAGTCGTCGTCGGCGTACGGCGAGTTGCGGGCGGGCGCCTGCAGGAACAGCGACAGCCGGTCGAAGTTGTCGATCGCCTGCTCGGTGAACGCGGTCGCCACCGGCGGCGTGCCGCGCAGCGACGTCGCGTCGAGGTTGCGGCGCGGCCCCAGCCCCGAGCGCGCGTAGAACACGAGCTCCTCGGCGACGTGCGCCAGCCCCTCGTCGAGCCACGTCGCCTCGAAGTCGTCGGCGCTCGTGTTGACGTACAGGCGGCGCGACGCGTTGATCAGGTGCTCGAACTCGTGCGCCACCGTCGCGACCGTGACGCTGGCGACGAACGTCTTGCTGTAGCGGTGCCCGTTGATCATCCCGCCCGGGTCGGGGACGAGCAGGTAGAACATCTCCGCCTCGTTGCTCGCCGGGCAGGCGTCGGCCGCCACCGCGGCGCGCGCCGGGAAGAGGTCGCGCGGGGTGAAGAAGCCGCCCACGTACCAGTCGGCGTCCTTGGGCGTGAGCGCGTTGACGGCGCTCGTGTAGTACAGCACGACCTTCGCGTTCCGGTCGATGTCGCTCGGCTCGCCGAAGTTGCGCGTGTCGACGGCGTACACGAGGGTGTCGAAGGTGGCGGCGATCGACGCGTAGTCGGCGTCGGTGAAGCCGTTCATCGGGTTGCTGGTGTCGGCGACCACGATCGCGCGCTGCGACACCGCCGCCACGCGCGCCACGCGGTTGTCGGGGCGCGAGCAGGCGACGTCGCCGTTGGCGTTGAGCGTCACCAGCGTGCCGACCGCCGCGTTGCCGGGGATCAGCGCGCGGCGCGGCCCGCCGGCGCGCGGCGACCGGGCGGCGCGCGCGGC
>NZ_JARGEK010000642.1 GCF_029211165.1 Roseisolibacter sp. H3M3-2
CTCCTCCAGGGCCTTGCTCTTCCGGTACCGATTGGCAGCTTCCCGGAGTTGCCAATCCAACCGGTTGAACACCTCCAGCAGCCGGACGCGCCCTCGGCGGTCCGTTCGTCCGATATGAGATGCGAAGAACTCGAGGATCGTCAGGGCGTGCCGGATCTTCATCAGGGATCGACCCACACCGATGTCGACAGCGACGGGAAGCCGCGCACCACGATCTCGCCGGCGCGATGCTGGCCGAGAAAGTCCGTGATCTTCTCGGCCAGGCGCTCATGGTGAACGTTCATGCCGCCGATCAGGCGGCCGTCGTCGTCCGTCAGCTGCAGGTTCAGATAGTCGGCAGGATTACGCGTGGTCATTTTGTTACTCCTGTTGGCAGCGCAGCTTGCCTTGAACGATCGGCGCCACGATAAATTCGTCAACTAGAGTGCAACCTGTGGCTTCCTTGACGGCCACGCGCATCTGATCCCTGACCTCCAAGGTGAGCGCCGTCACGAAGGCCTTGTGAGCCACCTCCACCTTACCATCCGGCCATACGGTAACCCGAAATGTGCGCCCCTCCACTTTGACCTTGTGGTCGGTCTTGGTGACCGGAACTACTTGCTCCGGTGCAGCGAGCGCGGCCAAAAAAGCGAGAGCGACGACCAAGTGCGCGGTCACAAACCGGACTCATCGATTTGCTTCCGAACGTCACGCATTCCTCGGGCTGCGATCATGATCTCTGGATCCACGGGGAGACCCGCCTCTAGACGGTCGCATAAGAAGTTCTCGGCTCCGCGCTTGTCGGGCTCCTCACACGGGCAGTAATCCTTGTAGCACATGTCTTGGGGACGGCGCTCCGGAGCAGCCGCTACCTGGTCATTCTCGATGGGCGGCATCGGTTCGGGTTGCTTTATAGTTGCGGACGGATCGACTTGCATGTTCTCGAGCGAAACGCTCACTGACGGACTGCTCAAGACAGAGTTCGCCGTGACTTGATTGATCATGGCACTTGCCTCTTCCGAGGCGGCGGGCGGGTTCTGCTTACATGCCGCAAGCGAGAATGCGATGAGTATGGCCTTGGGCAAGCGCATCACTCGCAGCCCACCCCATCGCCGTCGCGATCGAGCCGCCGGCTATAGCCTGGCTGTCCGGCGCGCACCGGTGCCGCGCCCGCCGCTCTCGCCGCTGAGCAGTTCGCGAAGTAGGTGCCTCCGCCCCCCAGCGCCGCATAGGCGCGTGATCGCCGTGCCTTCTTGTACGACCGTCCGGAACCTCGGCGCCCCCGCGCCTCGAGCTGCGCTTCGGCCGACCACCCGAGTTTGGCCCCCGCGACGGTCGGCATAGGCTGCACCCCACCCAACAGGATG
>NZ_JARGEK010000643.1 GCF_029211165.1 Roseisolibacter sp. H3M3-2
GACAATCCCGCCCGTGGCGCAACCCGAGGCGGTCGGCTGATGCGCCGCCCTCTAGCCGGAGGAACGCCCATGGCGTCCAACACCAAGCCGGTCGGCACGCACGCCGGCCGCTCTTACCTCGCGCGCCGCCGCCGCGATCGCCGCGCATCGGTCGCCACCATCCACACCGCCTGGTGCGCCTGCCCGAGTTGCGCGGCCGAGCAGCTGCTGCCTTCGCCCACCGATCGCGCCGTCATGGCACTGCAGGCCACCGGCTTCGCTGCCTTGCTGATCGGGTTCTACGCCTTCGCCGCCGCCAACGCGCCGGCAATCGCCACCGCCCTCACCTCGGGAGCGCACTGATGAGCGACAACGTCGCCGCCGACCAGCTGCGCCTGTTCATCGAGCGCATCGAGCGCCTCGAGGAAGAGAAGAAGGGCACCTCCGACGACATCAAGGACGTCTACCTCGAGGCGAAGGCCAACGGGTACGACACCAAGACCATGCGGGCGATCGTCCGCCTGCGCCGTCTGGAGAAGAACGCGCGCGACGAAGCCGACGCGCTGATGGAAACCTATCGCACCGCGCTGGGGCTAGACTGATGCCGGGCCCGTTCACGCCCTGGTCCGTCGATGCCGATATCGGCGAGGCGAACACAATCGAGCTGACGGCCATGCTGTCGCTCGATCCCGGGCCCATGCGCGAGTTCCGGCCCTTCCTCATCCTCAACCTGGACGAGGCGCACGCCACCGAGCTGCTCGGCAAACTGAGTCTGGCGCTGATGCGCCTGCGCGACAACCGCGAGCCGGATAACGTCGTCGAGCTGCACCCGGGGAGCAGTGGGTGACCGCGCCCTGCATCTGCCCCACCTGCGCGGCGCTCGACCTCGGCTATCCGCTCGACGGTCCGCAGCTCGCCCTGATCACCAGTTCGGGGGAGCCAGCCGGAAGCAGCTCCCCCTCCCCGCACGACACGCCGGAGTATCCCTATTCCGGCGCTGAGCAACCGAAGGTCGCCCGGTCGAAGTCGCGGCCAACAAAGGGAGCCGCCGGCAACGCACGCCGGCGCGCTCCCCAGCCGGAGACCTCCCATGCCTAGCATCCCCGTTACGATCGACAAGTTGGAGTTGAGCCCCTTCAACGCGCGCAAGGACAAGCGCGACATGGAAGCCACCGAGGCGATGGAAGCCTCGCTGCTAGCCAAGGGCCAGATCTTCCCGCTCCTGGTTCACCCGCTCGCGGGCAAGAAGGGCAGGTTCGGCGTCTTCGCCGGCGGTCGCCGGCTGCGCTCCTTCCGGCGGCTCATCGCGCGTGGCGCGCTGCCGGCCGATCACCCGATCGAGATCATCATCCACGACAAGGGCCCG
>NZ_JARGEK010000644.1 GCF_029211165.1 Roseisolibacter sp. H3M3-2
AGCGCCTCGACGCCGCGCACCGTCCCCTGCGCGCCCGCCCGCGCCGCGCCGGCCGCGGTCGGCTGCGCCGCCAGCAGCAGCGCCGCGGCGCGCCTACAGCTCGACACCGAGCGCCAGGTTGAGGTGGTGCGCGCCGTACGTGACGCCGTCGTAGCGCGTGCGGAGGCGCCGCCACTCGGCGCCCACGAGCAGCGGCTGCACGGGACGCCACGCGAGGTGCGCCGCGCACCCGACGTTGCGGCGCCGCGCCGGCAGCTCCTCGGGCGCGACCGCGTTGACCCCGCACCCGGCGCCCGACAGCAGCGTCGGGTGCGCGCGCCAGTTGAGCTGCCCCCACGCCGCCGCGTCGCGCAGCGGCGCCCCCACCGCGCCGGCCGGGCTCCCCGCCGGCGGGCGCCCGAACACCTGCCCGATCGCGCCGCCGCCCAGCCCGCGCAGCAGCCGCCCGAACGCGTACGCCTCGCCGCGCAGCTCGACGCCGTCGCCGAGCGCGGCGCGCGCGCCGGCGGTGAGCGCGCGGCTCGCGCGCAGCGCGCCGTTCCCCGCGTCCACCCAGCCGCGGTGCGCGCCGACGGCGACCTCGCCACCGCGCGACAGCGCGGCGCCCAGCCCCGGCAGGTCGCGCTCGTCGGCCGGCGTCCCCCACCGCGCGCGGAGCCGCGCCTGCAGGAAGGGGCGCCGCGCGCGTGCGGTGGGCGGTGCAGGGCGCGGTGCTGGCGCGCCGAGCGTGCGCGTGACGCGCGCCTGCGGCAGCCAGTTCCAGAGGTTGCCGGCGCCCGAGAAGTCGGGGATCCCCACCGCCGCCACGCTCATCGGGTCGAGGTCCGACACCAGCGGCGTCTCCGAGCCGACCAGGAGCTCCGTGCGCGCCCACGCCAGCCGCGCGTGCGCGATGCGCAGCCGCGGCTCGGGGAAGAGCCGGCGGTCCGCGGGGCCGCCCTGCGCGCCGCCGAAGAAGTCGACGTCGATCACCGCGTCGAGGTCGCCCCCGAGCACGTCGGTGATGGCCGCCGCCGCGCCGACGCGCGACTGCCGCACCGTCGCCCCGAGCACGCCGTCGCGCGACGGCGTGGCCGCGGGCGGGAGCGCGATCTGCGGCACGTCCACGACGTTGGTGCGCCCCGACGTGTAGAACGCGTTGGTCAGCACCGTCGCGTACAGCTCCAGCCGCGCGCGCGACCGGGTGCGCGCCGACCCCTCGGCCACCTCGCCGAGCTGGCGCCGCAGCAGCTCGATCGCCGCCTCCGCGCGCGCCAGCAGCGCCGCCAGCGAGTCGGCGCGCGCCGCGCTGTCGGGCGCGGCGCTGTCGGCGCGCACGCCGTCGGGGAGCGCCTGCGCCG
>NZ_JARGEK010000645.1 GCF_029211165.1 Roseisolibacter sp. H3M3-2
GCGGCGCCGCGGCCGCGCGCGCGGTCTTCTGCGCGGGGGCGGCGGGCGGCGTCGCCAGGGCCAGCACGGCCGCCGCGCTCCACGCGAGGGCGCGACCGGGTCGGCGGGGTGGGAGGCGGCGGGGCACGAGGAGGGGTGGACGATGCGGCCGTCCGGATGACGAGCCCGCACGGACGTTGTCACGAGGCCCGGGCGGGCGCCAGGGCGGCGGCGTTACCTTGTGCGCATGCCGACCCCCGACGAGCTCCGCGCGTTCGGCGACTCCGCCGACGCCCTCGAGGCGCAGATCGCCGACGCGCAGGCGCGGGGCGCCGTGGTGCCGCCGGAGGCCCACGCGATGCTCGAGTCGCTGCGCCAGCTCGCGCGCGCGATCGCCGACCTGCAGGCGAGCCTCGGCACGGAGCCGCCGGCGGACGTCGCGCCGTGAGCGCCGGCGCCGAGGGCGGCGCGGCCGACCCGCGCGCCGCGACCGCCGAGTTCCCGGGCGACGACGCGGGCTACGGCTGGTGGCGCAACGCGCACCCGGGGGGCTACGTGCTCGCCGTGCGCGCCAAGCACGCGCCGCTGCTGCACCGCGTGTCGTGCAAGGAGATCGACCGCGACCTGCATCCCGGGCGGCTGCGCGCCGCGGGGAGCCGCCAGGTGTGCGCGGAGACCACCACCGCGCTGCGGGCGTGGGTGGCGCGCGAGGTGCCGGGCGCCGGCGGCGTGCTCGCGCGCTGCCCCCGCTGCGCGCCCTGAGCGCGCGACGCGCGGGCGCGTGACCGCCGGCGCGCTCATCCGGCTCGCCCGCCCCGACGACGGCGCGGCGCTGGCGGCGATCTACGCGCCGGCGGTCGTCGGGCGCGCGACCTCATTCGAGACCGAGGCGCCCGACGGCGACGAGATGGCCGCCCGCGTCGCGCGGGTGCTGGCGCGCACGCCCTGGCTGGTGCTCGCGCTCGACGGCGCCGTCGCGGGCTACGCGTACGCGTCGCCGCACCGCGACCGCGCCGCGTACCAGTGGTCGGTCGAGGTCTCCGCGTACGTCGCCGACACGGCGCAGCGCCGCGGCGCCGCCCGCGCGCTGTACGCCGCGCTGTTCGACTTGCTGGCGCGCCAGGGGTTCCGCAACGCGTACGCGGGGATCACGCTCCCCAACGACGCCAGCGTGGGGCTGCACGTCGCGGTCGGCTTCGCGCCGGTCGGCGTGTACCGGGGGGTCGGCTACAAGTGCGGCGCGTGGCACGACGTGGCGTGGTACGCGCGCGCGCTGGCGCCGCACGACGACGCGCCGGCGCCGCCGCTCGCCCTCGCCGCGCTGCTCGCCGACCCGGCGGGCGCCGCCGACGTCGAC
>NZ_JARGEK010000646.1 GCF_029211165.1 Roseisolibacter sp. H3M3-2
GCGCCAGCTCGCCGAGCGGCTGCAGCGGGTGCAGGAGGCGGGGGCCGCGCTGGCGCGCTCGCTCGACGCGCAGGCGGTGGTGCGCGAGCTGGCGCGGCAGGCGGCGCGCCTCGTCCCGCACGACGGGCTGGTGGTCGCCCACCCCGACGTCGAGGGGGGCGTGGTGCGCACGGCGCTGCGCCAGCTGCACGGCCTCCAGCGCCCGCGCGCCGACCAGCCGCTCGGCGCCGGCCCGATCGCCGAGGTGGCGCGCACCGGGACCACCGTGCGCGTCGACGACTACGACCCCGCGCGCTCGCCGCTGGCGGCGGCCGACGACGTCGTGATGGAGGGCGGCCCCGCGCGCAGCGTGCTGGCGGTGCCGATGCGCGTCGGCACGCAGCTGGTCGGCGTCCTCGCGGTGCACGCCGTGGCACCGCGGGCCTTCGGCGAGGAGCACGGGGAGCTGCTGCGCACGCTGGCCGCGCAGGCGGGCACCGCGCTCGCCAACGCGCGCCTGTTCGCCGAGAGCGAGGCCGAGCGGCGCCAGGGGGAGGCGCTGGTCGCGGTGGCGCGCGCCGTCAGCGGGTCGCTGCGGCTCGGCGAGGTGCTGCGCCTCGTCCTGCGGCACACCGTGGGGCTGCTGCACGCCGAGGGGGCGTGCGTGGCGCTGCGCCGCGACGGGTGGCTGCACGTGGTGGCCGGCGTCGGCTCGGCGGAGCTGCTGGCGGGGGTGCACCTCCCGCTGGAGGGGAGCCTGCCGGGGCGCGCGACGCTCGACGGCGCGTCGGTGGTGCGCAACGACGTCGCGCGCGACCCGCGGGCGTTCGGGGCGCTCGAGGGCGTGGTCGAGGTCGCGCAGACGGTGGTCGTGCCGCTGCGCGCCGCCGAGGGGCCGATCGGCGCGATCTGCGTGGTCAACCGCGCCCCCGACTTCGACGCGCACGACGCGCGGGTGCTGGAGCGCCTCGCCGAGCACGTGACGGTGGCGATCGTCAACGCGCGCCTGTTCGAGGAGGTCGAGGCGTCGACGCGCGAGTGGCAGGTGTCGTTCGACGCCATCGCGGCCGGGATGGTCGTGCTCGACGAGGACGGCCGCGTGCTGCGCGCGAACGCACGCGCCGCCGAGCTGCTGGGGGCGGCGGGCGCGCGCGCGCTGGCCGGGGCGTCGCTGGACGCGCGACTGGCCGGGCAGGACGACCCGCAGCGCCACGGCCACGCGCCGGTGACCAGCGTCGTGCACGTCGACGACGAGCCGCCCGACGCCGAGGCGCGCGCGCGCCGCGCGTCGGCGGTGGTGCGGCACGCGCTCCGCCGCGGTGCGCCGCAGCGCGCGCTGGTGCGCGCCGCCGGG
>NZ_JARGEK010000647.1 GCF_029211165.1 Roseisolibacter sp. H3M3-2
GCCGCGGCGCTCGGCGAGGACGACGGCGCGGCGACGCTCGTCGCGCCCGCGGCGGGGCGCTACCGCGTGCGCGTCGACCGCACCGGGTACGCGGCGTGGCTCGCGCCCGCGCCGGTGACGCTCGACCCGTCGCGGTCCGACGTGCTGGCGGTGGCCGCCGCACTGGGCGAGCGGCGCGACCGGCTCGACGCCGTGGTCGTGCGCTCGGACGCGCCGTGCGGGCGCGAGCGCGCCGACGCCAGCACCACCACCGCCGCCGCGACCGCGCTGTGGGACGAGGCGGGGAAGGCGCTGCTCGCCACCGCGCTCGTCGAGCGCGCGGGGCGGCTGCCGCTGCGCGTGCGCACCGTCGAGCGCACGCTGACGACCGCCGGCGCGGTGGTGCGCGAGCGCGCGCTGCCGGCCAAGGTCGTGACCGGCCGCCCGTTCGTCACGCTCCCCGCGGAGTCGCTGAACGCCGGCGGGTGGGTGCGGCAGGGGGACGAGGGGCTCGACTTCTTCGCCCCCGACGCGAGCGTGCTGCTGTCGCCGCTGTTCGCGGCGTCGCACTGCTTCCGCGCGGTGCGCGCCGCGGAGGGGCAGGACGGGCTGGTGGGGCTGGCGTTCGAGCCGGTGGCGCAGTCGCGGCCGCGCCCCGACGTGCGCGGCACGCTGTGGCTCGACGGCGCGAGCGCGGAGCTGCGCCACGTCGACTTCGAGTTCGTGAACGTGCCGGCGCCCGACGGCGGCGGCCCGATGACGGTGCCGCGCAACGCGGCGCCGGGCGGGCGCGCGGAGTTCGCGCGCACCGCGTCGGGCGCGTGGATCGTGCGCCGCTGGCACATCCGCCTCCCGGTGCTCACGCGCTGGCGCAGCAACATCGGCGCGGAGAGCCCGATCGGGCTGACGCCGACGCGCCGCGCGACGTACGGCGTGGCCGAGCTGCTGGAGCGCGCGGGCGAGGCGACGCCCCTCGGCGAGAGCCCGGACGACCGCCCGGCGGCGGTGGTCGCGGGGGTCGCGTTCGACAGCGTCGCGGGAGCGCCGCTCGTCGGCGCGGAGGTGACGGTGGGCGGCTCGCACCGCGCGCGCTCCGACGACGCCGGGCGCTTCCGCGTCCCGCTCTGGATGCCGGGCGAGTACGAGGTGCGCGTGCGCCACCCGCGCCTCGTCGCGGCGGGGATGGGCGTCGTCGGCACCACGCTTCCGCTGGCGAGCGGCGACTCGCTGACGCTGGCCGCGGCGGTGCCGGGCGCCGAGACGCTGCGCGCCGCGCGCTGCGGCCCCCGCGCGGACGCCGTGCTGCTGGGCGGGGCCGTGGTGGCGGCCGACGGCACGCCGGC
>NZ_JARGEK010000648.1 GCF_029211165.1 Roseisolibacter sp. H3M3-2
ACCGCGCGCTGCGCGCCGAGGGCCGCGCGGCGCCCCCGTTCCTCTCGCGCCCGCTCCCCGCCGCGCCGCTCGAGGTGGTGTCGGTCGACGCGCTGGCCGCGTTCCTCGCCGCGCCCGAGCGCACCTTCGTGACCGAGCGGCTGCGCGTGCGGATCGGCGTCCCCGACGCGCTCGACGTCGACGACCCGCTGGAGCTGGACGCGCTGGGCCAGTGGTCGCTGCGCGCCGACGTGCTGGCGCGGCTGCTCGACGGCGCCGACGCCGAGCCCTCGCTGCCGCTGCAGCGCGCCGCGGGGCGGCTGCCGCACGGCCCGCTCGCCGAGCTGGCGATCCGCGACGCGCTGGCCGAGGCGCGCACGGTGCGGCACCTCGCGCGCGACCGCGCCACGGCGGCGCGCACCGCGGGCGCGACCGTCGACCGCGCCGTGGGCGCGTGGCGGCTGGTGGGGCGCGTGGGGCCGCTGTTCGACGGCGGGCTGTTCGACGTGCACGCCGGGAAGGTGCGCGCGCGCCACCTGCTCTCGGCGTGGGTGCGCCACCTCGCGCTGCACCTCGCCGACGGGCCGGGCGCCGGCCAGCCGACGAGCCGCGTCGTCGGGCTCCCCGAGCGGAAGCTCGGCGACTCGGCGCACGTCTTCCCCCCGGTACCCGACGCGGCGGCACGGCTGGAGGCGCTGCTGGCGCTCTACGCGCGCGCGCTGCGCGAGCCGCTGCCGCTCCTCCCCGAGCAGGCGCGCGAGTACGCGGGCGCGTTCACCCCGAAGCGCACCGACGAGGACGCGCACGCCGCGGGGCTCGAGGCGGCGTGGAAGCTGTGGGCGCGGCAGCCCGACCCGCACGCACGGCGGCTGTTCGGCGACGACCCGTTCGGCGACGGCGTCGCCTTCGCGCGGCTGGCGCGCGAGGTGTGGGCGCCGCTGCTCGCCTGCGCGGGCGGGCGCGCCGCGGAGGCGGAGGCGTGAGCGCCGAGTCGCTGGGGAGCGCCGCGCCCGTGTACGCGCCGCCGACCCCCGTGGCCGCGTTCGACGCGACGTCGCCGGAGCCGCTGCCGGCCGGCGTGACGATGCTCGAGGCGAGCGCCGGCACCGGGAAGACGTACGGCATCGCGTCCATCGTGCTGCGCCTCGTCGCCGAGGAGGGGCTGCGGATCGAGGAGCTGCTCGTCGTCACCTTCACCGAGGCGGCGACGGCGGAGCTGCGCGATCGCATCCGGCGCCGCCTGCGCGACGCCCACGGGCTGCTGGTCGGCGCGCGGGTCGCCGGCGCGGCGCCGGCCGACGACCCGGTCGCGCGACACGACGCGGCGGCGCGGGCGGCGAT
>NZ_JARGEK010000649.1 GCF_029211165.1 Roseisolibacter sp. H3M3-2
CCTCGAGCGCGCCCGGGAAGTCCTCGAAGTCGTCCCCGCCCGCGCGCTGGCCGGCCGCGGCCCCCGCGGCGCCGGCGGCCGCCGGGCGCCCGCCGTTCGGCGCGGGGCGCGACGCGGCCGGCGCGGCGGCGTGCCGGCGGGGCGCCGAGAAGCTCTCGCCGCCGTCCATGTCGCCGCCCTCGCGACGCCCGCCGAGGAGGATGAGCTCCCGCACGTTGATCTCGGTGGAGTAGCGCGTCTGCCCGTCCTTGTCCTGCCACTGGCGGTACTCGATGCGCCCCTCGACGTAGATCTTGTCGCCCTTCTTCACGTAGCGCTCGACGATGTCGGCCAGCTGCGAGCCCTTCGTGTTCCAGACGACGCACCGGTGCCACTCGGTCTTCTCCTGCTTCACCCCCGCCTGGTCGTTCCAGGTGCGCGAGGTGGCCAGGGAGAACTGCGCCACGCGGTTGCCGCCCGGCGTGGCCCGCACCTCAGGATCGCTGCCGAGGTTCCCGATCAACGTCACCTTGTTCAAGCTTCTGCTCACGATATCCTCCCGGTTAGGTAAGTCCGACCTCGCAGCGTCACGGTACGCGGGGATCCGTCCGCGTCCCGTCTCCAATCTACGCGCCTCGGCGCGGATCGCCGCGTCGGGGGCGCCCTGCTAGCCCGCCGCGCCGGCGGGCAGGGAGAGCCTGAGCACCAGCGCGTCCTCCACCGGCGCGCGGTAGTAGCGCCGCCGGCGCCCCAGCTCCTCGAAGCCGCGCGACTCGTACAGCCGGCGCGCGACCGCGTTCGACTCGCGGACCTCCAGGAACACCTGCGCGGCCCCGCGCCGCCGCGCCTCGTCCAGCGCCGCGTCGAGCAGCCGGGCGCCGATCCCGCGCCCGCGCGCCGCCGCGGCGACCGCCACGTTGGCGACCTCCCCCTCGTCGAGGACGAACCAGGCGACCACGTAGCCCAGCGGGGCCCCGTCGTCCGCCACCGCGAAGAAGGCGTCGGGATTGTGGACCAGCGAGGCGAAGGAGTCGCGCGACCACGGGTCGCCGAACGACGCCCGCTCGATCGCCGCCACCGCCTCGACGTCGCCGTCGGTGGCGGGGCGCAGGCGCGCCGCGCGGCCCCCCGCCGTCCGGGCGCCGGTCACGCGACCACCGTCCCGGGCGCGTCGGCCGGGAGCGCGCGGCCGTGCTCCGCCTCCCAGCGCACCTGCGCCTCCGCCTTGCGCCCGTAGTCCGGCTCCCAGAGCGCGAGGTCGACCGGGGCCAGCGCCAGCGCGTCGGCCGGCCCCGCGCGACCGCCCTCGAGCGCCAGCGCGAACGCCGCC
>NZ_JARGEK010000065.1 GCF_029211165.1 Roseisolibacter sp. H3M3-2
CGGGGGGCGCGGCCGCAGGCGCCGCCCCGTCCGACGCCGGCGCGGCGGCCGCGCCGGCGACGATCCGCGCCACCTCGCGCAGCTCGGCGAGCAGCGACTCGCCCAGCTCCGCCACCTGCCAGCGCCGCAGCTCGGGCATCGCCGCGAGCTCGTCGAGCGTGGCCGGGTTCTTCCGCGCCACCGCCTCCAGCCGCTCGCGCGACAGCAGCACGCCCGGGTCGAGGTCGAGGCGCTGCGCCGCGTCGTCGCGCAGCCCGCGCAGCCGCGAGACGCGCGCGTCGAAGTCGGGGTCGCGGTCCCACCGCGGCGCGCGCGGGAAGCGCGGCAGCTCGGCGTCGGGGACGGCGACCCCGCGCGCGACCGCCTCCAGCATCTCCGCGCCGCGCGACTCGAGCGACCCGCGCGGCACGCCCTTGATGGAGGCCAGCTCCTCGCGCGTGCGCGGCGCGCGGCGCGCGATGTCGAGCAGCACCTCGTTCCCGGCCACGCGGAAGGTCGAGCGGTCGAGCTGCGCCGCCACGCCGTCGCGCCAGATCACCAGCTCGCGCAGCAGCGCCAGCTCGCGCCGGTTCAGGTCGCGCGCGCCCTTGAGCTTCAGGAACGCCTGCGACGCGTCCTCCTCCGCCCACCGCGTCCCCTCGAGCCGCGCGAACTCCTCCTCCGCCCACGCCAGCCGCCCCGCCTTCTCGAGCTGCGCCCGCAGCCGGTCGCGCAGCTCCGGGAGGAAGCGCGTGTCCTGCGCCGCGTAGTCGAGCATGTCGGGCGTCAGCGGGCGCATCGACCAGTCGGCGCGCTGGTGCTTCTTGTCCAGCTTCACGTCGAACTCGCGCTCCAGGAGCGCCGCCAGCCCGAAGGCGCGCAGCCCGAGCAGCTGCGCCGCGATGCGCGTGTCGAACAGCGGGCGCGGGTGCCACCCGTAGTCCTGGTGCAGCAGCCGCAGGTCGTAGTCGGCGTCGTGGAAGACCACCTCCACGTCCGCGTCGGCCAGCAGCTCGCCGAGCGCCGGCAGCGGCCCCACGGCCAGCGGGTCGAGGATCGCGCTCGTCTCGGCGCCGTCCCCCGCGCGCGCGGTGAGCTGCAGCAGGTAGATGCGGTCGACGAAGCGGTGGAAGCTCGCCCCCTCGGTGTCGAGCGCCAGCAGCCGCACGTCCCGCAGCCCGCGCAGGAAGTCCTCGGCGGCCGCGGGGGTGTCGAGGTAGCGCACGGCGTCGGACGCGCGCTTCGGGCTGGGGGCGGACTTCGACACGTCGTGTCGCGGGGAGCGTGGGGGGGGGAGGGGCGCCGCGGAACGTCGCGCGGCGCGGGGGAGGCGCCGGGGGCGCCGGCGCCGGTTAATGTAGCGCGCGCCCGCCGCGAGGCATCCGTCGCGGGGGGCCCGCCCCGGGGCGCCGCCGGGGGGGCACCTGCCTTGCGCTCACGCCCGCCATGACCGAACCCAACGACCCGCCCGGCGCCCCCGGCCCCGGCGAGCCCGCCGGGCGTCGCCTCGTCGACGTCCCCCCGTCCGGGCCCGCCGCCTCCCGCCCCATCGCCGCCCCCCCGATCGGGCAGCGCGAGCGCCGCATCCGCAACGTCGGGTGGCGCAGCCGAGACGTCATCCGCGCCGCGGCGCTGGTGTTCGGCCTGTACGTCGTCGGGCAGCTGCTCTGGTTCGCCAACTCGCTGGTCTTCGTCGTCTTCCTCGGGACGCTGTTCGGCCTCGCCGTCGGGGCGGCGGTCGACCGCCTGGAGCGCGCCGGCTTCCGCCGCCGCGGCGTCGCCTCGGCGCTCATCGTCTTCGGGACGCTCGGCGCGCTGGTCGGCGTCGGGGCGCTGATGGCGCCCACCCTCACCGAGCAGTTCGGGGTGCTCCGCCGCCAGATCCCGGCGGCGCTCGACCGCGCGCAACGCTGGGTCGACACGCACCCGAGCAGCCCCGTGTCGATGGTCGTGAAGTCGATGACCGCCCCGCAGCCCGGGGCCGCCGGCACGGGGGGCGCCGCGCCCACGACCACCACCACGACGACCACCACCACGACCACCCCGGCCCAGGGCACCCCGGGGCGCCCGGGCGCCGTCCCCGCCCAGGGGACGCGGACGGTGCAGTCGGGGCAGGCGTCGCCGGCCGGGGGGGCGCAGCAGCCGCAGGGCGGGGGCGGCGACGCCGGCGCCCCGTCGGCCACCGAGACACTGACCGCGAAGCTCGGCGGGCAGCTCAGCCGCGCCTCGGGCTACCTGTTCGGCTTCCTGTCGTCGGTCGGCACGGTCACCGCGGGGCTGGTGCTGATCATCTTCCTGGCGATCTACATCGGCGCCGAGCCGCAGACGTACCACGACGGGCTGATGCACCTCTTCCCGCACCGCGCGCGGCGCCGCGCGGGGGAGGTGCTGACCGAGATGGCGACCGTGCTGCGGAAGTGGCTCGTCGTGCAGCTGATCGCGATGGTCGCCATCGGCGTCGTCACCACGGTGGCGATGCTGCTCCTGAACGTGAAGGCGGCGTTCGCGCTCGGCTTCATCGCCGGGCTGCTCGAGTTCATCCCGACGGTCGGGCCGATCCTGAGCGCGGTGCCGGCGATCGCCATGGGCTTCGTCGACGGCCCCGAGAAGGCGCTCGCGGTGCTGGCCGCCTACTGGGGGATCCAGTTCCTCGAGAACAACCTGCTGATCCCGGCGCTGATGCGCGGCGGCATGGACCTGCCGCCGGCGCTGACGCTGGTCGCCCAGGCGCTGATGACGCTCGTCTTCGGCTTCCTCGGGCTGATGGTCGCGGTCCCGCTGACGGCCGCGGTGCTGGTGCCGATCAAGATGCTCTACGTGCGCGACGTGGTCGGCGACGACGTGCCGCTCATGAGCGACGGCACCGAGGACGACGGCGACGACGAGGACTGACGCCGATGGCGCACGAGCTCACCTACCACGTCTACCCGACCGACTGCGACGTCTTCGGGCACGTGAACCACGCGACCATGATCACGATCCTCGAGCACGCGCGCTGGGCGCTGCTCGAGACGGTGATCCCGCTGCGCGACGTGACGCGGCGCGACCTGTGGGCCGACGGCGTGTGGTCGGTCGTGCGCCACGTCGACATCGCCTACCACTGGCAGTCGCTCCCCGGCGACGACCTCGTGATCCGCTCCGGGCTCGCCGGCGTCGGGCGCACCAGCTACCGCATCCGCCAGCAGGTGCGCCACGCCGCGACCGAGCGGGTGCACGCCGAGGCGACGATCACGTTCGTGTGTCTCGATCAGGAGGGGAGGCCGGTCCCGGTCCCGGAGCGGTGGAAGTCGGTGTTTCCCACCTGGTAGGGCGTTCTCAGATACGGCGTTCTCAGGTGCGGCGTTCTCAGGTGAGGCGTTCTCGGATGCGGCGTGAACCACGACCGACGGGCGCAGGTCACGCCGTACCAGACCACGCCCCATGAGACTACGCCGTACCAGAGAACGCCGTACCAGAGAACGCCGTACCGGAGAACGCCCTTCAGAGAACGCCTCACCAGAGCACGCCCTTGCTTCTCGTCCTCATCCACGGCTTCCCCCACGCCGGCGCCTTCTGGACCCCGGTCGTCGACCGCCTCCGCGCCCGCCCCGACCTCGCCGGCTGGCGCGTCGAGGCCCCGGACCTGCGCGGGTTCGGCGCCGCGCCCCCAGAGCCGCCGCTCACGCTCGATCGGCACGCCGACGACCTGGCCGCGCTGATCGAGCGGGCGGGCGAGCGGCAGGCCGTGGTGTGCGGCCTCTCGATGGGCGGCTACGTCGCGTTCGCGCTCTGGCGGCGGCATCCGGAGCGGGTGCGCGCCCTCGTCCTCGCCGACACGCGCGCCGGCGCCGACGACGAGGCGCAGCGCGCCAAGCGCGTCGCGCTCGCCGAGACGGCGCGGCGCGAGGGGGCGGCCGCCGTCGCCGAGTCGCAGCTGCCGGGCGCGCTGGGGCGCACCGCGCGGGCCGGGGAGCCGGCGCTCGCCGAGGGGCTGCGCGCCCTGATGGCGTCGGCGAGCGTCGACGGGATCGTGGGGGCGCTCGAGGCGATGCGCACGCGCCCCGACTCGACCCCGCTCCTCCCCGCCATCACGGTGCCGACGCTGGTCGTGGTGGGGGCGGAGGACGTGCTCACCCCGCCCCGCGACTCGCGGGCGATGGCCGACGCGATCCCGGGCGCGACGCTGGTCGAGATCCCGGCCGCGGGGCACGTGAGCGCGTGGGAGCGCCCCGACGCCTTCGCGGACGCGCTCGCCGACTTCCTGCGCGGTCTCTGACGAATTCGTCAGAGAGGGAATCCTCGCGCGCCGGGCGGGTATGCTTGAAGCCGTCCCGGGGTCCGGACAGCTTCCGGTGTTCTGCCCGGGACGACGTCGGCACCTGCCTTGCCCTTGCCGTCGGTCGCGCCCGTGCCCGATCCGAGCCCTTCCCCACCCCTCCGCTCGTCGCCGGTGTCTGCAGCCCCCATCCGAGAGCTCCACGCGCCCGCGTCGGCGCCGCTCGCCGACAAGTGCGCCGCCGAGTGCACCCGCTCCGCCGAGCTGGGGGCGGTGCTGTTCCGGAACCGGGGGTGGCTCCCCGTCCCCTTCTTCGCCGTCCCGCTGCTCGTCCCGGGCGAGCAGGGGCCCGCGACCTGGGCCGCCGGCGCCGCGCTGGTGGCGGCCGGGGAGGCGGTGCGGCTGGCGGGGGTCGCCGCCGCCGGCACCGTCACGCGGCGCCGCTCGCGCACCGTGCAGCGGCTGGTGACGTACGGGATCTTCGGCTGGATGCGGAACCCGCTCTACGTCGGGAACTTCCTCGCCTGGATGGGCGTGGTGGTCGCCTCGGGGGTGCTCTGGTTCCTCCCCGTCGCGCTCCTCCTGTTCGCGCTCGAGTACTCGCTGATCGTGCGCTACGAGGAGGGGGTCCTCGAGTCGATCTTCGGCGGCGAGTACCTGGCCTACAAGGCGCGCACGCCGCGCTGGTTCCCGCGCCCGCCGGCGGCGCCCGAGTCGGGCCCGCACCACTGGGGCGAGGCGTGGCGGAGCGAGGTGTCGACGCTGCTCCAGTACGTCGCGATGGCGGGGGCGCTGGTCGCCAAGCAGGTCTTCCTCGACCGCGCCTGACCCGCGCCTGACCCGGAACGTCCGAAGGGCCCCCGCCGCGCACCACGCGGCGGGGGCCCTTCTGCGTCGCGGCGCGGCTCAGCGCGTCGGGCGCGCGGGCGGGGCGTCGCTCTTGAAGACGTCGCGGTTCTTCGCGATGTACGCCTGCAGGCTCCCCGGCACGTCCTCCTCGGGGAAGATCGCCGTCACCGGGCACTCCGGCTCGCACGCCCCGCAGTCGATGCACTCGTCGGGGTGGATGTAGAGCTGGTCCCCGCCCTCGTAGATGCAGTCCACCGGGCAGACGTCCACGCAGGACTTGTCCTTGACGTTGATGCAGGCTTCGGTGATGACGTACGGCATGGGCGTGGCGCCGGGGAGGGAGGACGGAAGGGTTCGGCCGCGAAAGATAGAAAGGCGCCGCCGAGGGCGACAAGCGCGGCGCCACGCGCCGCGGCGCGGCAGGCGGCGAACGCGCCCCCGCCCTCGCGGGTTCCGGGCCGCCGCCGGCCGCGCGTAGGGTGTTCCCGGGCATGGCTGTTGCCCCCCTGAGCCCTGCTCCGCCGCCGACGCGTCCGCGGTGCCGGCGGCGTCACCCAGGAGGGAGGCATGTCTGCCCACGTTCCCGTGCGCCCGCGCGCCCGCGCGGTCGCGGCGGCGCTGCTGGCGGCGCTCGCGCTGCTGGCCGCCGCCGCGCCCGCGACCGCCGGCGCGCAGTACTTCGGCCGGAACAAGGTCAACTACGAGACCTTCGACTTCCGGATCCTCGCCACGCCGCGCTTCGACGTCCACTACTACCCCGAGATCGCCGAGGCGTCGCGCGACGCCGGGCGGATGGCGGAGCGGTGGTACGCGCGGCTCTCGCCGTTCCTGCAGGACTCGCTCGGCCGCCGGTCGCTGATCTTCTTCGCCGACCAGCCCGACTTCCAGCAGAACAACGTCACCGACATCGAGAGCGAGGGGACGGGCGGCGTCACCGAGGGCTTCCGCTCGCGCGTCATCATGCCGTTCACCGGCGTGTACCAGGACAACCACCACGTCCTCGGCCACGAGCTGGTGCACGTGTTCCAGTACGACCTCGCCGAGAAGGCGGGCGGCGTGCAGCGGCTCAACGCCCTCCCCCTCTGGCTGGTCGAGGGGATGGCCGAGTACCTGTCGCTCGGGCGCGAGGACGTGAACACAGCGACGTGGCTGCGCGACGCCGCGCGCCGCAACGACGTGCCGACCATCAGGCAGCTCACCACCGACCCGCGCTACTTCCCGTACCGCTACGGGCAGGCGCTCTGGGCGTACGTGGGCGGGCGCTACGGCGACCAGGCGGTGGTGGACGTCTTCAAGCAGTCGCTCCGCCACGGCTTCGAGGGCGGCATCCGCCGCGTGCTCGACATCTCGACCGACCAGCTGTCGAAGGACTGGGGCGCGGCCATCAAGGGCGCGTACCTCCCGCTGATGGCCGGGCGCACGGCCCCCGACAGCACGGCGAACCTGGTGATCGGGCAGCGCAACCGCCGCGGCGGCGAGTACAACCTCGCGCCGGTGCTGAGCCCCGACGGGAAGACGGTCGCGTTCTACTCGTCGCGCGGGCTGTTCGACATCGACCTCTACGTCGCCGACGCCGAGACGGGGCGCGTCATCCAGCAGCTCGGCTCCCTCAACCGCGCGCGCCACTTCGACGCGCTGAGCTTCATCGCGTCGGCCGGCAGCTGGAGCCCCGACGGGCGGCAGCTCGCCTACGTCGTGTACCGCGAGGGGGACCAGGTCATCGACGTGTACGACCTCGACCGGCGGCGCTCGGTGCGCACGCTGCGCACCCCCGACGTCGGCGCCGCGCTCGACCCGGCGTGGAGCCCCGACGGGCGCTACATCGCCTTCTCGGGGAACAAGGGCGGGATCAGCGACCTGTTCCTGTACGACCTGCAGACCGACCAGCTGCAGCAGCTGACGACCGGGCGCGAGGCCGAGCTGCAGCCGACGTGGAGCCCCGACGGGCGCACGATCGCGTTCGCGACCGACCGCGGCCCCGGCACCGACTTCGAGCGCCTCACCTTCGCGCCGATGCGGCTCGCCACGATCGACGTGCAGTCGCGCGAGATCCGCGTGCTGCCGGGGTTCGTCGGCGCGCGGCACATCAACCCGAACTTCTCCCCCGACGGGCGGTCGCTGTACTTCGTGGCCGACCCGGACGGCTTCTCCGACGTCTACCGGCTGGACCTGACGACCGGCGCGCGGGCGCGCGTGACGCGCGTCGCCACCGGCGTGTCGGGGATCTCGCGCCTCTCCCCCGCCCTCTCGGTCGCGCGCGCCTCGGGGCGCGTCGCCTTCACCGTGTTCGACCGCGGCGGCTACAACGTCGTGCGCCTCGAGGCGAACGAGGCGCAGGGGACGCCGGTCGACAGCGCGGGCGTGCGGGCGATCGCCGAGGGGACCACCGGCGGCACCGGCGGCACCCTCCCGCCGACGACCAACGCCACGCAGAGCCGGATCGAGCGCTACCTCGCCGACGCGGCGACGGGGCTCCCGTCGACCAACGTCGCGTTCCGCGAGGAGGGGTACAACTCGAAGCTCCGCCTCGACTTCATCGCCCCGCCCACCATCGGCGTGGGGACGAGCAGCGTGTTCGGCACGCAGGTCGGCGGCGGCATCGGCGTCGCCTTCTCCGACAACCTCGGGAACCGCAGCCTGCAGGCGGTCGTGCAGGCGCAGGGGCAGCTGCAGGACATCGGCGGGCAGCTGTTCTACCTGAACCGGCGCACGCGCTGGAACTGGGGCGGCGGCGTGGGCCACATCCCGTTCCTGACGGGCTACACGACGGCCGGCCAGCGCGAGGACGGGCAGTTCGTCTACCGGCAGGTGCTGCAGCGCATCTTCATCAGCAACGTGCAGGGGCTCGCGCAGTACCCGCTCGACGTCACGCGCCGCTTCGAGTTCTCGCTCGGCGCCACGCGGCAGGGGTACAGCCAGCAGGCGCTCGACATCATCGTCGACGACTTCGGCAACCCGGTCGACCAGGACCGCCGCGACATCCCGTCGCCCGAGGCGATCTACTACGCGCAGGGGAGCGCGGCGTTCGTCGGCGACTACACGACGTTCGGCCTCACGTCGCCGCTGGCCGGGGGGCGCTACCGCTTCGAGGTCTCGCCGACGGTCGGTACGCTGCGCTTCACCACCGGCACCGCCGACTACCGGCGCTACTTCCGCACCCGGCCGGCGACGTTCGCCTTCCGCGGGCTGCACTTCGGCCGCTACGGGCGCGACGCCGAGGACTCGCTGCGCCTCGCGCCGCTGTACGCGGGCTACGGCACGCTGATCCGCGGCTACGACGTGGCGAACAACATCGAGGCGAACGAGTGCGGCAACGCCGCCGACGCGCGCGGGTGCCCCGTGTTCGACCGCCTGGTCGGCAGCCGCATCGCGGTGGCCAACGCCGAGCTGCGCATCCCGCTGCTCGGGCCGGAGGGGCTGGGGCTGATCCGCACCAACCTCCTGCCGATCGAGCTCGCGCCGTTCGTCGACGCCGGCCTCGCGTGGTCGAGCGCGCAGTCGCCGTCGTTCGAGGTGCTGCGCGGCGACGCGGCGCGCAACAACCCCGCGCGCGTCCCGGTGTTCAGCACCGGCGTGGCGGCGCGCATCAACGTCCTCGGCTTCGCGGTGGTGGAGGCGTTCTACGCCTACCCGTTCCAGCGGCCGGACAAGCGCGGGCACTTCGGCTTCAACCTGGCGCCGGGGTGGTGAGCGGCTGAGCGCCGCCGCGCGGACGGACGGCGGGGAGACGGCGGCGGGCCGGCGATGACGACTGCGTCATCGGCCGGCCCGCAGTCGCGTTAAAGAACGGCGGGGGATCGGCCGATCTTCGGAAGTGTCAGGGCGCGTCGCGCGCCGACCCCACTTCCGCCCATCCCGCTCCAGGAGCTCCCGCCATGCCCTCGTCCGATCGTCGCGTCCGCCGTCTCGCCTCCGCCGCCGCCGTCGCGTTCGCGCTCTGCGCGGCCCCGCGCCTCGCCGCCGCGCAGGGGGAGGTGTACGGGGGCGAGGACCTGTCGTCGCCGCCGAAGCTCGTCTCGGCCGCCGCCACCGCCCGCCTCGTCGCGCGGTCGTTCCCCGAGGACCTGCGCACGTCGGGCAAGGGCGGCACCGTGAACGTGCAGTTCGTCATCGGGAAGGACGGCAAGGTCGAGCCGACGAGCATCGAGGTGCTCGAGACGCCCGCGCCGGCCCTCGGCACCGCCGCCAAGTCGGTCGTCGAGAAGATGATGTTCGTCCCCGGCAAGAAGGACGGCAGCGCGGTGCGCGCGCGCGTGCAGCTGCCGATCGTCTACAAGCCGTGACCTGAGCCGTCCGCACGCGAAGCGCCCGCCGGTCGTCGACCGGCGGGCGCTTCGTCGTTCCGGCGCCCGGGCCGGTCAGCGGCGCCAGGGCGGCAGGTCGCCGTGCTTGCGCTTGAGCTCCGGGTTGTGGCGGTAGAGCGTCGCCGTCTTCCCGATCACCTGCACCACCTCGGCGGCGACGGCGGTGGCGAGCGCGTTGGCGGCGTCCTTCACCGGCACGTCGGCGGACCTGGTGAGCTGGATCTTCACCAGCTCGTGCGTGCGCAGCGCGTCGTCGAGCGACTGGAAGACGGTGGGGGAGAGCCCCTGCTGGCCGACGTGGACCATCGGCTCCAGGTGGTGCGCTTCGGCGCGCAGGGCGGCGCGCTCCTTTCCGGTCATGGGCATGTGCTCGGTCCTCTCGTCGGCGTTGGGGCGGGCGCCCTCACCCAACGCTAACGGGACGGCGCCCCGGGAGCACGGGCGCGGCGCCAGGGGCGCGGGGCCACGGGCGCGGCCCGCCCAGGCGCGCCGACGCGCGAACGCCCCGCGCGCCGCCTCGCCGCGCGCGGCGTGCGCGCGCGTGCGTGCGTCGTGCGGGCGGCGATCAGATCGCGCGCGCGCCGGTCACCTGCCACGTGCGCTTGCCGATCTGCAGCGTGCCGCTCACCCCCGCCTCGTCGGTGCGCAGCGTCAGCTTGCCGCGCCCCTCGGCGGTGACGACGGTGGCGACGAGCGCCTCGCCCTGCACCTGCACGTCGGTGATGCCCGACGCGTGCTGGTCGACGAGCAGCATCCCCATGAGCTGCTGCCCGTTCGGCTCGATGAGCACGCGCGCGTCGAGCACGTCGCCCTGCTTCTGCGCGATCGTCACGCGGTACACGCCCACCCACTTCGCGGCGGTCGTCGCGGCGGCGGTGTCGGCGGGCGCCGCCGGCGTGTGCGCGCGGGCGGCGAGGGGGGCGGCGACGGCGACGACGGCGGCGGCGGCGAGCAGCGAGCGGCGGAAGAAGGCGCGCATGGGACGTTCCTCGATGACGAGATGGGTCCGGCCGGAATCCGCGGCCGGGACGGGCGCACCGCGTGCGGCGCGCCGTCGCGTGGGGGCGCGGCGACTGCAGCGTGCGGCGACGCCGCGGGGCGGCCGGCGTCGGAATCTCCTTACGCGGTGGGCGGAATCCGGTTTCGACCAGTTTCGCGATCCCGTGTCCGCGGCCCGGCGACGCGCCGCCGTGGCCCCGCGTGCCCTCTTCGACACGGCGCGCCGCGCGACGGTTGCTCGTCGGCGGCGCGCGGAGTTGTTCGCGACTCGTTCGCGCGCCGTGCGCGCGAGATGTGCTCGCCGTGTGCTCGACGTGCGCGCGAGCGCCGCGCGACGGCGGTGCGGCGCGCGTCTACGGACGCGGCTCGGCTTCGAGCACGGGCACGGTCGGCCGCGGCACGCCGACCCGGGTCGGCGTCGGCGATTGCGTCTGCGTCTGCGACGGCGCCGTGCGCGACACCACGCGCGCGCCGTCGCCGGCCGCCTCGCGCAGGTACGGCAGCGGGTCGATCGGCACGCCCTCCCAGTAGCGGCGCGCGTCGAGCAGGCGCGCGACCTGGAAGTGCAGGTGCGGCACGTCGGGCGGCGCGTTCCCCGTGGTGCCGACGAAGCCGATCGTGTCGCCGCGCTGCACGGGCATCCCCTCGGCGATCCCGTCGCGGTAGCGCTCGAGGTGCGCGTAGTAGTAGACGAAGCGCTCCTCGGGGTCGACCGCGTACACCGTGATCCCGCCGAGGGCGTTGGAGCGCAGCTTCAGCAGGCGGCCGTCGTCGGCGCTCAGCACCGGCGTGCCGCGCGGCGCCATGATGTCGACCGCGAGGTGCAGCCGCTCCCCGCGCCCGTCGGCGAAGGCGTCGCGCACCTGCGCGGCCCGCACGCCGGCCACCGGCATCGCCAGCCGCCGCGCGCGCAGCGCCGCCGCGACCTCCTCCGACGGCGGCGCCGGGATCGACGCGACCACGGGGACGCCCGGGCGCGGGGCCGGGACGAGCCCGGGCGCGCACGCGGCGGCGAGGAGGACGGACGCCCAGAGGGCGGGGCGGGAGGCGCGGACGGCGGGCACGGCGGGGACGGCGGAAGCGGGGATCTGCGGGGGGGACGACCCGCCCCGCCCAAGGTCTCGCGGGTGCCCCCGAAGTCAACCGCGGCGCCGCGGCACCCCTCCTGCCCCTCTGCACGGCCGTGGCCGCCCGCGACGTGGCGGCACCGACCACCGCCGCATCCGACCGGAGGACCCCATGCGACGACTGACCCGCGCCCTCGGCGCGCTCGCCCTGACCCTCGCCGCCGCCGGCGGCGTGGCCCTCGCCCCGGCCGACGCCGCGGCCCAGGGGAAGGGGCGCAAGTCCTTCCAGGACAACGGGAAAGAGTACCGGAAGGCCGTCAAGCGGCAGGCCAGGGCGGAGCGCCGGTACGAGCGCCGCCTGGACCGGCGCGGCCGCGACGACCGCCGCTGGGACGACCGCCGCGACCACCGGTGGGACGGCCGACGCGTCTACGAGACCCGCCGCCGCCCCGTCCGCACCTACAACGCCGGCGCCTCCCGCGTCCCCCCCGGCCACCTGCCACCGCCGGGGCTGTGTCGAATCTGGATCGACGGTGTCCCCCCGGGGCGACAGCCGCGCCCGACGAGCTGCGGCTACGCGGAGCGCTACCGGCCGGCCAACGCGCGCGTGATCTACGGCGACCGCGCCCGGCGCGACGACCGCGACTACGGGCGCGTCTACGACCGCGACGGCCGGGTCTACGACTCGCGCGACCGCCGCGACGGCCCGGTGGTGCGCGAGCCGCGCCTGCCGATCCCGCGGGCGCCGCTGCCGCCGAGCTGGCCCTGAGGGCTGCGTGCGACCTGCGACCTGCGAGCTACGCCCAGGGTCGCGGGTCGCAGCTCGCAGGTCGCAGGATCACCGCAGCACCTCCCCCAGCACCCGCCCGTCGAGCGGCTCGGCGGGACGCACGCCGAGGACCCTGGCTAGCGTCGGCGCGAGGTCCACGGTGCGCGCCGGCCCGTCGTGGCGCCCCGGCCGGAACGGCGCGCCCCACAGCACCAGCGGCACCCGCGCGTCGTCGTCGGTCGGGGTGCCGTGCTCCGCGGCCACGCGCGCGCTCCACACGCTCCCCGAGTCGAGCGTCGCCACCAGCGGGATCGGGTAGTCGGGGGGGAGCGAGTGCAGCCAGCGGCGCGCCACCGCGTCGCGCGCCGTGTCGGCGCGGGCGAGCGCCTCCACGCGGTCCACGCGTTGCACCCCCGGCACCGCGCGCAGCGCCGACTCGGCGGCCGCCACGACGTCCGCCTCCTTCACCCGTCGCGCCTCCAGCGCGCGGCGGTCGAGGTAGAGCGCGCCGTTGTCGAGCAGCGCCGCCCACGGCGACACGCCGCGCGACTCGAGCAGGCGGCGCACGGGCGCCAGCGCGGCCTCCGGGTCGACGCGGCGCGCGCCGCCCCCCGCCGTCTCGGGCATGCGCGTGACGCCGTGGTCCGACGTCAGCGCGACCACCACGCGCGACGGGTCGCGCCCGGCGAGCAGCGTGTCGAGCAGGCGCCCCACGGCGCGGTCGGCGCGCAGCACCGCGTCGTGCAGCTCGCGCGAGTCGGGGCCGTACTGGTGCCCCGCGGCGTCCACCGTCGACAGCGACACGACCAGCAGGTCGGCGCGCGCCGACTCGCCGAGCTTGAGCGCGCGCACGCCGGCGAGCGCGAGGTCGACCGTGAGGTCGTCCATGTACGGCGTCGCGCGCACGTAGTCGGCGGCCGCCGCCGGGTCGGCGGGGAGCGGGTGCGGGAAGGGCGCCGACCGCCCGTTCGGCGCCGGCACCGTGCGCGGCTCCGGGTAGGCGCTGTCGGGGAGCAGCGGCGTCCACGCCTTCCCCGCGAGCCCCTGCGGCAGCGCGCGCGCGTTGAACGACTCGACCCACGCCGGGAGGCGGTCGCCGTACCAGCGGCTGGTCGTGAAGCGACCGTTGGTCGCGTACCAGTACGCCTGCGCCGTCGGGCGGTCGCCGCCGCGCGCGCGGGCGCGCCCGACCGGGAGGATGGCCCCGCGGTCCTTGCGCGACACCGCCAGCACCTGCGTGCGCCCGTCGCGCGCGACCATCCAGTCGGCGAGCGTGGTCCCGCGGAAGCGGCGCGGCGACGCCGGCTCCCCCGCCCCGCTGTCGGCGCCCACCAGCGGGCTCGCCGGGTCGTCCACGCCGAGGATGTTGCCGATGATCCCGGTGGAGCGCGGGTGGCGCCCGGCGAGCAGCGTCGCGTGCCCGGGGGCGGTCTCGGTGATCGCGTGGTCGTGGACCGCCCGCGTCAGCACCGCCCCCTCGCGCGCCAGCCGCCCGATCCCGCCGGTGAGCTGCGGCGCGAAGCGGGTCAGGTAGTCGGCCCGCATCTGGTCGACGACCACGAGGACCACCAGCGTCGGCCCCTGCTGCCGCGCCCGCGCGGCGCGCGTGTCGGCGGGGCGCGCCTCGGCGGGGCGGGTCCCGGCGGCCTCCGGCGTCGCCGCCGCGGCCAGCGAGAGCAGCGTCGGCACGACCAGGTCGGCCGCGAGGCGGAGCGCGGGCGGGAGGGGCATGCCCGAATGTACGGCGCGACAGGCGCGCGGGTTACGGCGCGCCACGCCGCGCTGGCGCCACCGCCCGGGCCGTCGTATCGTCGCGCAGCCCTCCTCGCCCGGACTCCATGCCCGCCTGGCTGCGCCGGCTGCTCCCCGACGACCCGCTCCTCCTCCGCATCGTCGGCTACTACGCCCTCCTCCTCGGGGGCGGCGCGCTGCTCTGGCGCCGCGCCCCCGAGGGCGCGCTCGACGCCTTCGCCCCCGCCATGCTCGCCGGCGACGGGACGCTCTCCGCCCTCCTCCGCGGCGAGACGCCGCCGGCCACCGCCGCCGCGGCCGCCCCCCCAATCGCGCTCGAGGCGCTCGGCGCCGCCGTCGCCGCCTTCGCGCTCGCGCTCCCCGTCGCGTGGACGTACATGCTCACGCGCGAGCGGAAGGGGTACCGCCAGAGCACCGTGCACACGCTCGTGCTGCTCCCCGTCGTCGTCGCCGGCGTCGTCGTGCTGGTGAAGAGCAGCCTCGCGCTCGCGTTCAGCCTCGCCGGCATCGTCGCCGCCGTGCGCTTCCGCAACACGCTCGACGACAGCAAGGACGCGACGTTCCTCTTCCTCGCCGTCGGCCTCGGGCTGGCGGCCGGGGTCGAGCTCGACGTCGCGCTCGTGTTCTCGGTGATCTTCAACGCGTCGACGCTCGCGCTGTTCTACACCGACTTCGGGCGCACGCCGCCGGCGGTCGAGGGGGAGCGCGCCAAGCGCCAGCTCGAGCGCGCGATGGCGATCGCCAACCGCACGAGCCAGTTCGTCGCCCGCGTCGACGACGAGGTGCTGCGCACGCTGGCCCCGGCGCAGCTCGACGCGCTGGCGACGCGCGTGCGCCGGCGCCGCCAGGAGTCGGGGGCCGCGCTCCCGTCGGTCCCCGAGAACGAGTACGACGCCCGCCTGCTAGTCGAGACCACCGACGCGTCGGCCGCGCGCGCGCTCGTCGAGTCGGTGCTGCAGGAGCGCGTGAAGCGCTGGACCCCCGACGACGGCGAGGACGCCGACGGGCAGCTGCTCGCCTACCACGTCCGCTGGAAGAAGGGAACCCCGCCCGACGCGGTGCTCGACGCCGTGCAGGCCGAAGCCACCCCGTTCGTCGTCCGCGCGGAGGTCGCATGATGCGCCGCCTCGTCCTCGCCGCCTGCCTCCTGGCGCTCGCCGCGCCGGCCGCGGCGCAGGAGAAGAAGCCGAAGAAGGCGAAGAAGCAGGACGGGCAGGGCCAGCAGGCCGGCCCGCCCAAGCCGTACGCGCCGAGCGCGCTGTTCGCGTCCGACTCGGTGCTGCACTTCACGCTGGTGACCGACTTCCGCGCCCTCGCCGGGCAGCGCGACACGCTGCGCCCCAAGGGCTACGCGGGGACGGTGCGCGTGGGCGGCGGCGACGGCGAGAAGGCGGTGCCGGTGCAGGTCTACACGCGCGGCCACTTCCGCCTGCGCCCGGACCGGTGCTCGTTCCCGCCGCTGCGCGTGGTGTTCGACAAGGGGACCAGGGGCACGCCGTTCGACGACCAGAAGGCGCTCAAGCTGGTCACGCACTGCCGCGACGGCTCCGAGGAGCACGAGGAGTACGTGCTGCGCGAGTACCTCGCCTACCGCGCGCACCAGGTGGTGACGCCGGCGAGCTTCCGCACCCGCCTCGCGCGCGTGCGCTACGTGCGCCAGGGCGACACCACGAAGGTCGTCGAGCGGTGGGGCTTCCTGATCGAGAGCGAGCGCGAGATGGCGCGCCGGCTCGGCGGGCGCGTGCTGGAGGCGAAGGGCGCGCTGTTCGAGAACGTCACCCCCGACTCGGCGGCGTCGGTCGCGATGTGGGAGTACTTCCTCGGCAACTCCGACTGGTCGCTGTCGGCGCTCCACAACGTGCGGCTCGTGCAGCGCGGCCCCGAGGACATCGTCGCGGTCCCGTACGACTTCGACTTCTCCGGCTTCGTCGACACGCGCTACGCCACCCCCGACCCGTCGCTCCCCATCAAGACGGTGCAGGAGCGCCTCTGGCGCGGCCCCTGCCTCTCCCCCGCCGCCGCGGCCGCCGCCGCCGCCCCGTACGTCGCGCGCCGCGAGGCGCTGGAGCGCGTCCCCGTCTCGCTCCCGATCGACGGCGGCTGGGGGGAGCGCGCGCAGCGCTTCATGCGCCGCTTCTTCGACGACGTGAAGGACCCGGCGCGGTTCGCGGAGCAGACGAGGCGGGGGAAGTGTCCGGTCAGTAACTGACTCGGGTACGGCGGGAGTCGCTACAGCGGGAGTCGAAAGGGCGGGAGTCGAAAGGGCGGGAGTCGCAACGGCGCGGTGCGCACGAACGACTCCCGCTTTCGTGACTCCCACTGTGGCGACTCCCGCCGTTCAGAAGCGGACCACCGCTCCGGCTTCGACGTATGGCCGCGTCGCCGCCGGCCGCGCGCGACTGAACCCGCCGTTCGTCACCCGCTCCACGCCCGCGCGCGCCCACCAGCCGCGTCCCGCGCCGGGCGCGTCGCGACGGCCCTCGAGCGCGGCGCGCGTGCGCCCCTCCTTCACGCCGGGGCCGCCGACGCGGACGAAGTCGAAGCCGTCCTCGTCGACGCTCGTCACGCGCGAGCGCCACTGGCTGGAGTCGCGCACCTCGTGCGTGAGCGTGCCGCGCCAGGTCGTGCGCACGTCGGGGCGCCAGGTGAGCGCGGCGGCGCCGGCGCTGGCGGCGGGGCCGAGCGGGCTGCCGACGAGGCGGCCGTGGTAGGTGAGGCCGTCGGTGAACTGGTAGTGCTGGCCGAGGCGGAGCGAGGTGTGGTGCCACTGCGCGTCGAGGGCGAGTGAGCCGTCGTCGCGCAGCCGCGGCACCGACAGCGCGAACAGGTGCCCCGTGTCCTCCCACAGCATGCGGCGCACGCGGCGCAGGTCGAAGTCGTCGATCGCCGCCTCCCACGCCAGCGACGCCGAGCGCCAGCGCGGGACGCGCACGCGCACCTGCGCGTTCGCGACCTTGTTGGTCGCCAGCGGATCGCTCCCCTCGTCGACGATCCAGAACAGGAAGGGCGCCAGGTCGCGCACCCGCTCGGACCCCGACAGCGCCGGCGCGCCGCGCCCGCCCTGCTGGCTCATCAGCCCCGCCCCCACCTCGAGCCACGGCGCCGGCGCGACGTCGAGCTTGTAGGCGAC
Organism: Roseisolibacter sp. H3M3-2; assembly: GCF_029211165.1. Lineage (GTDB taxonomy): Bacteria > Gemmatimonadota > Gemmatimonadetes > Gemmatimonadales > Gemmatimonadaceae > Roseisolibacter. The sequence continues at coordinate 17,105 of NZ_JARGEK010000065.1, forward strand.
CAGCTTGGAGTGCGGGAACTCGCGCCCGCGTCCCAGGTCGGCCGCCAGCAGCTCGAACCGCCACCGCCCCAGGTGGCGCAGCACCCACGGGAGCGCGAACGCCGTGTCGGCGGCGACGCTCACCGCGCGCAGCGGCTCGGCGTTCCCCGACAGGAACAGGGAGCGGGCGCCCCCCATCCCCCAGCGGCGCTCCTCCATCCCGACGTGCAGCGCGACGTTGCGCGCGACCACGCGGGCGCCGAGGCGTTGCGGGGCGAGCTGCGCGCGCGTGCGCCCGTCCGCGTCGGCGATCAGCGACAGGCGCGGCTGCGCGACCGCGGCCAGCCACCCGCCGACGCCGAGCGCGTGCGACGTCTCGAGCGACAGCGCGCCGCCGCGCGGGAGCGGGCGTCCGGCGCGCCCGTCGAGCGCGGGGGTCGAGACGGCGCGCACCGCCCCGATCCCGTTGTCGCGCGGCACCGGACGCCCGTCGGCCCGGCTCAGCACCCCGTGCAGGGCCGCCATCTCGACCGCGCGGCCGGAGACGCGGGGCGTCGCCGGCGCGGCGGCGCACCCGTCGGCGGTCGGGGTGCCGGGGGCGTGGGCGGCCAGGAGCGTCGCGACCAGCGCGTCGGCG
>NZ_JARGEK010000650.1 GCF_029211165.1 Roseisolibacter sp. H3M3-2
GCGATGCCGCCCCGAGCCCTTCACCTCGCTACAGCGCGCCGTGATCTGCTCTAGTGCTCAGGGGGGGACTTGAACCCCCACGTCGTCTCCGACACAGGCTTCTGAGACCTGCGTGTCTACCAGTTCCACCACCTGAGCGGCGCCCCCGCGGCACGTGGACCGCGGGAGGACGAGTAGTGTAGTCGAGATCGGAGCGCAGGTCAACGCGGCGTCACGACGCGCGTTGCCGCCTCCCGACGGGGCCGACTAACTTGCCGCCGCCCGCCTCACCCCGCTGCCCCGCATGGCCAAGTCCGCGAAGGACGGCGACGCCAAGTCCGCCGACGGCTCGATCGCGCGCAACAAGCGCGCACGCCACGACTACCACATCCTCGAGACGTGGGAGGCGGGCATCGCGCTGCTCGGCACCGAGGTCAAGGCGCTGCGCGACGGGCGCGCCAACCTCACCGACGCCTACGGCGTGGTGCGCGAGGGGGAGGTCTACCTGCTGAACCTCCACATCGGGCACTACGAGACGGGGGGCGTGTTCAACCACGAGCCCACCCGGACGCGCAAGCTGCTGCTGCACCGCAGCGAGATCCGGAAGATGATCGGCGCCGTGGAGCGCCAGGGGCTCACGCTGGTGCCGCTCGACCTGTACTTCAAGAACGGGCGGGCGAAGGTCATGCTCGCCCTCGGGAAGGGGAAGAAGGAGCACGACAAGCGCGAGGACCTGCGCAAGAAGGACGACGAGCGCGAGATGGCGCGCGCCGTCCGCTCGCGGTGAGGGGGCGGTGATCCTCCCGGCGCTCGCGCTCCTGCTCGCGGTCCAGCCGCCGGCCCGCCCGCGCCAGACGCCGGTGCGCCCCGCCGCCTCGCGCGCCGCGGCGCCCGCGCCCGACGGGACGATCCTGGTCGGGGCGGCGGGCGCCGAGCGGCAGGTCCTGCTGGTCGAGGAGCGGCAGGCCGGGCGGCTCGGGCGGTGGGTGCGGGCCGACCAGCTCGCCGGCGCCGCCGGTGGCTCGCTCGTCGAGGACGGGGTGGGGCGCTGGCGGCTGCGCCTCCCGGGTGTCGTGCTGGCGGTCCGCGAGGGTATCCCGTTCCTGGTGGCGGGCGAGGGCGAGACCACCGAGGTCCCGTTGCTGGCCGCCCCGCAGGTCGAGGGGGAGCGGCTCTGGGTCCCCTTCCAGCTGGTGAGCGACGTGCTCCCCCGGCTGTCGTCGTCGCTCACCTACGACCCGACGCGCCGCGCCCTGACGCTGACCCGGGGGCGCCCGACGCCGCCGCGCACGCGCACCGGGTCGCCGCCGACCGCGCCCACGGCGAGGC
>NZ_JARGEK010000651.1 GCF_029211165.1 Roseisolibacter sp. H3M3-2
CTCCGCGCCGGCCAGGCGCACGCCGGCGACGCCGCGCGCGCGCAGCGCCACCGCCGCCAGCAGCCCGCCGAGCAGCGTGGGGAGCGCGCGCGACCAGAAGAAGGCCGGTCCGACGTGGGCGCAGGCGTGCGCGGCGTCGAGCACGCCCATCGTCGCGAACGCCGCGGCGAGCCAGGCGTCGCGCGGCGCCGGCAGCCCGGTGACGCGCCGCCGCAGCTCCAGCAGCAGCGCCAGCGCGAGCGCGGCGACCTCGCCGGCCGCCTCCATCGCCGAGTGCAGGGGCTGGTGCGGCCACGCGGCCTCGGGGGCGGAGGCGCGCAGCACGAGGGCGGCGACGAAGGCGGCGACGCCCGCGGCCGCGCCCAGGACGGGGACGCGGCCGGCGGCGGCGCGGGAGGCTCGGTCCGGCATGGGCGGCAACCTAGCGAGTGGGGGCCGCCCCCCGGGACCCGCTCACGCCCCCGGGCCGGCGGCCCGCAGCCGCGCCATCACCCGGTCGGCCGCGGCGTCGAGCGTCGTCGAGAGGGCGAACCGCTCGCGCGCGCGCTCGAGGTCCGCGAACGACGTGTCGGGGCCCGGGACGAGGACGCCGAGCCCGCCGAAGCGCGCCGCCGGCGAGACGTCGCGCAGCTTGTCGCCGACGAACGCCGATCGCGCGAGGTCGAGCGCGTGCTCGCTGGCCGCCTGCTGGTAGAGCGCGATCCCCGGCTTGCGGCAGGCGCACGGCGGGCCGAAGTCCGGATGGTGCGGGCAGTGGTAGCTGGCGTCGAGCGACGCGCCCCCCGCGGCCAGCAGCGCGTCGAGGCGCGCGCGCACCGCCTCGTACTCGGCCTCGCCGAACATCCCGCGCGCGATCCCCGACTGGTTGGTGACGACGACCAGCGCCAGCCCGGCCTCGCGCAGGCGGACCAGCGCGCGCGCGACGCCGGGGCGCAGCCGGACGCGGTCCGGGTCCGACAGGTAGTGCTCGTCGTCGATCAGGGTGCCGTCGCGGTCGAGGAAGACGGCGGGGCGCAGCGGGGGTGGGGCGTCGGCCACGGGCGGGGTCAGTCGGTGAGGGCGTCGGCGACGGCGTCGGCGAGGCGGGCGTCGTCGCGCGCCGGGACGCTGCGCAGGTCGAGGAGGACGCGGTCGTCCACGATGCGGCCGACCACGGGCGTGCCGCCGTCGCGCAGCGCGCGCGCGACCGCGGCGCCGGGGCCGGCCAGCGCGACCGCCCACGACGCCAGGCGCGCGGTGGGGAAGGCCCCGCCGCCGACGCTCCC
>NZ_JARGEK010000652.1 GCF_029211165.1 Roseisolibacter sp. H3M3-2
ACGGCGGCCGCGACCAGGTGCCGCCGGAGGAACGCGCCGGCGGCGCGCAGGCGCGCGCCGACACCGTCGTCGTCCTCCCCGCCGGCTTCGGCCCCGAGGCGGCGGCGCCGGGGCCGGACGGCTCGCTGTGGGTGAGCAGCATGCGCACGGGGCGCGTCGTGCGCCTGGCGGCCGGGGGCGCGTCGCACGCGCCGCGCGAGCTGCGCGCCGCGTCGGTGGGCGAGGGGCGCGCGGCGCTCGGCATCGAGGCCGTCCCGGCGCGCGGCGCGCTGTGGGTCGCCGTGAGCGCGATGCCGCAGGCGCTCGGCTACGGCGCGTCGCGCGCCGCGCGCTCGGCGCTGGTGGAGCTGGACCTCGCGACCGGCGCCGAGCGCCGGCGCGTCGAGGCGCCCGCGGGGGCGCACCTCGGCGACGTGCTGGTGCACCCCGACGGGCGCGTGTTCGCCGCCGACGGGCGCGCCGGCGCGATCTGGACGCTGCGCCCCGGCGAGTCGGCGTTCCGCCCGCTCGTGGCGGCCGGCACGCTGCGCTCGGCGCAGGGGATGACGCTCGCCGACGACGGGCGGTCGCTGGTGGTGGCCGACTACGCGCGCGGGCTCGCCCGCGTCGACCTCGCGACCGGTGCCGCCGCGCCGTTCGCGTACGCGGCCGACGTGGCGCCCGGCGCGCTGCGCGGCGTCGACCGGCTGCTGCGGCTCCCGGCCGCGGCGGGCGCGGAGGTCGAGCGCTACGTGGCCGTGCAGAACGGCACGCCGCCGGGGCGCGTGCTGCGCGTGGACGTGCGGCGCGACACCGTGGTCGCGGTGACGCCGCTGCTCGCGGGCCACCCCGCGCTGCTCGAGCCGACGACGGTCGCGCCGCTGCCGGGCGCGCACGCGTCGGGCGACGTCGAGCTGCTGCTCGTCGCGGCCAGCCTGTGGCCGAACCTCGGCGAGGACGGCGCCACGCGCGGCACGCCGACGCCGACGGCGATCCTCCGGCTCCGCGTGCCGACGCGCTGACGGCGCATGCGCGGCGCGCGGCCGCCGCGGCGGAGTGAACGCGCGCGCCACGTCGCGGGTCATGGTGGACGACGCGGGGCACGCGGTCCGTCGACCGCGCCGCGCCCGCCCGACGTCCTCCGTCCCCACGCCACGATGCGCACGTCCCCGCTCCGCCTCCTCGCCGCCGGCGCCGCGCTGGCGCTCGCCGCCTGCGCCCCCGATCCGGTCTCCCCCCCCGCCGCCCCGCGCGCAGCGCGCCCCGCGCGCCACGCCGCGAC
>NZ_JARGEK010000653.1 GCF_029211165.1 Roseisolibacter sp. H3M3-2
TGTGTCGATCTGGTCGACCGAGGCGAACTCGTGGATCTCGTCCGCGAGCACCATGCGCGGCCGCGGGCCCGACTGCTGCTTGCCGTCGGCGAGCGGCAGGAAAAACGATTGCGAGCCCGGGTGCTCGATCTTCCACGCGTTGTCGCCCTCGCCTCGGATCACGACGTGGCCGAGCGCCTCGAGCGTCTCGTGATCGTCGTACCCTGGCACCGGGGCCCGGCACATCGCGGTCGCGTCCTTGAACAGGACCATCGACGTCTGCTTGTTCGCGGCGATCGAGTAGATCTGCGAGCGCCGAAAGCCGCACCAGCCCATTGCGTACAGGCCGAGCCCGGCCATCATCGGCGACTTGGCCTGCCCCTTGCCGGTCTCGACATAGCCGGAGCGGAAGCGCCACCGGCCAGTTGCGTTCACCCAGCCCATCAGCGAGCCGACGATGAACACCTGATACGGGATCAGGTGGAAGGGCTTGCCTTCGGCCGGACCGTCCGTGATCGTGAACAGCGACGGGAAGAAGTCGATCGCGCGCTGCGCGAGCTCCGGCCGCCAAAAATACCCCCGCTTCTCGGCGTCACGCAGATCCTTCAGGTGCCGTTCGGCCGCGTGCCGCACCAGGTCGCCGGTGACGAATTCGCCCCGCACCGTCGCCCGCGCCCATGCGGTGGTCGGGTCGGTAACCTTAGCCTTGCTGCCCGAGGAACGCGTCGGCACCGGCGCTGCGCTCCCGCTTCTTCACGACCTTGCCCACCTTGGCGCGCCGGCCGGGAGTGAGGCCGAGCTGCTGCTCCAGCCGCTCCGTCGTCTTCTCGGCCTCGCGCATCGCCTGATAGTAGATCGACAGGCGCGCGATCGCCTTGGGGTTGTCCTTGTTCGGTTCGGTGACCAGGCCGTCGACCGCGACGCTCCTCGAGCAGCGATCATAAACCAGATAGGCCAGGATCAGGCGCTGCACCGAATGGGTGTTCGATTCGGAGAAGGTCTCCCGCTCCCGCATCTCGCCAACGATCCGGAGCCAGTGCGCGGACGCGGCGATCTGCTCGTCTCGGTCAGGCAGCAGACGCTCCCAATCGGGCTCGCCGGGCTCCCGCGCGAGCCCCAGCACCCGCCCACCTGCACGCCGCTTCGACGCGGGCCGCTTGACCTTCTCCGCCACAGCGGCTTAGCTCCGCGCCACCGATGTCACACGGCGCCCCCAAGCACCCGAACTTTTTACTTTAGAAACGTTCGCAGTGTGTACGGAACCACTGCGCGGTGTC
>NZ_JARGEK010000654.1 GCF_029211165.1 Roseisolibacter sp. H3M3-2
CACCAGGGCGACCGCGCGCGCCGGGCGGGCCGACTCGCGCCGCCCGCCGGCGCGCGCGACCAGCGCCCCGCGCGTCTCGTCGGCGAGGCGGCGGTGCAGGTGCTGCGCGTGCTCGAGCGCGTCGTCCACGGGGGCGAGGATCAGGGCGAGGGCCTGCTGGCTGGCGCTGGCGCCGCCGTCGTCGAGCCCGGGCCAGTCGCGGACGCCGGCGCGCGTCTCGGCGAGCGCGGCGCGCTGCCGCTCCAGCAGCGCGACCAGCAGGTCGAGCTCGCCCAGGGCCGCCGCCAGCGCCGCGTCGCCGGAGGAGCCGACGGCGTCCAGCGCGACGGTCAGCAGCGCGCCGAACCGCTCCAGCAGGCGGACCGCGGCCGTCGCCTGCCAGGCGAGGCGGTCGCTGTCCTCGAGCGGGTGGCGGTGGCGCGCGCCGTCGCCCGGCCGCGACGCCGCGTCGGCGGCGGGGGTGCGCCGCGCCGGCGACCCCGCCCACGATCTGCGCGAAGGCGTCGCGCAGCTCCGACATCACGCGCACCACCGGGTCGATCTTCGCCGGCTCGCCGGTGCGGCTCGCCTCGAACACCGTGCGCATCGACCACGCGTAGAGCGCGTCGAGGTTCTGCGCGATCCCGCCCCCCTGCTCGAAGTCGAGCGACGCGCGCAGCTCGGCGATCATGTCGTTCGCCTTCAGCAGCAGCTCCACCCGCTCCTCGATCCGGCGCGCCTCGGCGGCCGCGCGCGCGCGGCGTAGCGTCAGCAGGATCTTGTCGAACAGCATCACCACCAGCTGCCCCGGCGACGCCGCCGCCAGCTCGGCGTCGCGGTAGCGCGCGGCCTGCGTCGCGTAGGCGCCGGCCGGGCGCGCCGGCGGGGCGTAGGGGGAGCCGGACACGGAGCCGGGCGCGGTGCGGGGAATCGCCGTCGGCTGCGGGATCGGGAGGCTCATCGGGCGGTGGGGCGGCTGCGGGCGGGGGGCGGCGACGGGAGCGTCGCGCCTCTGTGCAGCAGTATCGGCAGCGTGCCCCCGAAGTTCATTCCCAGTTCGTCACGCCCGCGAACGCACGCGCGCCCGGCCCCGCGTGGGGGCCGGGCGCGCGCGGCGTCCCGTGGCGGGTCGCCCGCCGTCAGCCGCGCCGGTCGATGAGCGAGGGCACCGCGCCCGCCGTGCGCGCGCCGCCGGCGGCGCGCGCACGGCGAAGTCGGAGGGCCAAGCGGTCTTAGGGAAGACAAATCGTGGTCTCAACTCCTTGGCTCACAGAA
>NZ_JARGEK010000655.1 GCF_029211165.1 Roseisolibacter sp. H3M3-2
CGTCGAGCGCCGCGTCGGCCGCCGCCGCGTCGTCGGCGGCGGGGCCGTCGTCGGGGTGCACCTGCAGCGACACGCGCGCCGCCCCCTGCGCCCCGTGCGCCAGCGCGTCGGGCGTGTCGAGCGCCAGCAGCCGCCCGCGCGACAGCACCGCCACGCGGTCGGCCAGCGCCTCGGCCTCGTGCAGGTTGTGCGTGCACAGCACGACCGTGCGTCCCTCGTCGCGCGCGAGGCGGCGGATGACGCCGTGCAGCTGCCGCGTCGCCGCCGGGTCGAGCGCGGTCGTCGGCTCGTCGAGGAAGAGGAGGTCGGGGCGGTGCAGCAGCGCGCGGGCGAGCGCCAGTCGCTGCCGCATCCCGCGGCTGAACCCCCCGACGCGGTCGCCTGCCCGCTCGGCCAGCCCGAACTCGGCGAGCCCGGCCTCGATGCGCGGCCCCACCTCGGCGGCGGGGACGCCGTACACGTCGGCCGAGAAGCGCAGCACCTCGCGCGGGGTCAGCCGCTCGTCGAGCCCGGGCACGTCGGTGATGACGGCGGTGCGCCGGCGCAGCACCGCGCCGTCGGCGAGCGGCGACAGCCCCAGCACGCGCACCGACCCGGCGGCCGGCTCGGCGAGCCCGTTGGCGGCGCGGACGGTGGTCGTCTTGCCCGCCCCGTTGTGGCCGAGGAGGGCGACGACCTCCCCGGGGTACGCCTCGAGCGTGAGCCCGTCGACGGCGGTGACGGCGCCGAAGCGGACGGTGAGGCGGTCGATGGCGAGGGCGGGGGCGGCGGGCACGGGGTCGGAGCGGGGGCGGGCGTCGGCGTGGTGCAACCTATGCACGGACGGCGCCCCGTGATCTCCTTCGCCGATACGGACGCCCCCGTCCGCCGTCGTGCCGTCCCCGTCCCGGCGGGCGGCCTCAACGCCTTTCTGGCCGCGCTGACCGCGCTGCGCCCGTCGGAGCGGGCCGCGTACGTCGGCGCGCTCTCCGGCGCGGAGCGCCGGGAGCTGCGGCTGGCCGTGCTGGTCGACGAGGCGGCGGACGAGGGGGTGCGGAGGAGGTTGTCGAGGATGCTCAGCGGGACCTGATAGGGCGTGCTCAGGTACGGCGTGCTCTGGTACGGCGTGCTCTGGTACGGCGTGCTCTGGTACGGCGTGGTCCGGTACGGCGTGACCTTCACCTGTCGGTGGTGGCTCACGTAGGACCGGACCACGCCGTTGTAGACCACGCCGTTGTAGACCACGCCGTTGTAGACCACGCCG
>NZ_JARGEK010000656.1 GCF_029211165.1 Roseisolibacter sp. H3M3-2
CGGCGATCGGCGGGGCGACGGAGCGCGGCCCGCGGCGCGGCCGGGTGCGCGTCGCCGCGGTGCTGCTGGTGACGGCGGCGCTGGCCTCGGCCTCCGTGCCGTGGCGGCTGCGGGGCGCCGAGTCCGCGCCGCCGATCCACGACGTCACCACCGACACCGACGACCCGCCGCGCTTCGGCGCGCTGCGCGGCCGCCGCCCCGGCGCGACGACGCCCGTCGACTACCCGGGCCCCGCCGTCGCCGCGCAGCAGCGCCTCGGCTACCCGCACATCGCGCCGCTCCCGCTCGCGGTGGCGCCGCGCGTGGCGCTCGCCCGCGCCGAGACGGCAGTGCGCGCGCTCGGGTGGACGATCGCCGCCGTCGACACCGCCGCCGGGCGCGTCGAGGCCACCGACCGCACCACCTGGTTCGGCCCGCACGGCGACGTCGTGGTGCGCGTGTCGCCGGCCGGGCGCGGGTCGCGGGTCGACGTGCGGTCGCTGTCGCGGGTGGGCGGGGGCGACGTCGGGGCGAACGCGGCGCGGATTCGCAAGTTCATGGACCGGATCCAGCAGAGCTAGCGGTGCGGCTGCGCGCCGTCGGCTCGGCAACGACCGGGGAATCGGATCAGATCTGACGAGGTCTGATCCAGCGGATCGCTCCTCGAAGCTCCGAGCGCCCATCCGCCGGATCCGATCGTATCAGACCTGATCCGATTCCCGGTTGTCGATGTCGTCGTCCCGAGCGCCGCGAGGGACCTGGAAGGGCAACCTCGAGATCGACTGCCGGGAGAACGGATCGAACGGATGCTCCGGATGCGACGGATCCGGAGCATCCGTTCTCCCGGCCGTTGAAGAGGCGCAGCCGCGCAGCCGCGCAGCGCATTACGTTGCCCTCCCGCCCCTGACGCCGACTGCCAGCGCCCCGTCGTGCCCCGCATCCTGATCGTCGAGGACACCTCCGAGATCGCCGAGGCCCTGCAGCACCACCTGGAGCGCCGCGGCTACGAGACCGCGCTCGCCACGCGCGCCGCCGAGGCGGCGGCCGTCGTCGCCGACGCGCGCCCGGACCTGATCGTGCTCGACCTCGGGCTCCCCGACCGCGACGGCTACACGGTGCTCGAGCAGCTGCGCGCCCGCGGGCTCGACACGCCCGTGCTCATCCTCAGCGCGCGGCGCGAGGAGGCCGACAAGGTGCGCGGCTTCACCCTCGGCGCCGACGACTACGTCACCAAGCCGTTCGGCGCGATGGAGCTGCTGGCGC
>NZ_JARGEK010000657.1 GCF_029211165.1 Roseisolibacter sp. H3M3-2
CGGGCGGTGCGCGAGCGCCGGGCGCGCCGCGACGCGCGCGGGCGCCGCGAGCGCACCCTCGGCCGCCTGACGAAGCTCGAGCTGAACGGGATGCGCGAGAGCGCCGAGGGGAGCGTCGGGCGCGAGGGGGCGCAGCAGGAGCGCGCGCTCGAGGCGTCGCGCGAGCGCGTCCGCGCGGCGCACGCGCAGGTGGACGACCGCCCCGCGGCCGCGCTCCCGCCGACGTCCGCCGTCGTGCGGCCGCGCGCGCTGGTCGTCGAGTCGGCCGGCGTCGCGTCGCGCGGCCCCGACGGCCGCGTCGCGCTCGCGCCGACCTCGCTCACCATCGTCGGGCCGGAGCGGATCGCCGTCGTCGGCGCCAACGGGAGCGGCAAGACGACGCTGCTGCGCGTCCTCGCGGGCGCGCTCGCGCCGACGGAGGGGACGGTGCGCCGCGGCGCCGCCGCCGCCGTCGTCGCGTACCTGGAGCAGGACGCCGCGCTCGACGGCGCGGGCGAGACGGTCGAGGCGCGCTTCGCCGCCTGGCACCCCACGCTCGACGCGACGGCCTGCCGCCTCGCGCTGGCGCGCGTCGGCTTCCGCGCCGACGCGGCGCGCCGCCCGGTGGCCACGCTCAGCGGCGGCGAGCGGCAGCGGCGCGCGCCGGCGGCGACGCTCGCCGCGCCGCGCCCGCCCGCGCTCCTGCTGCTCGACGAGCCGACCAACCACCTCGACCTCGACGCCGTGCGGGCGGTGGAGGGCGCGCTGCGCGCCTTCGACGGCGCGCTCGTCGTGGTCAGCCACGACCGCGCCTTCCTCGACGCGCTCGGCCTCCACCGCACCCTCGACCTCACGCTTCCATGACCGCCGCCCTGCACCGCGTCGCCGCCTTCACCACGACCCCCGACGGCGGCAACCCCGCCGGCGTGTGGGTCGGCGACGCGCACCCCGACGCCGCCGAGATGCAGCGCATCGCCGCCGAGGTCGGGTACTCGGAGACCGCGTTCGTGGCGCCGGCGCACGGCGCCGCGCGCACGGTGCGCTACTTCAGCCCCGTCGCCGAGGTGAGCTTCTGCGGCCACGCCACCATCGCCGCCGGCGTCGTGCTCGGCGAGGCGGAGGGGGACGGCACGTTCCGGCTGGCGACGCCGGTCGGCGAGGTGCCGGTCGCGGTGCGCACGCGCGACGGGCGGCGCGAGGCGTCGCTGACCTCGGTCGCGCCGCGCCACGAGGCGGCGCCGGCGGCGCTGGTCGCGGCGG
>NZ_JARGEK010000658.1 GCF_029211165.1 Roseisolibacter sp. H3M3-2
CGACGTCGGCCGCCCGCGACGCCAGCGCCGCGACGCCGCGCCCGCACGCCGCCGACAGCGCGAAGACGGCGGTCAGTCGACCGCGAAGAAGACGCGTCCGTCGGCCTCGACGTCCCACGCGCGGATGTGGTTGAAGTGGTAGTCGGTGCCGGCGCCCCGCACGCGGCGGAACTCGGCGAGCGTCGGCTGCACGTACCCCGTCTCGTCGACCGCGCGGCTCATGAGGCGCGTCGGCCGCCCGTCCCATTTCCACAGGTGGCGGAAGCGCACGTGCGCCATCGGCAGCACCGGGCCGTCGAGCGTCGCCTCGGTCCAGGTGCGCCCGCCGTCGGTGCTGACGTCGACGCGCGCGATGCGCCCGCGCCCCGTCCACGCGAGCCCCGTCACCGGCCACCACCCGGGCCCCGACAGCCGGCCGGGGTGCGACGGCGCGGTGATGATCGACTTGGCGTCCATCACGAAGCTGAACTGCCGCGCCTTCCCGCCGGGGAGCGGGTCGGTGTACTTCGCCGTCTCGTTGCGCGTCATCGTCGGCTCCGCGTTGAGCTCGAGCCGCCGCAGCCACTTCACGCACATGTTCCCCTCGTACCCCGGCAGCAGCAGCCGCACCGGGTAGCCGTTCGCGGGGCGCAGCGCCTCGCCGTTCTGCGCCCACGCCAGCAGCGCGTCGTCGAGCAGCTTGTCGAGCGGGATGCTGCGCGACAGCAGCGACGCGTCGCCCCCCTCGGCGAGCGCCCACCGCGCGCCGCCGCGCACGCCGGCCTCGCGCAGCAGCGCCGCCACCGGGACGCCGGTCCACTCGGAGTTGCTCGTCTGCCCGTCGATCACCTGCGGCGTCATCTCGCGCTTGGGGTCGCGGTACGCCGAGCGGCCGTTCCCCGCGCACTCGACGAAGCAGGTGCGCGTGACCGAGGGGAAGCGCCGCAGGTCGTCGAGCGTGAACACCAGCTCGCGGTCCACCAGCCCGTGCACCAGCAGCCGCCAGCGCGCCGGGTCGACGTCGGGGATCCCCGCGTGGTGTCGCTGGAAGTGCAGGTCGGCGGGGGTGATGGTGCCGTGCAGCGACTGGAGCGGGGTGAACGCCGAGCCGGTGGTCACGCCGGTGGGCGCGAGCGCGGGCGCCTCGTACGCCGCGCGACCGCCGAGCACCGCCGAGGGCGCGCCGGGGACGAGCGACGGATCGACGGCCGGCGCGGCGGCGGGCGCGGCGCCCGGCGCGAGCGCCTCGACC
>NZ_JARGEK010000659.1 GCF_029211165.1 Roseisolibacter sp. H3M3-2
CTCCGCCTCGTAGGCCGACACCATGGCGCCGGCGCCGAAGTCGGCCGCCACCCGCGCGCGCGCGCGCCGACCGAGATCGGCGGCGGCCGCGCGGTCGGCGAGCGCCGCGCCCAGCGCGAGGGCGAGCGCGTCGACGTCGCGCGGCGGGACGACGTGGCCGCAGGCGCCGTGGTCGAGCAGGGCGGGGGAGCCGCCGACCGCGGTGGCGACGCAGGGGACCGCGGTCGCCATCGCCTCGAGCAGGCTGATGGACGCGCCCTCGGAGTCGGACGAGAGGACGAACGCGTCCAGCTCGCGGTAGAGCGCCGCCGTGTCGCGCCGGACGCCCGGCAGGCGCACCGCGTCGGCGATCCCGAGCTCGGCGACCCGCGTTTCCAGCGCGTCGCGCATGGGGCCGTCGCCGACCACGACCAGGTGCGCGTCGGGGTGCGTCCCGCGCAGCCGCGCGAACGCGTCGATCAGGAGGAGGTGGTTCTTCTCCGGCGCGAGGCGCGCGACGGTGCCGAGCAGCGGGACGTGCGCCGGCACGCCGAGCGACGCGCGCACGGCGGCGTCGCGCGGCGCGGGGGCGAACTGCTCCTCGTCGATCCCGTTCGGGATCAGGCGGACCTGGCGCGCGTCGATCCCGGTGATGGTGACCAGGTGCTCGCGCAGGGCGTCCGCGACCGCGACGACGCGGTGCGTGTGCCGCGCGGCGAGCCGCTTGGTGATGCGGTCCCGCAGCGGCTCCGGCTTGAGCACGCCGTTGAGGATGCCGTGCTCGGTGTGCACGATCGGCGGCAGGCCGGCCAGCGCCGCCGCCCGCGCGGAGCGCAGCCACACGCCGCTGTGGCTGTGGACGACGTCGGGGCGGCGCGCGCGCAGGTGCGCCGCGAGCGGCCCGGGGTGCCAGGTGTGGTGGCGCGCGGGCAGCCGCACGAGCGTGACCGGGACGCCGCGCGCCGCGAGCTCCTCGCCGAACGCGCCGACGTACTCGGTGCAGGTCACCTCGAGCTCATGGCCGAGTCGCCGCAGGCGCTCGCACAGCATGAGGACGACCGCCTCCATCCCCCCGGCGGGCATCGCCGGCAGGATCATGTGGATGCGCAGCGGCTGCGGGGCACGCGCGGCGTCGGCCGCAGGCGGGGGGCTAGCGGGGGCCGAGGAGGTCAAGCGCGGTGAAGCTGGCGGAGTAGTGTTCGTTGAACTGCTTGGTGCCGCTGAGCCAGGCGCGC
>NZ_JARGEK010000066.1 GCF_029211165.1 Roseisolibacter sp. H3M3-2
GGCGCGGACCCGCGCCAGGCCGCCGCGGAACCCGGGGGCGAACGACCCGCCGCCGCGCACCCCGCGCCGCACCGGCACCGGCGGCTCGCCGGGGGCGTACGCGACCGGCGCCGACACCCGCGCCGCCGTCCGCGAGGCGAGCGCGATCAGCGCCAGCAGCGCGAACATCAGGTAGAAGTAGGCGTGCGACAGGAACGTCGCCGACGCCGCGAACCCCGACATCGCGGCCAGGAACTCGGGCCGGTGCATCGCCCCGCGCCCCGCCCGCGCGGCCGAGGAGCGCCACATCGGGAAGGCGCGGCGCGCGCCGGCGACCAGCATCGCCACGAACAGCCCGATGCCCGGGAGGCCCAGCTCGGACGCCGCCTGCAGGTAGGCGTTGTGCGTGTCCGACCACTTGCACCCGCGCCCCGGGAACATGCGCTTGCAGGTCTCGCCCTCGGCGACCGGGAAGTTCTGGAAGCCCACGCCGATGACCGGGCTCTGCACGAAGTAGCCGCGCGCGCGCTGCCACACCGCGCGCCGCCCCGTCCAGTCGGTGTAGTTGTAGTCCTGCTGCCCCTCGACGAAGAACGACGTCATGCGCTCCTTGAACGTCGCGCTCCCCATGCTGTAGGCGGTGGTCGCGGCCAGGACGGCGCCGAGCGCGTAGAGCACCCGCCGGCGCCCGGGCTGCCCGGCGACGTACACGGCGGTCGACACGACGATGGCGATGACGCCGCCGCGCGAGCCGGTCATCACCAAGGTGCCGATGAGAGTCGCGAGCACGCCGCCCCACAGCAGCTTCATCACGTTACGGGCGCGCGCCACGAGTCCGGCGCAGAGCGGCACGACGAGCGCCATCACGGCGGCCAGGTCGTTGGAGTCGAGCGACGCCCCCGTCGTCAGACGCCCGTCGGTCGAGTAACCTCGCGTCTGGGCGAGCACAGCCGTCAGCGCACAGCCGAGCACGAAGCCGCGCTGCAGCCGCTCGACCGTTCGCTGCGTGGGCTCGCACAGCAGGATCACGAGGCACGCGACGAGCGCCGGCACGGCGCCCTGCAGCCCCTTGATCGACATCCCCACCCAGAGCGCGAACGGCGCGGTCAGCGCGGCCCACCCGAAGTACGCCGCGGGCAGCTTGAACAGCGGGTCGCCCAGCGCGGTCCGGCGCACCGCCGGCGACGTGGACGTCAGCGCCAGGAATCCGCCGACCGCCGCCATGACCAGCGCGGGGCGGACCTTGGGGAGGATCGGGATCAGCTCGTGCGCGCGGGCACCCACGACTGCCGTGAGCAGGACCGCGAGGATCGCGGAGTGCCGCCAGTAGCCGCGGAGGGGCGAGACGCGGGGCTCGACCGCGCCGGCGAGGCGCGGGTCGAACGCGGTCACGGAGGGAGAGGTCACTGCCGGGTGCTTCGGGGGCCGGACAGCGGCGCGCTAGTGCGCGCCCTTCCGGAAGATCATGACCGGGAGGGTCAGGACCATGATCTTCAGGTCCATCAGCAGCCCCTGGTTCTCGATGTACTCGAGGTCGTATGCGACCTTGCGGCGCACGTCCTCGATGCACGCGTCGTAGCTGTGGTTGATCTGCGCCCACCCGGTGATCCCGGGCTTCACGCGGTGCCGCAGCGGGTACTCGGCGATGCTCTCGCGCAGGCGCACCACGATGCTCGGCCGCTCGGGGCGCGGGCCGACGATGTTCATCTCGCCGCGCAGCACGTTGACCAGCTGCGGGATCTCGTCGATGCGCGTCTTGCGCATCACGCGGCCGATCGGGGTGACGCGGGCGTCGTGCTTGGTCGCCCACACCGCCTGCCCGTTGCTCTCGGCGTTCACGGTCATCGACCGGAACTTGAGGATCGTGAACGGTTGTCCGCCCAGGTCCTCGACCCGCCGGTCGCCGTCGTCGGGCGCGAGCCCGCGCCAGCGCCGGTCGAGGCCGATGCGCGTCTGCGTATAGAACACCGGCCCCGACGAGGTCAACTTCACCAGCGCCGCGACGAGCACGCACAGCGGCGCCAGCACCAGCAGCGCGACCGCCGCCACGACGACGTTCAGGATTCGGTTCGCCGCCTCAGACCGCTCGGCCACGGCGACCGCCGGCCCGGTGGTGGCGCTCTGGCCCCACGGCGACGCGTCGTCCGACCACCCGAACGCGGGCTCGGGCGCCGCGCGCCGCACCTCCCCCGCGCGCGGCGGCGAGGGGATGTCGACGAACGGGGGGCGAGGCGCGCTCGCGCCTTCGGATGGCAGCGGCTGCAACGGGAGCACCGTCAGAGGCGTGTGGGATTCCCGTTCACTGATAGGAGGCGCGCACGAGAGCGAGCAGCGCCGTGAGCGCGGAGATGCCGAAGAAGGCGTAGCTACCGATCTGCGCCCAGTTGCGATTCGGGCGGGCCGGCACCCGGAGTTCGTCCCCCGCCTGCAACCCGGCCTCCTCGACCGTCTGCCCTTCCCGCGCGACCCGCGCGAACGACTTGTCGCTCAGTACCTCGCGACCACCTCGCACGACGCGCGCCTTCTCCATCCGCGCGTTCTGGTCGGGCCCGCCTGCACGCATGACAAGTTCGGAGACCTGCAGGTCGCGGCGAACCCAGTAGACGCCCGGCGCCCGGACCGCGCCCGAGACCGCCAGCCGCTGGAGCGGGAAGAGGCGAACCTCCGGGTCACGCACGTATTTCCGGAGATGGCCGAGCACCACGTCGGTCAGCTCGCTGCG
Source organism: Roseisolibacter sp. H3M3-2 (assembly GCF_029211165.1). Taxonomy (GTDB): domain Bacteria; phylum Gemmatimonadota; class Gemmatimonadetes; order Gemmatimonadales; family Gemmatimonadaceae; genus Roseisolibacter. The sequence continues at coordinate 2,702 of NZ_JARGEK010000066.1, forward strand.
CAACACGCCAGCTACGGACAGTGCCGGGACTCCGTACGGGAAGTCGATCAGCGTCCCCTCACGCACCGTCAGCTCGCGCACGACCGAGTCGCCGGCGAACGAGAGCCCGATTCGGTCGCCGACCTGGAAGTCGCCACTCTGCAGGCGGGAGCGGATCGCCGCGGCCTCGCTGCGGGCCCGCCCGCGGTCGCGGTCCGGCCCGGAGGCGGCCGCGCGTTCCGCGGCCTCCGCGGCTGCCGTGAGTTGCGATCGCGAGGCCGCCGGGCTGGACGAGGTTACCGCACGCCCGCGCGTGGTGTCGGCGGCCGCCCCCGTCTGGCGCATCGCCTCCGCCCGCACCGGGAGCCCCACCGCCAGGACGGCCGCGTGGTGTCGGCGGCCGCCCCCGTCTGGCGCATCGCCTCCGCCCGCACCGGGAGCCCCACCGCCAGGACGGCGAGGATCAGGAGCGCGCGCGGGATCGAGGCGGGGCGGGAGAGGACGCTCGGCGACATGAACAAGGATTGGGGGCCACCCCGAGCACGGGTGCGATCGCCGCGCAGCCGCGCGGGAAAGTGTCGCGGTGGGCGCGAGCCAGGGGGCGCGAGGCACCCCCGGTCGAACCCGTCCGGGACGTCACCGTGTCGAGTCTATACTACAGATGGCCGTGCGGGGCTTCAACATACGAGGAATCGGCACCGACGACGCGTTACTGAAGTGCGACGCCGCACATTCCGGCTTAACTCGTTGCCGAGCAAGCGGCTAGCCGGTGAACCGGGCTCGGCCGAGCGAAGGCCCGGTCGGACGCGGCGGAGGCGGGCGACGACTGCGACGATCCTTGCGAAGGTCGTACCAGCAGGTTGATCCGTATTTCCCGCCGATCCCTCCCATGCTCGACTCCTCCGCCGACGGGCGCCCGCCCGCGGTGCTGCTGGTCAGTCACCACGACTGGCTCGTCCTCGCGCTCGGCGCCGCGGCGCGCGGGTGGGGCTTCACCACCAGCCGCGCGGCCTCGCTGGCCCAGGCGATCCACGTCGCCGACGCCCTCGACCCGGACGTCGTCTTCGTCGACGTCTGGATGGACCGCGACGGACGCGCCGAGTCGGTGGCGGCGTCGCTGCGGGCGGCCGGCGCGATCGGGCCGGTCACCCCGGTGCTCGCCCTCTCCGGGGCGCCCCTGTCGCGCGGCGAGCGGATGGACGCCCTGATCGACGGGGCCTGGGACGTCGTCGAGCTGCCGATCGACACCGTCGCCCTGCGGCTGCGGCTCGCCACCTGGATCGCGGCCAAGCGGCACGCCGACCAGCTGCGGAACGCCGGGGTGCACGACCGCCTCGCCCCCGTCTACAACCTGCGCGGCCTGCTCGGGCGCGCCCGCGAGCTGGGGGCGGAGGCCGCCCGCGCGGGGGCGCCGCTCTGCTGCGTCGGGATCGAGCTCGGGCCCCTGGCGGCCGACGCCGACCCGGCGACCGGCCTGCGCGGCGTCGAGCTGGCGGGCGAGCGCGTGCGCTCGGCGTGGGAGGCGACGGGGCGGGCGTCGGACGTCGTGGGGCGCGTCGGGCGCGACCAGTACGCCGTGCTGGCCCCCCGCACCGGCGAGGACGGCGGGCGCATCCTGGCCGACCGGCTGGCGCGCTCGCTGGCCGCCGACGGCCGCCTCCGGCCGCGCACCAGCGTCCTGGCGCTCGAGCCGACCCGCGCCGGCGCCGCCGACGGCGCGGCGCTCATCGGGCGCACCATGGCCCGGCTCGGGCCGCCCGCGTCCGAGCCGGCGTTCGCCGCCCGCTGACGACGACGTCCGGCACCCCCGGACGCACGACGGGCGGCGGGGTCTCCCCGCCGCCCGTCGCCCATTCCCGGGGTCAGCGCCCGTCGCCCAGCCGGCCGACCGCGCCCGCCGGCTCGACCTCCTCGCCGGCCGTGATCGCGTACTTGGTGTCGTACGAGTAGTACTGGTAGATCCCGTCGGTCGTCTGGACGCCGTTCAGGATCGCGCCGATGACCGCGACCGGCAGGCGGTCGAGCGTCTCGAGCTTCGCCTTCGCCATGCGCACGTCGGTCGTGCCGCCGCGGAGCACGATCGCGACGTTCGTCGTCGCCGTGGCCAGCGCGTAGGCGTCGGAGCCGGCGCCGAGCGGCGGCGTGTCGACGATGATCGCGTCGAAGTCGCGCGACAGCGCGGCGACGAGCTCCTGCATGCGCGGCGTCGCCAGCAGCTCGGGGGCGCGGCGGTGGCGCGTCCCGCCGGGGATCAGCGTCAGGTTGGCGTGGTGCGTCGTGCGCTGGACCTCCGCGAGCGGGCTCGTCCCCTCGAGGTACTCGATCAGCCCGGGCGTCGACGGCTGCGCGAACGTCTCGTTGAGGAAGCCGCGCCGCAGGTCGGCGTCGACGAGCACCGTGCGCCACCCGCCCTCGGCGAAGCTCAGCGCCAGGTTGGAGGCGACGAGCGACTTGCCGTCGCCCGGCCCGGGGCTCGTGACCGCCAGCGTCACCTTCTGGTTCGGCATGCACGAGTACTTCACGTTCATGCGCAGCTCGCGGAACGCCTCGACCACGCCGGCCACCTTCTCCGGCGACACGTGGCGCCCCTGCTCCACCTCGGGGACGACGCCGAGGATCTGCAGCCCCAGGTCGCCGGTCGCCTGCGACGGGTAGCGGAAGCGGCGGTCGGTGCGGTCGAGCAGGAACGCGAGCGCGAGGCCGAGGGCGACGCTGCCGCCGATCGCCATCAGGATGATGCGCGGCGCGGTGTTCTTCGAGGGCTCGAGCGGCATCACCGCCTGGTCGAGGATGCGGACGTCGGGGATCGCGCTCTTCTCCGACAGCTCCGCCTCCGCCGACCGCGCCTGCAGCGACAGGTACAGCTGCGTCGCGTTGTCGAGCTCCCGGCGCAGCGCCTCCTGCTGGATGGAGCGCTGCGGGATCCCCTGCAGCTCGCTCGTCGCCTTCGCGATCGTCGTGTTGACGGTCGACTGGCGGCGCGCCAGCTCGGTGCGGAAGGCGCGCAGCTGCTCCGGGATCGCGCGCGTCTGCAGCTGCTCCAGCCCGTAGAGCTGGTCGCGCACGACCTTGTTGGAGTCGGTGAAGCGCTCGCGCAGCACGCGCAGCTCGGTCTGGCGCTTGGCCAGCTCGTTGAGCGACTCGCGCAGCGTCATCGCGCCCGGGTCGCCGGCGACCGTCGGGATCGTGAGCAGCCCCTCGATCGGCACCGACGTCGGCGTCACCGACGCGATCGCGCGGTCGAGCGCCTGCAGGTCGCGCTGGACCGTCTGCAGCTCGTAGCGGTCCTTGAAGTACTGGTCGAACACCGGCTCGCGCAGCTCGATCCCGCCGCTGGTGGCGCCCGGCTTCATCGCCAGCCCCTCGGACGGAAGCGTGATCACCTGCGTGCGGTAGCGCGTCAGCTGGAACTCGGCGTCGCGCAGCCGCTGCTCGGCCTCCGCGCGCTGCGCGGTGAGGATGCGCACGTACTGCGACATGCGCGCCGTCTTCAGGTCGCCGGCGATGCGCACGAACTGCTCGCCCCACGCGTTCAGCGTCTCGGCGGGCTTCTGCTGCGGCGTGCCGCTGAGGCTCAGCGCGATCAGGTTCGACCCCTCGCGCAGGTCGACACTCAGGCGCTTCAGGATGTCGTTCGACGCCTCGCGGGGGATGCGCACCTGGAACTTGACGGTGCGGTCGTCGCCCAGCACCGCCTTCGTCGGGCGCCAGTAGAAGCCCGCGCGCCGGCCGACCGAATCGCCGACGACGCCCTCCTCGCGGATCACCCCGACCTTGTCGGACAGGGTCCACCGGGCGCCCTCGACCTCGAGCGTGTAGTCGCCGGGGTAGAAGCGCCCCCGGTTCAGCTGGAATCCCCGGAACACCACCGAGTCCGCGGCGCGCGCCGGCTGGAGGTACAGCGCCAGCTGCATCACCACCGAGTCGGCGATGGAATAGGCCTTCAGCAGGTCCTTCCACCCCTGCGCGTCGAGCAGGGCGTCGTCCCGCAGCGGGCCGCGGCTCTCGCTCCCCCCGCTGGAGGTCAGGAGCAGCGTGGACTGCACCTGGTACTCGGGCGTCAGCAGCCGCGTCGCCAGGACCCCCGCCACCGTCCCGGCCACCAGGATCCCGACCACGAGCCACTTGAAGCGGTTGAGCGCCGAGAGGATGCGGGCGAGCTCCCCGCCCCCCGCCTGCTCCCCCGCCCCCGGGTCGCGATAGACGACGGGCGCGCCGCCGGCGGGCGCGTAGGGCTGGAGGGCGGAGCCGGAGCCGGGGAGGGCCGGGGGGAGCGAAGCGGACATGTGGACGACGCGAGGAGGATCCGACGGGGACGCGCGGACGTCCCCGGAGCAGGCGGCGCGGGGGCGGACGACGCCAGGCGGGCGCCATCCGCCTAAGGTATCGGCAACTGGACGTCCGCGCCGCAGTGCGCTGGGTGACAGCGCCGGGGCGACGGATGTGGGCGGGACGTGACGGAGGGCACGGGGGGACGGTCGGGGCTCAAGTTTCCGTGTGGCACAGCCGACACAACCCTGTGCCGCGGATGCCACACCCGGACCCGCCCGCCTAGTTTGCGTGCCGACGCCGTCCTTGTCGAGGCGGGGCACGTCCCTCCGTACACCACCCGCCGCGTGATGACCGACACCGCCGACCGCGCCGACCACCGCGGCGACGAGCAGGAGCGCACCACCCAGCTGCGCATCCTGATCGTCGACGACGACCGGACCCTGCGCGAAGGGTGTGCCAACGTGCTTCAGCTCGATGGCCACCACGTCGTGACGTTCGCCCGCGGCGAGGATGCGATCGAGGCAGCACAGCGCCAGCACTTCGACATCGCGCTGGTCGACCTCTACATGACGCCGGTCAGCGGCATGGACGTGCTGCGCGCCATCGGCGCCGCTGACCGCCGCACCCTGGTCGTCGTCATGACCGGGAACCCGACCGTCGCCTCCAGCCTCGAGGCCCTTCGCGCCGGCGCCTGGGACTACCTCCCCAAGCCCTTCTCGGCGTCCCACCTCCAGGTCTTGGTCGGGCGCGCCGCCCACGCCGCCCGCGCGGCGAGCGCCGGCACCCCCGACGTCCGCGACACCCGCGTCCTCCAGGCCGCCACCGGGATCTCCGCCCCCGCCGCCATCGTCGAGCGCGTCCCCGAGGAGGAGAGCGCCCTCATCGGCGACGCGCCCGCCTTCCGCCAGGCGATCGCCATGGCCAAGCGCGTCGCGGGGACGGACGCCTCGGTCATGATCTTCGGCGAGAGCGGCACCGGGAAGGAGCTGATCGCCCAGTTCATCCACCGCCACAGCCGCCGCGGCCAGCGCAAGCTCGTCCCGGTGAACTGCGCCGCCATCCCCGGCGCGCTGCTGGAGAGCGAGATGTTCGGCCACAAGAAGGGGGCGTTCACCGGCGCCGACCGCGACAAGGCCGGGCTCCTCGAGGTGGCCAACGGGGGCACCTTCTTCCTCGACGAGCTCGGGGAGATGCCGATGCCGCTGCAGGCGAAGCTCCTGCGCGTGCTGCAGGACGGCGTCGTGCGCCGCGTCGGCAGCGAGAAGCAGGACGCCGTCGTCGACGTGCGCTTCGTGTCGGCCACCAACCGCGACCCGCGCGAGGCGGTGCAGAACGGGCTGCTGCGCGAGGACCTGTTCTACCGCCTCTGCGTCGTCCCGATCCGCCTCCCGGCGCTGCGCCAGCGCCCCGAGGACATCCCGCTGCTCGCCCGCCACTTCCTGCAGCGCTTCTGGGGGCGGCACCGCAAGGCCGGCGTGCCCCTCCCGCTCCTGACCGAGGAGGCGATCCGCTTCCTGCAGACGCGGGCCTGGAAGGGGAACGTGCGCGAGCTGCAGAACGTGATGGAGCACGTCACCGTGGTCGCCGAGCCGGGGAAGCCGATCACCCCCGACGACATCCCGATCTACGAGGAGGTGTCGGCGGAGCCGGGGAACGCGGGCGGGCTGCCGGCGGCGATCTTCAACGAGTCGTTCCACACGGCGAAGGAGCAGCTGGTCGCGCATTTCGAGCGCGAGTACCTGACGCGCCTCACCGCGCGCGCCGCCGGCAACATGTCCAAGGCCGCGCGCCTGGCGAGCATCGACCGCACGACGCTCTACCGGCTCCTCGAGAAGCACAACATCCGCCGCGACGACGCCGCCGCGGCGCTCGCGACCTTCGGCGACTGAGCCGGGGCGCCCGCGCATGCGCTCCGGCGACGAGCCGCCCTCTCCCCGCGTCGTCCCCCCGCTGCGCCTCGTCACCGACGAGCCGGAGCAGCTCCACCCGCTGACCACCCGCGCCACCCCGCTCCTCCCCCCGCGCGAGGCGGCGGGGCAGCGCGTGGACGTGTGGGAGGAGGTCGACCGCGCCGCCGCCTGGGTGAGCGACCGCTGCAGCACCGCGCCGTCGACCGCGTCGCGCACAGCCGACCGCCGCGAGCGCGACCTCGCGCGCCACGCGCTCCGCGTGCTGTGCGTCGCGCTGCGGGGCGCGGTGGCCGACGGCGGCGCCGCCGTCCCGCCCGAGCTCCCGTGGTCGGTGTCGCTCACCGACCTGCTGCGCGCGCTGCGCCAGCGGCTGCTCGACCAGGCCACCACGCAGCACGCGGCCGGCGAGCCGTCGGCCGACCCGCGGGCGCTGCTGGCGGTGCTGGCCGCCTGCGAGCGCCTGGAGGACGCGGCCCGCCACGACGTCGCGCGCGTGGTGGTCGAGCAGCTCTCCGGCGCCCGCGCGCTCGAGCTGCTGGTCGAGGTCGCGCACGACATGCGCTCCCCGCTCGGCTCGATCCTCTTCCTGGTCGAGCAGATGCGCGCCGAGCAGGCGGGGCCCGTGACGGCGGCGCAGGAGCGGCAGCTGGGGCTCGTCTACGGCGCGGCGTTCGGCCTGACGTCGCTCGTCGGCGACGTGATGGAGCTGGCGCGCGGCGGCGACCGCCTGGCGGCGGGGGAGCCCGCCCCCGTGTCGCTCGCCCAGCTGTTCGAGGCGGTGCGCGGCATCGTGCAGCCGATCGCCGAGGAGAAGGGGCTGCAGCTGGTCGTGCACGCGCCGCCGGCCGGCGCCCGCGTCGGCCACGGCCCGGCGATCCAGCGCGTGCTGCTGAACCTCGTGACCAACGCGCTCAAGTTCACCCCCGCCGGGCGCGTCGAGCTGCGCGCCGAGGACGAGCCCGGGGGGAGCGTGCGCTTCACGATCGTCGACACGGGGCGCGGCATCCCGCCCCGCGTGCTGGCCACCCTGTTCCAGACCTTCCGCGAGCGCCCCGACGCGCGCGACTTCGCGTTCTCGAGCGCGGGGCTCGGGCTGGCCATCTGCCGCAAGCTGGTGCGCGCGATGGGCGGCGAGCTGCGGGTCGACTCCGAGGTCGGGCGCGGGACGCGCTTCGAGTTCTCGCTCCCCCTGCCCCACGCGTCGCTCGTCTGACGCGGGGGCGGGGGCGCGCGGTCACTTGCGGATCGAGTCCTTGCGCATGTCCGGCTGGAAGTCCGTGAGCTTCGTCTCGTAGGCGCGCTCGCCGGGGCCGACGTAGATCTGCCGCGGGCGGGCGATCTTCTGCTCCTTGTCGAGCAGCATCTCCTCCCACTGCGCCAGCCACCCCGCCATGCGCCCCATCGCGAACAGCACGGTGAAGTACGACGTCGGGAACGCCATGGAGCGGTAGATCAGCCCCGTGTAGAAGTCGACGTTCGGGTAGAGCTTGCGGCTCACGAAGTACTCGTCGTTGAGCGCCGCCTCCTCGAGCTTGAGCGCGATCTCGAGGTCCTTGTCCATGCCGACCTGCGCGAACACCTCGTCCGCGAGCTTCTTCACGATCTTGGCGCGCGGGTCGTAGCTCTTGTAGACGCGGTGCCCGAAGCCCATGAGGCGGCTCCCCTTCCCGCCCTTCACCTCCTCGATGAAGGCGGGGACGTTCTTCGGGTGGCCGATCTGCTCGATCATGCGGAGCACGGCCTCGTTGGCGCCGCCGTGCAGCGGGCCGTAGAGCGCCGCCACCCCGGCCGCGACCGCCGAGAACGGGTCGACGTGCGACGAGCCCACCGCGCGCACCGCGCTCGTCGAGCAGTTCTGCTCGTGGTCGGCGTGCAGGATGAGCAGCACGTCGAGCGCCTTGGCGAAGGCCGGATTGGCCTCGTAGCGCGGCTCCGACATGCGCGCCACCATCGACAGGTAGTTCTCGCCGTACGGCAGCGAGTTGTCGGGGTAGACGACCGGCAGCCCCTTCATGTGGCGGAAGATCATCGCCGCGATCGTCGGCGTCTTCGCCAGCAGGCGGATGATCGAGATGTGCCGCTGCTCGGGGTCGAAGATGTCCTTCGCCTGCGGGTAGAACGACGACAGCGCGGCCAGCGCCGACGTGAGCATCGCCATCGGGTGCGCGTCGTGGCGGAACCCGGTCAGGAACTTGGCGATGTTCTCGTGCACGTACGTGTGGTACGTGATGTCGTGCACCCACTTCACGTACTCGTCCTGCGACGGCAGCTCGCCGTTGCGCAGCAGGTACGCCACCTCGAGGAAGGTCGACTTCTCGGCCAGCTGCTCGATCGGGTAGCCGCGGTAGCGCAGGATCCCCTTGTCGCCGTCGATGAAGGTGATCGCGCTCTTGCACGACGCCGTGTTCATGAACGCGGGGTCGTAGCTGAGCAGGCCGAAGTCGTCGTCGGCGACCTTCACCTGGCGCAGGTCCGACGCGCGGACCGCCTCGTCGCCCTCCGTGCCGCGCTCGAGCAACGTCAGCGCGTAGCTCCGGTCGGTGCGCGGGTCCCGCAGTTCCAAGCCGCTCGTCGCCGCCGTCTTCGTCTCGCTCATGCCGCTGTCTCCGGGTGGTGTGCGGACGCGGCGGCGCCGACGGGGCGCCGCCGCGCGTCGCCGCCAATCTAGCCGCGCGCCCGGGCGGCGGGCAGCGGCTTCGCGGCGGCCTTCGCGCCGGCCTTCGCGGCGGGCTGCACGCCGCCGAGGGCGCACACGACCTTCCACTCCGCCGCCGTGACCGGGGTGATGCTCAGCCGGTTGCCGCGGCGCAGGATCAGCATCTCCTCCAGCCCCGTCGCGCCCCGGAGCGCCTCGAGCGGCACGTAGCGCGGGAACTTCTCCACCGCCCGCACGTCGACCATCAGCCAGGTCGGCTCGTCGGGGCGGCTCTTCGGGTCGAAGTGCGGGTCCTCGGGGTCGAACGCGGTGTGGTCGGGGTAGGCCTCGCGCACCACCTCGGCGATCCCGGCGACGCCGGGCGGCTCGGCGTTCGAGTGGTAGTACAGCACCAGGTCGCCCGGCCGCATGTCGTCGCGCATGTAGTTGCGCGCCTGGTAGTTCCGGATCCCGTCCCAGCACGTGGTCCGGTCGGGGGCGGCGAGCAGGTGGTCGAACCCGAAGCAGTCGGCCTCGGACTTCAGCAGCCAGTAGCGGGGGGCGCGGGGCGGCACGGCGGCGGGTCGGGGGTGGGAGGTGGAGGCGGATGGATTCTCGCGGCCCCAACAGGATGCCCCGCCCCGCCGGTTTCCGGCACCCCGCCCCCGCCCCGGCCGTCGAAAGTGCACGCGAATTGCCCGGCACGCCCCCATGGCGAACGGCGGCGGCGCGGCGGCGCACCTGGAAGCGGTCGGGGAGGGCTCCCCGGCCGGGCGTCCGCGCGCCCTCGTCGACGGCTCGAACGTCGCCCACGCGAGCGAGGGAGGCGCCCGCCTCGCCAACCTGCTGCTGGTCCGCGACAAGCTGCGCGAGCAGGGGTTCGACCCGATCCTGGTGGCCGACGCGGCGCTCCGGCACCAGATCGACGACGGCGCCGCCTACGAGGCGCTGGTGGCCAGCGGGGAGATCCACCAGGCCCCCGCCGGCACCGACGCCGACTACTTCCTCCTCTCCTTCGCCAAGGAGCTGGACGCGTCGCTCGTCTCGAACGACCGGTTCCGCGACCGCAGCCGGCAGTTCGCCGAGGTGCGGCGGCAGATCATCCGGTACATGATCCTCGCCGAGGAGGTCGTGTTCGAGCGGCGGACGGCGCGGCGCCGCACCCCGACGCGCCAGGCGCGGGGCGCCTGAGCGCCCTGCGAGCGCCCCCCGGGCGTCGGCGCCACGCCGCGGTGGCGGTGTCGCGCGGCCGCCGCAGCCTCGCGCGGGAGGTCCGCAATTGGCATATATGCGGTCGCGCCCGGTTCCCGACGGTCGCCCTCGATCTGTGGCCGCCGCGCCGGGGTTGTGCCCCGGCCGCGCGCCGCTCGTCGGTCGGGAGCAGCCGCGCGCGGCGCAAGGGATGGTCCGCCTCCCGAGGCCGGGGGTACTCTTCGGGGGCCCGCCGTCCCGGACCGGCGCCGGGCCAGTGCGTGCGGCCCGCACGTTGAGCGTTCCCGCCTGCCCCACCTGATGAACGTCGCGACTCTCCGCCGAACCATCGCGGTCAGCGATCACCCGATCGCCGGCGCGACGCGGCGCCTCTACAAGGCGCGGCGCTCGGCGCACCTGCCGCTCCCGCGCGTGCTCGGCAAGCTGCTGCTCGCGGTCTACGTCGCGGTGCGCGAGCTGTACTACCTGTTCGTCCAGTTCTTCCTCAGCGGCCCCCTCCTGCGGGCCGCCTGCACGCGCGTCGGGCGGAACCTGCGCACCGGCGCCTTCGTCCCCTGGATCCAGGGCGCCGGCGAGATCGTGCTCGGCGACGACGTCAACGTGGTCGGCAAGATCGACATCGCGTTCGCGGCGCGCTTCTCCGACCGCCCGTCGCTCCGCGTGGGGAACCGCACCGGGCTCGGACACGGCTGCGTCCTCAGCATCGCCAAGGCGATCGTCATCGGCGACGACTGCCACATCGCGGGCGGCACGCACCTGTTCGACTCCAACGGGCACCCGATCGACCCCGAGCTGCGCCGGCTCGGGCACCCGCCGGCCGACGCCGACGTCAAGCCGATCACGATCGGCAACAACGTCTGGATCGGCAGCAACTGCACGATCTTCCCGGGGGTCACCATCGGCGACAACAGCGTCGTCGCCACGCGCTCGGTCGTGACGACCGACGTGCCCCCCGACACGCTCGTCGCCGGCTACCCGGCGCGCCAGATCCGCAAGCTGGTCTGAGCGCCGGCCGCGGACGACGTCACCGCGCCGCGCGGTCCCGACCAGCTCCCGCTCCTTCCCGCCCTCCCCGGCTCCGAACCTCCCGTCCACCATGGAAAACGTCGACAAGATCGTCGGAATCATCACGCGCGCCGGCGAGCTGGAGACGCTGGCGCCGGACCAGGACTTCTACCACGCCGGCGTCGACTCGATGAAGGCGATGGACATCATGCTCGATCTCGAGACCGAGTTCGACGTCACCGTCCCCGACGAGCAGTTCATCCAGGCGCGCACCGCGGTGCAGCTCGGCGAGATGATCGAGCGCCTCCGCGCCGGCTGAGGATGGACGCGTTCATCCACGCGGTGGCGTACGCGCTGCCCGAGCGGGTCGTGTCGAACGACGACCTGCAGCGCGAGAACGCGGACTGGGACATGGCGCGGATCGCCGACAAGGTCGGCATCCGGCAGCGCCACGTCGCCGGCGAGCACGAGACGTCCTCGGACCTCGCGTACGCCGCCGCGCGGAAGCTGCTCGACGCCGGCGTCGTCGACCCGTCCGCCGTCGACGCGCTCATCTTCTGCACGCAGACCCCCGACCACCTGCTGCCGACGTCCGCCTGCCTGCTGCAGCACCGGCTCGGGCTCGGCGTGCACGTCGCGGCGTTCGACTTCAACCAGGGGTGCTCGGGCTACGTCTACGGGCTGGCGCTCGCCAAGGGGATGATCGCGGCCGGCCTCGCGCGGCGGGTGCTCTTCCTCACCGGCGAGACGTACTCGAAGCTCATCCACCCGCGCGACCGGACCATCCGCGTGCTGTTCGGCGACGCCGGCTCGGCGACGCTGATCACCGACGAGCCGGGCGGCGCGCGGATCGGCACGGTGGTCCTCGGGTCCGACGGCAGCGGCGCCCAGAACCTGATCGTGCCGGCCGGCGGCGCCCGGTCGCCGCACGGGCCCGACACGCGCGTCGAGCGCACCGACGAGATCGGGTGCACGCGGACGGACGAGCACCTCTACATGAACGGCCAGGCCATCACGACGTTCGCGCTGCAGCGCGTGCCCGCGCTGCTCGACGAGACGCTCGGCAAGGCGCAGGTCGCGGCCGACGACGTGGACTGGTTCCTCTTCCACCAGGCCAACGCGTTCATGAACGAGCGGCTGCGCTCGCGGCTGAAGCTCCCCGCGGAGCGCGTCCCCAGCTACCTCGAGTCGGTCGGCAACACCGTCGGCAGCACGATCCCGATCCTGCTGCGCGAGACGGCGGACCGGTTCGCCGCCGGCGACCGCGCGATGCTGGTGGGCTTCGGCGTCGGGTACTCGTGGGGCGCCGCGCTGCTCGAGTGGGGGGACGTGCGGCTGGCGTGACGCCGTCGGCGCGCGTCCGGCCGCGCCCTCAGGCGCGCGCCCTCAGGCGCGCGCCGGCGCGCGGCGGCCGAACGACGCGCGCGCCTCGACCAGGATCGCCTCCAGCCGCCGCGTCTGCGACTCGCGCGTGAGGTCGTCGACCTGGGTGCCGGCGGTGTCGGCGGGGCCGTTCCCCTCGCGCTTCTCGGCCAGCCAGCCCCGCAGCCGCGCGGCGATCCCGTCGGCGGTGGACTCGGCCGCCCCGAGCCCGCGGTCGCGCAGCAGGTCGGCCGCGACGCCGTCCACCATCCCGACGAGCAGGATCGGCCGGCGGGCGCCGACGTACTCGAACAGCTTCCCGGTGTAGACGCCGCGCTGCGACGGGTCGTCGTAGGTGACCAGCAGCAGCACGTCGGCGCCGCGCTGCGTCCGCGCCATCGCGTGGTACGGGAGCGCGGGGAGCCAGCGCACCGACGCGCCGACGCCCAGCCGCTCGGCGACGCCCGCGAAGTGCGCCTGCAGCGGCAGGTCGCCGTTGCCGATCACGTCGAGCCGCACGCGCGCGGCGTCGTCGCCGAGCGACGCCATCGCCTCCAGCAGCGGGGTGATGTCGCGCTCGTACGAGAGGTTGCCGGTGTAGAGGAGCCGCAGCACGCCGTCGTCGGGGCGCTCGCTCGGCACCCCCGCGTAGCGCTGCGCGTCGAAGCCGTTCAGCACGACGTGCGACGGCACGTGGTAGCGGTCGCGCAGCTCCTCGGCGTACGGGTCGGACACCGAGATCAGCGCGCTCGCGCGCGCCAGCGCGTGCCGCTCGAGCCGCGCGTCGAGGCGCGCGCGCCACCCGAAGTGCGCGGTGCGGCTCAGCGTGGTGCCGGTCCAGGGGTCGCGCAGCTCGGCGACGAAGGGGAGGCCGAGGCGCGTCGCGACCGTCCGCCCGACGAGCAGCGACGTCCAGGGCGTGCCGCTCGCGAGCACGACGTCGGGGCGCCAGTCGCGCGCGACGTCGAGCGCCGCGCGCACCGCCGGCCGGTACCAGCCGACGTACTGGTCGGGGACGAAGGCGAAGTTCCAGTACGTGCGCTGCATCTGCCACGCGATCCCGCTCGGCGCCGACGGGCCCGCGCCGGGCGCCCGCGCGCCCCGCCGGCGACGCGTCGCGCCAGCGTCTGGAGCGGGCGCATCGCGCGCACGAACGCGCCCCACGGCCGCTCGACGTCCGCCCACGGCGTGCGCACCACCCACTCGGGCGGGATTTCCACCTCGAGCGTCTCGGGGTGCGGCTGCGGGCGCGCCGACACGACGCGCACCTCGTGGCCGAAGCGCGCGAGGTACTTCGCCGTGGCGCCGAGGCGGACCGCGCCGATCAGGTTGTACGGCGGGAAGAAGAACGAGATGATCAGGATGCGCACGATGCGGGCAAACTCGTCGGGACGGCCGAGCGCGGGCAAGTCGCCCACGCGCGACGCGCCCCCCGTCGGCCGTCGATGGCGTCCGGGGGGCGCGTCGCCGCTCGGGCGGGAGCGCGGTCAGCGATACCCGAGGTGCTGGAAGCTGGCGGAGTAGTGTTCGTTGAACTGCTTGGTGCCGCTGAGCCAGGCGCGCTCGACGGCGCCGGCGAAGACGGCCTCGGCGCGGGCGCGGGCGGCGTCGCGGGCCGCCGCGTCGGCGCCCTGGGTCGCCAGCCAGCTGAAGGTGGTCAGCAGCAGCCCGTTGAGGTCCGGCGCCGGGTCGGGGCCGCCGACGCCGAAGCCCTGCTGGTTCATCGCGCACAGCACGCTGGCGTACTGGAAGCTCTGCGCCCCCGGCACCCACTGGGTCTCCCACAGGTACGCCGCCGCCCGGCGCACCGCCGGCTCCACGCGCGCGTCCGGCGCCCGGCCCCCGGGCCGGTAGTAGCGGTGCGCCTTCAGGAGCGCGTCGTTGAGCATGCCCACCATGTAGTTCAGCTGCCCCCCGCACACCTGCCCGTCGGCCGGGTAGCTGCCGTCGGCCAGCTGCCACGCGAACACCGCCCCCAGGTGCCGCTCCAGGCGCGCCCCCCGGTCGGCCTGCTCCGCCCCCGGCGGCAGCGGCGCCCCCGCCGGCGTCAGCCGCCAGGCCAGCAGCGCGCTCTGCACCAGGCGGGCCGCGATGCGCCCCTCGCCGATGGCGCGCGTCATGTAGGTCGGGTTGAAGCCGTCGAGCACGTCGGCCACCCGCACCACCGCCGTGCGGCTCGCCTCGTCGCCGGTGAGCAGGTAGTGCTTCTCCAGCCCCTCGAGCTGCGCCCAGTGGGGCGACGCCTTGTAGGGGTCGGCCGCGTTGGCCTCCAGGTAGTCGCGCCGGTAGGCCGCCGCCAGCAGCGTGGCGCGCCGCCAGTACTCGGCCTCCCCCGTGCGCGCCCACCAGGCGTAGTAGATCAGCGCCCGGTCGTAGTAGTTCGCCTCCCAGCGCGCCCCCTCGGCCGCCCAGTGGCGGTCGGCGTAGAGCCGGAAGTCGTCCTCGTAGCGCGCGTACGCCCCGCCCCACGCGCGCGTCTGGGCCGCCGGGCGCGTGGGGCCCACCAGGTCGGCCGCCACCAGGTACGCCGGGTCCGCCGGCAGCGCGGCCCCCTGCCCCGCCCCCAGCACCGCCGCCGGCGCCGCCGCCGGCGCGACGAGCACGAGCGCGGAAGT
>NZ_JARGEK010000660.1 GCF_029211165.1 Roseisolibacter sp. H3M3-2
GGCGCTGGCCGCCCTTCCCGCGTGCGCGCCCGCGGGCGCCGGGGAGGCGTGGCTCGACGGCGCCCTCGCGGCGGTGGGCGAATCGGGGCGGCCGTCCGGCGCGTACGGCCCCGGGCCGGGGGCGCCGCCCCCGCGGCTCGTGGTGCGCGCGCTCCTCCTGCTCGTCCCTCCCCCGGAGCGTCCGTGAGCGCGCGCGTCCGCCGTTCAAACCATCCGTCGGTCCCGCCGGTCTGACCTCGCGAGCCCGACGACCTCACGTTTCATGACGGTGGCCATCCAGGACTTCACGCCCACGCGCCTCGACGGCGATCCGGTCGAGCCTTCCGACGCCGCGCTCGCGGCGGCCGGGGACCGGCGCGCGTTCGAGCGGCTGTACCGGGCGCACGTCGACCGGGTCTACGCCCTCTGCGTCCGCATGGTCGCCGACCGCGCGCTCGCCGAGGAGCTCACGCAGGACGTGTTCGTCCGCGCGTGGGAGAAGCTCGCCCTGTTCCGCGGGGAGAGCTCCTTCGGGACCTGGGTCCACCGCCTGACCGTGAACCTCGTGCTCAACCGCCGCGACAGCGACGGACGGCGGGACCGCCGCACCGTCGACGACGCGGACGCCGTCGAGGCCCTCCCCGCCCGGCCGCTCGCGCCCGGGGACCGGATGGACCTCGAGAAGGCGATCGCCGGGCTCCCGCCGGGGGCGCGACGGGTCTTCGTCCTCCACGACGTGGAGGGCTACCGGCACGAGGAGATCGCCGAGCTCCTCGGGATCACCAGCGGCGGCAGCAAGGCGCAGCTCCACCGGGCGCGTCTCCTCCTGCGCGAGGCGCTTCAGCGATGACCGACGACTTCCGACACCCGACCGCCCTCCCCGACGCCGCCTGCGCGGCCGTCGACGAGCGGCTGATGGACTACCTCGAGGGCGAGCTCGCCGCGGCCGACCGCGCGCGCCTCGACGCCCACCTGGCCGCCTGCGCGCGCTGCCGGGCGCTGGTCGCCGACCTGCGCGCCCTCTCGGCCGACGCCGCCGCGCTCCTCGCGCTGCGCCCCGGCCGCGACCTGTGGGCCGGGATCGCCGAGCGCATCGAGGCGCCGGTGGTCCCGCTCCCGGCCCGCGACGGCGCCCCCGCGCTGCACGTCCACCCGACCGTCCGGAACGCCGAGCCGCGCCTGCGCGCCGCCGTCGCGTTCCTCCGGCGGCACCTGGTCGCGGCCGCCGT
>NZ_JARGEK010000661.1 GCF_029211165.1 Roseisolibacter sp. H3M3-2
GCCGTGGCCGACCGGCTGACAAAAGCGGTTCGGCAGGGGTATGAGCCTGCCCTACAGGCCGCCGCAGGAGCGCGTGAGATGCGCAAGAAGGCCGATCAAGCCCAAGAGACGGCCCGAGACCTTCGGGAGCGCCTGAAGCCCGTTCTGGACGCCCTGGGGCCGTTGAATCGGGATATGCAGGCCAAGGCCGCCGCGATCATCAAGGCCGTGGGCGAAAAGCTGCTGACGGAACAGCGGGAAGTCCAGCGCCAGAAACAGGCCCAGCGCCAGCAGGAACGCGGGCGCGCACATTTCCCCGAAAAGTGCCACCTGGGATGAATGTCAGCTACTGGGCTATCTGGACAAGGGAAAACGCAAGCGCAAAGAGAAAGCAGGTAGCTTGCAGTGGGCTTACATGGCGATAGCTAGACTGGGCGGTTTTATGGACAGCAAGCGAACCGGAATTGCCAGCTGGGGCGCCCTCTGGTAAGGTTGGGAAGCCCTGCAAAGTAAACTGGATGGCTTTCTTGCCGCCAAGGATCTGATGGCGCAGGGGATCAAGATCTGATCAAGAGACAGGATGAGGATCGTTTCGCATGATTGAACAAGATGGATTGCACGCAGGTTCTCCGGCCGCTTGGGTGGAGAGGCTATTCGGCTATGACTGGGCACAACAGACAATCGGCTGCTCTGATGCCGCCGTGTTCCGGCTGTCAGCGCAGGGGCGCCCGGTTCTTTTTGTCAAGACCGACCTGTCCGGTGCCCTGAATGAACTGCAGGACGAGGCAGCGCGGCTATCGTGGCTGGCCACGACGGGCGTTCCTTGCGCAGCTGTGCTCGACGTTGTCACTGAAGCGGGAAGGGACTGGCTGCTATTGGGCGAAGTGCCGGGGCAGGATCTCCTGTCATCTCACCTTGCTCCTGCCGAGAAAGTATCCATCATGGCTGATGCAATGCGGCGGCTGCATACGCTTGATCCGGCTACCTGCCCATTCGACCACCAAGCGAAACATCGCATCGAGCGAGCACGTACTCGGATGGAAGCCGGTCTTGTCGATCAGGATGATCTGGACGAAGAGCATCAGGGGCTCGCGCCAGCCGAACTGTTCGCCAGGCTCAAGGCGCGCATGCCCGACGGCGAGGATCTCGTCGTGACCCATGGCGATGCCTGCTTGCCGAATATCATGGTGGAAAATGGCCGCTTTTCTGGATTCATCGACTGT
>NZ_JARGEK010000662.1 GCF_029211165.1 Roseisolibacter sp. H3M3-2
GCCGACGCGGGGGCGTCGCTGGCGCGCCGCGGCGGGAGCGCGCCGGTGCCGTTCCGGCTCGGCGAGCCGGCGGTGGACGCGTTCCCGACGGCGCTGTGGGCGCGGCTGACGGCGCGCCGGTGGCGGGCCGGGACGATCGGGCTGGGCGAGGGGGACCCGGCCGGCGACCCGGCGCTGCGCGCGGCGATCGCGACGCACGTGACGGCGGCGCGCGGCGCGCGCTGCACCGCCGAGCAGGTGCTGGTGGTGAGCGGGACGCAGCAGGCGCTCGACCTCGCGGCGCGCGTGCTGCTCGACCCGGGCGACGCGGTGTGGATCGAGGACCCGGGGTACCGCGGGGCGCGGGCGGCGTTCGCGGCGGCTGGGGCGCGGCTGGTCCCGGTGCCGGTCGACGGCGAGGGGCTGGACGTGGCGGCCGGCGAGGCGGCGGCGCCCGGCGCGCGCCTCGCCTACGTGACCCCGTCGCACCAGTTCCCGCTCGGCGCGGTCATGAGCGCGCCGCGGCGGCTGGCGCTGCTGGCGTGGGCGCGGCGCGCCGACGCGTGGGTGGTCGAGGACGACTACGACTCGGAGTTCCGCTACGGCGGGCGCCCGCTGCCGTGCCTGCAGGGGCTCGACGCCGAGCGACGCGCGCCCGGCGAGTCGGCGCGCGTGGTGTACGTCGGCACGTTCAACAAGACGCTCGCGCCGGGGCTGCGGATGGGGTACGTGGTGGTGCCCGACGCGCTGGCCGACGCGATGCGCGCGGCGCGCGCGGCCAGCGACCGCTTCGCGCCGACGATCGCGCAGGGGGTGCTGGCCGACTTCATCGGCGAGGGGCACTACGCGCGGCACGTGCGGCGCGCGCGCGCGGCGTACGCCGAGCGGCAGGCGGCGCTGCTCGAGGCCGCGGCGCGCGAGCTGGACGCGCTGCTGGCGCTCGCCCCCGACGCGGCGGGGCTGCACCTCGTCGGCCGGCTGCCGGCCGGCGTGCGCGACGTCGACGCGGTCGCGGCGGCGTCCGCCGCGGGGGTGGAGGTGGCGGCGGTGTCCGACCACGCGCTCGCCGACGGCGCGGCGCGCGTCGACGGGCGCGACGCGCTGCTCCTGAGCTACGCGGGGTTCGACGCGCGCGCGCTGCGCGCCGGGGTGCGCGTGCTGCGGCGCGCGCAGGCGGCGCGCGCGGCAAGTCGGATCGTAGCCATGTCGTTCTGTGAGCC
>NZ_JARGEK010000663.1 GCF_029211165.1 Roseisolibacter sp. H3M3-2
GCGCGCGCCACCACGCCGCGGCGCGCGACGGCTCCACCGCGCGCTCGGCGGCCCGCGCCAGCCGCTCGAGGTCGCGCGCGTGCTCGCCCGCGACCGCGCGCCGCTCGTCGTCCGCCCACCGCTCGAACTCGGGGGCGCCGGCGAGGCGGAAGCCGGCGAGGAAGGGGCCCGCGTACAGCGCCGCCGCCTCCTCCAGCCGGCCGCCCCTCACGAACTCGGCGTACTCCCCGACGTCGCTCGCCACCGCGTCGGGGTCGAGCCGCAGCTCCTGCGCGCCGACGATCGCGCGCTCGTCGGCGAGGTCGCGCCGCAGCGCGTACACCGCCTGCGCCAGCGAGCGGCGCCCGCGCTCCTCGTCGCCGGGCCAGAAGAGCGCCTGCAGCGCGTCGCGCGACGCCCCCCGCTCGCCGGCGCGCGCCAGCACCGCCAGCAGCGCCAGGGGGCGCGGCTGGAGGGCGGCCCGCCCCAGCGCACGATCGGGGTGGGAGACGGCCAGGCCGCCCAGGGTCACGACGCGCAGCACGAGCGGAACGTACCGGCGCGGTGGAGCGGGCGGCAAGACGCGGCGCCGGGGGGTGATCGGCGCGTGACCCGGCGGTGATGCGCGCCCGTATCCTTGCCCGCGTCGCCGCCGCCGTGGCGCGACGCCACCACACGACCTCCACTCCGCAACGGAGCGCCCATCCATGTCCCGCACGCCGCTCGCCCTCGCCGCCCTGCTCGTCGCCGCCGCGACGACCGCCTGCTCCGACCGCGCCGACGCCGTCGGCCCGCGCCCGATCATCCTGCAGTCGCGCGCCGAGGCGCCGGCGCACGAGTCGGCGCGCATGCACAAGCCGTTCGTCGCGCCGCCGCGCGCCGACACGAGCGCCGTCGCGCGCATGCACAAGCCCTTCTGACCGCGTCGGCCGGCCGGTGATCGCGCGGTGATCCGCGAGTGAGCCCCCCGCGGAGATTGCCCTCCGAACGCGACGCCGGCCCGACCGGCGGGCCACCCCCGATGCACGACCCGACGCACGACTTCACGACTCCCGACTCCGTCGAGCCCTCATACATGCGCCCCCGACTCCTCGCCGCCGCGGTGCTGCTCGCCGCTGCGTGCTCCGACCGCGACCCGGTCGCCCCCGCGCCGCGCCCCGCGGTCGCCGCGACGCCCGACGCCGCGCTCGCGCCCGACGCCGCCCGCGCC
>NZ_JARGEK010000664.1 GCF_029211165.1 Roseisolibacter sp. H3M3-2
CGCTGCTGCTCGAGAATGGCGCGAAGTGGGAGAAGGCTTCCGTCACCGCCAAAGACGCGCAGCTGCTCGAGCTGCTGCAGTACTCGGCCGTCGACGTCGCGCGGATCTTCGGCTGCCCGCCGCACATGATTGGTGAGACCTCGGCCGCGACCAGCTGGGGCACCGGGATCGAACAGATGACGATCGGGTTCCGGCTTTACACGGTCATGCCGCACATGCGCCGGATGGCGAAGGAGTTGTCGCGCAAGCTCTTCCCGATGATCGGCGCGCGAGCACCCAGCCTTTTCGTCGACTTCGACGTGGACGCGCTCGATGTGGGAGACTCGAAGTCCCAGGGTGAACTGTTCGCCAAAGCGCTGGGCGGGAACCAGCAACCCGGCTGGATGAGCCAGAACGAGGTACGCCGGCGCAAGAACCTGCCCCCGATCGCGGACGGCGATCGGGTCTATTTCCCGCCGGCATCTGCCGTCGGCCCCGACCAAAATGGTGCCCCGTCTTCCGATGAAGAGCTCGAGGACGATGACGACGCCCAACAGGAGCCCGCAAATGTCTCGTAAGCTGCTAAATCTCGCCGCCAACAATCGTGAAAAGGGCGCCGGCATCCGTGTCGAGGCGAACGACGCTGAGTGGACCACCGTCTACGTTTATGACGTGATCGATTCTTGGTGGGGCGTATCGGCGGCGGACTTCGCGCGCGAGCTGAAGGCGATCACCACGCCGAACGTCGCGCTCCGCATCAACTCGCCCGGTGGCGACGTGTTCGAAGCGCGCGCGATGATGACTGCGATCAACGACCATCCGGCGAACTTCGTGGCCAAGGTGGACGGCCTGGCCGCGTCCGCCGCGACCGCGCTCACGATCGCGTGCAACAGCGTCGAGATGGCCGATGGATCCTTCTACATGATCCATCAGGCCTGGACGTTCGCGATGGGCAACGCCGACGAGCTGACGGCGACCGCGTCGCTCCTGAACAAGATCGATGACGTGCTCGTCGCCGGCTATGCGAAAAAGTCCGGCAAGGAAGCCGACGAGGTCCGCGCGCTGATGAAGGCGGAGACCTGGTTCACCGCGCAGGAAGCGGTCGACGCCGGCTTCGCCGACAAGTTGATCGAGACCAAGGCGACGCAGGCGCGCGCCTTCAATCTTAGCG
>NZ_JARGEK010000665.1 GCF_029211165.1 Roseisolibacter sp. H3M3-2
GGCTCACAGAACGACATGGCTACGATCCGACTTGGCGCAGCGCGCGGTAGGCGACCGGGCGCGGGATCAGCCGCCGCGCGCGCGCGGGCAGCTCCGCCGGCGTCGCGCGCAGCGCCTGCACCAGCGTCGCCGTCAGCCACGCCAGCCCGCCCAGCATGCAGAAGTCGGCGAGGTTGAGCACCCAGGCGCCCGTCGCGTGCTCGACGCGCAGGAAGTCGGGGACCCCCTCGGGGCGCGTGGCGAGGCTCATGAGGTTCCCCAGCCCGCCGCCGACCATCAGCGCCAGCGCCTCGGTCGTGCGCCGCTCCAGCCGGTGCAGCGCCGGCGCGAGCAGGATGAGCAGGCCGAGGACGACGCCGGTCGCGGCGACGTTGGCGCCGCGCGTGCTCGCGCCCAGCCACCCCGCGCCCGCCGACACCGTGTTGTGCGCCAGCGAGAGCGACACCGACCCCGCCACCGGGATCGAGCGCTCGGCGAGCGCCGCCAGCGCCAGCGCCTTGGTCGACAGGTCGGCCAGCGCGACGGCCAGCACGAGCGGGAAGAAGCGGAGCGCCAGCGCGTGGTCCGTCGTCTCGGCGGGCGCCGCCTCCGTCGCCGTCGCGACGGCGGTGGCCATGCGCGCCTCGATCGCCGGCATCGGCTCGGCCGGCGTCTCGAGCGCCGGCGCGTCGGCCGCCCGCACCACCCGCAGCGGGATCACGCGCTCGTCGCGCTCCGCGCGCTCCTCGCGCGCCGCCGGGACGGACGCGGCGGGGCGCGGCGGGGCTGGGCGCCGGCGCGCGTGCGGGTCGAACGGGAGGACCGTGGCCATGGCGGGTGGTGCGAGGGACGACGGGGCGACGCCACTCCCCAGGGCAGGGCGCATGCCCACCCTCGGCCCCGCCCCGGGGGCCCCGGCGGCGGACGACGGCGCCCCGGGGCTCCCCCGCATCCTGCGCCCGCCCAACGGCTTACGCCAGGGTCCCGGCCGTCGCCGTCACGCCGTGCGCGCGGCGACCCGTTCCGCCCTTCCCGGTGCCGCCGCCGCGCCGCCGCAGCAGGCGTGGCGCGCGACCCACAGGGCGCGGCGGTCAGCCGTCCCGGTAGGGGGAGCGCTCGTCCGCGTCGTCCGGCGTCGCGGGCGCCGGCGGCGGCGCCGGCTCGGTGGG
>NZ_JARGEK010000666.1 GCF_029211165.1 Roseisolibacter sp. H3M3-2
CCCGCCGCGCGGCCGCAGCGCGATCGTGGTCGGCCCGGCGCCGTCGGTGACCGCGGGCGCGGCGCCCGCCAGCTCCAGCGTCGCGCCGGCCAGCGGCGCCCCCGCCAGGCTGTCGAACGCCACCACCGCGAGCGCGCCCACGGTGGGCGCGGCCTCGGGCCCCGTGGCCGGCGCCGCGTCGCCCGCCGACTCGGTGAAGCCGGCGATCGTGTAGCGCTCCTTCGTGGCCAGCCCCACCTCGGTGCGCAGCGGGCGCGTCCCGGCCGGCTGGCGCGCCAGCTTCGGCATGCGCAGCGTCCACCGGCTCACGATCCACGCCCCCTCGCGCCCCGGCGCGAACTCCACCTCGCCGCGCGCGACCCCCTCGGGCACCTCGTACGCGGGCTCCGGCGAGGGGACGTTCACGTACGTGAAGGCGACGCGCCGCAGCGCCGACGACTCGCCGTCGAGCCACAGCGTCCCCGAGATGTCGGGGACCGCGCGCCCCGGCACCGGCTCGAACGCCAGCCCCACCATCCCCGACTCGGCGCCGCGCCCGCGCACCGCGCGCACGCAGTGCGTCCCCGCGAACTCCTCGGACAGCAGCACGCGCGCGTCGGGGGCGTAGTACATCGTCCCCCCCGCGTTCGCGCGCACGTAGCCGCGCGCCGCCAGGTCCGCCGACGCCAGCGTCTCGAACGGCCGCCCGGTGATCACGCGGTCGCTGAGCGTCTCCTCGGTGCGCACGCGCCCGTCGGACGACAGGTCGCGCTCGAAGGTGCGCGCGCGCACGCGCACCCGGCGCTCGGCCTCGGTGAGCGCGGTCGCGGCGAGCGCCGCCTGCGCCGCCTGCCACACGCTCGCCGCCGCGGCGTCGGCGGCGTCCAGCGTCTCGCACGTGCGCTTCGACTGCACGACCACCTCGGTGAGGCGCGACGCGCGCGTGCGCAGCGTGGCCTCGTGGCGCACCGTGTCGCGCGACGCCGGGTCGAGCGGCCGCGGGGGGAGCGACACCCACGGCATCGCCCCCACGCGCTCCGCGCGCACGCCGTACGCGCCGGCGGCCGGCGCGCGCAGCCGCGCCAGCACGTCGGCGCCGGTGAGCGCGTTCGCGCGCCAAGTCGGAGGCCAAGCGGTCTTAGGAAGACAAATCGTGGTCTCAA
>NZ_JARGEK010000667.1 GCF_029211165.1 Roseisolibacter sp. H3M3-2
TCGCATCGTCTAGCGGCTCGAGTGTTTGCTTTGCGCCGATCGTCCGGCCGAATGAAACGCCGATTGCCACGACGGCAGGGCCGTCCGGGTGGCTGTTCTTTGGGGTGGCCGCTCTCGCGACAGCCCAGATCAGGTTGCCCAGGTCGTGATCGTCGAGCTGAACGGCATAATAGTCCGTCACGACGCGGCCCTTTCGAGCAGGTCGTCGCCGTCGGCGCACTCGCGCTTCGGCTCGCGATCCGCGAACACCTCGGCGAGCGCCTGCTCCTTCTTCGGGAAGCGCAGCAGCTCGTGCACCCATTGCTTGGCGGCCGTGCGCTTTAGCGCCGTGTCGATCGTGCTCGAGACGCCACGCAGGACCTGGGCGACGAGCTCGGGCAGGGCGCTCGCCTTACCCTTGCGCCAGCGCTCGATCGCGGCCGCGTCGACGAACGGCGCGACGATGTCGAGGAGGCGATCGCGCGGGAGCAGCTTCAGCAGATCCTCGGTGGGATCGAATAGCTGGCGCAGGCTCTGCTCGTGCACGCCGGTAATCCGGCACTCGTCCGCGACGGCATCATGAACGGCCGACATGTAGCCGTGGGCGTTCAGGGTGCGGTCGAGCGCCATTCCGGCCACGACGGCCGCCCCGAGCCGCTTCAGGTCGGCCGGCGCTTCTCGCCACATTCGGAAGCTCTCAGCCTGATCCTCCTCCTGCAGAGACGCGCTGGCTATCAGCTCGCGCCGGGCTTGTTCCCACACGTCGGTTCCGGCAGCTGCGTCCAGGTGGGGACGCGCGATCTCCGGATCATGCACGGTGCCGATCGATCCGACCCCGGTGTGACGCGCAGCTGCGAAGCCGGCGCTGAAGTCCCGAAGCTGGGACCAGACCAGAAGATCGAGGCCAACATCGCCGTCCGCCTTGGCATTCCAGACCAAGGCGGCGCGGAGCAGCATGCGGCGCATCGATCGGAAGATCTCCACGCCGTTGGCCGTCACGCCATCATCTTCCTTGAACGCGGCGCGCACCGCGGCGAGGTCCGGATCGCCCGAGTAGGTCGAGATCGCCGCGGCCGGGTTGGACGGCAGGCGCTCGCGCGAGACGGCGCCCTTGGTGCCGGTGCCGAACTTCGCCTTGCGGCTGGCCCACCAGAAAGTGG
>NZ_JARGEK010000668.1 GCF_029211165.1 Roseisolibacter sp. H3M3-2
GCCGCGCCGACGGCGCGCGCGCGTCGTTCGCGGTCGCCGGCGCGACGCTGGAAGCGGACGGCCTCGCGGTCGCGGTGCGGTGGACGCCCGCCCTCGGCGTGCGCGTCCTGCTCGACGCCGGCGCGGCGACGCTGGCGGTGGACGGCGGCCCGCCGACGCTCGACGCGGTCGCGCCGTTCGACCTCCCGCTCCCGGTGCTCGACGCCGAGGGGCGGCTGACCTTCCCCGCGGCGTCGTGGGACGCGGCGGCGCGCGCGCTGGCGGCGCTCGGCGTGCGGCTGGGCGTGCCGCCGCTCGACGCGGCGCTGCGGCTGCTCGGGTGGACGGGCGGGGGCGCGCGGCTGTCGCTCGCCGCGCTCGTCGGCGCGGACGCGTCGTTCCCGTCGCCGGAGGCCGCGGTGCGGGCGTGGGTCGGCGACCTCGCGCTCGACTGCGGGCGCGTCGAGGCGGCGCTCGGCCCGGTGGCCGCGCTGCTCAGCGGCTTCACCGTCGCGCGCCCGTTCGGCAGCGGCTCGGCGCGCGACCCGTACCGCTGCGCGGTCGCCGGGCACCGGCGCGCGCCCGGGCTGGTGGCGTGGCTGGAGCCCGGCTGCGCGCCGCGGCGCGACGACCTCGCGTCGGCGGTCGGCGCCATGCACTCGGCCGTGCCGCCGTCCTACGAGGCGCTGGTGACGGCGCTCGCCGAGGCGAGCGACGCGCTCCCCGACGTGCGCGACCTGCTGGTGGGGCGCGACGGGCTCGCCGCGGGGCTGGCGCAGCTCGCCGAGCGGTGGCGCGACACCGACGGCGCGGTCGCCATGCCGGCGTCGATGCCCGGCGACGTGCAGGCGACGACGTTCGACGGCCACGCCTACGACGAGCTGGCGGCGCTCGGCGCGCTGGGGATCGTGGCGCGCGACGTCCTCGGCGCCGCGCCGACGGCGGTGGTGCACGTCGGCTGCGAGCCGTGGTGGACCGAGGGGCGCGCGGCGGGGACGGCGTTCGACGCGTCGGGCGCCGGCGCGGCGGGGACGATCCCCGCGTCGGGTGACGGCGCGTGGTTCGTGCGGCTCCCGACGCCGGCCGCCGCCCCGCGCCCGCGCCCCGACCGCGGCGCGGTGGGGGAGCAGGCCGCGCGGCTGGCGCAGGTGCTGGCGG
>NZ_JARGEK010000669.1 GCF_029211165.1 Roseisolibacter sp. H3M3-2
CGACGCGCTGCGCCGCGAGGCCGACGCGGTCGGCGGCGGCGCGGTCGCCGTGCCGTGCGACCTGCGCTACGACGCCGCGGTGGCGGCCGCCGTCTCCCGCGTGGCCGCGGCGTTCGGCGGCGCGCCCGACGTGCTGGTGAACAACGCCGGCGCCTTCACCGTCGCGCCGGTCGCCGAGACGCCCCCCGCCGACTTCGTCGCCGCCCTCGAGGCGAACCTCGTCGGCCCGTTCCGGCTGGTGCGCGCGCTGCTCCCCGCGATGCTCGCGCGCGGCGGCGGCCACGTGGTGACGGTGGGCTCGATCGCCGACCGCTCGGTCTTCCCGGGCAACGGCGCCTACGCCGCCAGCAAGCACGGGCTGCGCGCCTTCCACGAGGTGCTGCGCGCCGAGCTGCGCGGCACCGGCGTGCGCGCCTCGCTCGTCTCGCCCGGCCCCGTCGACACGCCGCTGTGGGACCCGCTCGACCCGGACAACCGCGAGGGGTTCACGCCGCGCGCGCAGATGCTGGCCGCCGCCGCGGTGGCCGACGCGATCCGGTACGTCGTGAGCGCGCCGGCGGAGGTGAACGTGGACGAGCTCAGGCTGTCGAGGGCATGATACGGCGTGGTCACGTACGGCGTGGTCCGGTACGGCGTGGTCCGGTACGGCGTGGTCCGGTACGGCGTGTTCCACCACCACTGGTGGATGTCACGCAGTACCCGACCACGCCGTGATTGACCACGCCGTACCGGACCACGCAGTATCAGGCCGTGTATCTCGATCTGATCGACACCCTCCGCTGCCCCCGCCCCCACCCGCCCACCTGGCTGGTCGCGGCCGCGCTCGAGGTCCGCGGGCGGGTGATGGTGCGCGGGACGCTCGGCTGCCCCGTGTGCCGCGCCGAGTTCGCGATCGACGACGGCGTGGCGGTGTTCGACGCGGACGGGCCCGCGCCGGCGCCGGCGCTCGGCGGGCCGCCGGAGGAGCTGGCGATGCGGCTGGCGGCGCTGCTCGGGCTCACCGAGCCGGGGGGCATCGTCGCCGTCGGCGGCGCCTGGGAGCCGGCGCTGGAGCCGCTGCTCGACCTCCCCGAGGCGCGCGTGGTCGTGCTGGAGCCGCCGCGCGGGTTCCGCGCGCGCGAGCCGCTCGGCGTAG
>NZ_JARGEK010000067.1 GCF_029211165.1 Roseisolibacter sp. H3M3-2
AGCGCCGCGCACGCGCTGCTCGGCGCCGACCCGGCGTCGGCGACCGTGGGCGCGGCCGGCCGCGCGGTGCGCGGCGGCGTGACCTTCCGCGTCGAGCGCGCGCCGGCCGACAACGTCGTCGCCGTCCTCCCGGGGAGCGACCCGGCGCTGCGCAACACGTACGTCGCGCTGGGCGCCCACAACGACCACGTGGGGATCTCGCCGGCCGCCGTCGACCACGACTCGCTCAAGGCGTCGCTCTACCAGGCGCGCCGGCTCTACATGCAGGCCGACCCCGAGGGGGACGAGACGATCCCCCCCGACGCGCAGGCCGCGCTCACCGAGCGGCAGCGCGCGATCCGCGTGAACGTGGACTCGCTGCGCGCCATCCGCCCGGCGCGGCGCGACTCGATCAACAACGGCGCCGACGACGACGGCTCGGGCTCGATGGCGCTGCTGGAGATCGCCGAGAACCTGCAGGCCGCGCGCGCGAAGCCGAAGCGCTCGCTCCTCTTCGTGTGGCACACGGCGGAGGAGAAGGGGCTGGTCGGCGCGCGCTGGTACGCCGACCACCCGACGGTGCCGCGCGACTCGATCGTCGCGCAGCTCAACATCGACATGATCGGGCGCGGGCGCGCCGAGGACGTGGCGACGGGCGGTCCGAGCTACGTCGGGATCGTCGGCCACCGCCGCCTCTCGACGGTGCTCGGCGAGATGGCCGAGGCGACCGCGAAGCAGGCCGGGATCAAGCTCGACTTCGCCCTCGACGCCAACGGGCACCCGCAGAACATCTACTGCCGCTCCGACCACTTCCACTACGCGCGCTACGGCATCCCCATCGCCTTCTTCTTCACGGGGCTGCACGGCGACTACCACCGCGTGACCGACGAGCCGCAGTACATCGACTACCCGCACTACGCGCGGATCACGAACTACATCCGCGACCTCACCGCGAAGGTGGCGGACCTCGACCGGCGCCCCCCGGTCGACCAGCCGCGGCCGGACCCGAGCGCCCCCTGCCGCCAGTAGGCGGCGCGGCCTCTGCATAGTGCCTGGGCGGGCCGAGCCGTACGCGGCTCGGCCCGTCGTCTTCCCGTACTCGCACTCCCATGGACTTCCTCGCCGACCCGAACGCCTGGATCGGGCTCCTGACGCTGACCGCGCTGGAGATCGTCCTCGGCATCGACAACATCATCTTCATCTCGATCCTGGCCGGGAAGCTCCCGCCCGCGGACCAGCCCAAGGCGCGGCGCATGGGGCTCGCGGGCGCGTTCATCACGCGGCTCGGCCTGCTGTTCAGCATCAGCTGGATCGCCCGCCTGACGGCGCCGCTGTTCACGATCGGCGCCTTCCGCTTCCTGGAGCTGGAGGCGCGCGAGATCTCGGGGCGCGACCTGATCCTGATCTTCGGCGGCCTGTTCCTGATCGGGAAGGCGACCTACGAGATCCACCACAAGCTGGAGGGGGACGAGCCGGCGGCGGACGGCGCGCCCAAGAAGTCGGCGGCGCGCGGGCTGGCGGGGGTGGTCGCCCAGATCGCCGTGGTCGACATCGTGTTCTCGCTCGACTCGGTGATCACGGCCGTCGGCATGGTCGACGACATCTCGATCATGATCACCGCCAACGTCATCGCGCTCGCCTTCATGCTCGGCGCGGCGGGCCCGATCTCGGCGTTCGTCGACCGCCACCCGACGGTGAAGATGCTGGCGCTGTCGTTCCTCGTCCTGATCGGCACCAACCTGGTGGCCGAGGGGCTCGGGCAGCACATCCCGAAGGGCTACACGTACTTCGCGATGGCGTTCTCGGTGCTGGTCGAGATGCTGAACCTGCGGCTGCGCAGGGCGTCGTCGAAGCCGGTCGAGCTGAAGAAGGTGGGGACGATCGAGCAGGGGATCGTCGGGGAGGAGTGAGGGGGGACGCGGGAGGCGGCGCGCCCGATCGGCCGCCTCCCGCGCTGGCATCCGAGATGCTCATCGGTCCGCCATGCGCGTACTCGTGACGGGAGGTTCCGGGGTGGTCGGCGAGGCCGCGGTGCGCGCGCTGCTGCGGCGCGGCCACGCGGTCCGGCTGCTGGCGCGCGGCGCCGAGAAGGAGGCCCGCACCTGGCCCGACGGCGTCGAGCCGTGGAAGGGCGACGTCACCGACGCCGACTCGCTGCGCGGCGCCGCCGACGGGTGCGACGCCGTGCTGCACCTCGTCGGGATCGTCGACGAGAAGCCGCCGCACGCCACCTTCGAGGGCGTGAACGTCGCGGGCACCCGCCACGTCGTCGCCGAGACGACGCGCGCCGGCGTGCCGCACCTGGTGTACGTCTCGTCGCTGGGCGCGGAGCGCGGGCGGTCGCCCTACCACCGCAGCAAGCACGCGGGGGAGGAGGTCGCGCGCGGCTTCGGCGGGCGCTGGGTCGTGGTGCGCCCCGGCAACGTGTACGGCCCCGGCGACGAGGTCGTGTCGCTCCTGTTGCGCATGGTGCGCACGCTCCCCGCCGTCCCCGTCATCGCCGGCGGCGACCAGCCGTTCCAGCCCGTGTGGACCGACGACGTCGGCGAGGCGCTCGCCGTCGCGGTCGAGCGCGCGGACCTCGCCGGGCGCACGCTCGACGTCGCGGGGCCGGAGCGGACGACGATGCACGACCTGCTCGACCGGCTGACGCGCCTCACCGGGCGCTCCCCCGTCCGCGTGCCGCTCCCCGGCCCGGTGGCGTCGCTCGGCGTGAAGCTCGCCGACGCGGTCGGGATCGGGCTCCCGATCAACGACAGCCAGCTGACGATGCTCGCCGAGGGGAACGTCGTCGACGACCCCGCGGCCAACGCGCTCGACACGGTGCTCGGCGTCGCGCCGACGCCGCTCGACGAGGGACTCCGCCGGCTGCTCGACGTGCTCCCCGAGCAGCTCCCCGACGAGGGGGTGGGGGAGCTGCGGCGCCGCCGCTTCTGGGCGGACGTGCGCGGCGCGCGCCTCTCGCCGGAGGCGCTGCTGCAGGAGCTCTGCGTGCACTTCCACGAGGTCACCCCCGAGCAGATGGACCTCGAGGCCGAGCCGGGGACGCCGCGGGCGGTGCTCGCGGAGGGGCAGACGGTGACGATGGCGCTCCCGCTGCGCGGCAACGTGCAGGTGCGCGTCGCCGAGCTGACGCCGCGCACGCTCACGCTGCAGACGGTCGAGGGGCACCCGCTGGCCGGCGCGGTGCGCTTCTCGGCCGATCCGCACGACGGCGCGCTGCGCTTCGAGGTCTGCGTGGTCGAGCGCGCGGCCAACGTCTTCGACTGGGTCGCGATGGCGGCGCTCGGGTCGCGCCTGCAGAAGGCGACCTGGCGCGACATCGTGCAGGCGATGGTCGACGCCAGCGGCGGCGAGGCGCCCGACGGGGTGCAGCACGCCGACGAGACGCTGGACGGAGAGGCGGCCGAGCGCGAGGAGGCGCGGCTCCACGCGCTGGCCGACGCGCGCCGACGCGCCGCGCACGAGGCGGAGGTGGCCGGGGCGGAGCAGGGCGCGGGGCCGCGGGGCGCGACCGAGGGATGACGGCGGCGGCGCGGCCGGCGGTGTAGGGGGCGGCGACGGCGGGATATCTTCCGACGCCCGCCCGTCCCCCCCGTTCCCCGCCACCCCGCCGTCGACCCGTGCCCCTGGACGCCCGGACAGTGCCCGTCGCGCGCGACGCCGGCCCGGACGACGATCCGTCGCGCCGGGCGGCCGAGCCGCACGCGGCGCGGCTCGGGTTCCTCCTCCGGCTGGCCGACCGGCTGCGCGGGCTCGACGACCCCGAGGCGATCCAGCACGAGGCGGCGCGGCTGCTCGGCGAGCACCTCGGGGCGGCGCGCGTGGGCTACGCGGAGATCCTGGCCGACGGCGAGACGTCGGTCGTGACGCGCAACCACACCGCGGGCGTGCGCAGCATCGAGGGGCGCTACCGCGTCGCCGACTACTCGCCGGCGCTCATCGCGGCGCTGCGCGACGGGCGCACCGTCGCCCGCGACGACGTCGTCGGCTCCGCCGACCTCACGCCCGACGAGCGGGCGGCGCACGACGCGCTCGAGGTGGGGGCGAGCGTGGACCTCCCGCTCATGCGCGGCGGGCGGCTGGTGGGCGTGCTCTTCATGCACCACCGCACGGCGCACCGCTGGACCGACGACGAGCTGGCGCTGCTGGCCGACGTCGCGGCGCGCACCTGGGACGCGGTCGAGCGGTCGCGCGCCGAGTCGGCGCGCCGCGCGTCGGAGGAGCGGCTGCAGCGCGCGCTCTCGATCGACACGGTGGGGGTGCTCTTCTTCACGCTCGACGGCCGCGTGCTGGACGCCAACGCGGCGCTCGAGCAGATGTGCGGCTACACGGCCGAGGAGCTGCGCCGGCTCGCGCACTGGGATCGGCTGACGCCCCCCGAGCACCGCGCGGCGACCGCGCGCGCCGCCGCCGAGCTGGCCGAGCACGGGCGCACCGCGCCGTACGAGAAGGAGTGGGTGCGGAAGGACGGCACGCGCTTCTGGGGGCTGTTCGCCCCGACGCGCGTCGGCGGCGAGGGCACGTCGTCGGAGTGCGTCGAGTTCGTGATCGACGTCGGCGAGCGGCGGCGCACCGAGGCGGCGGAGCGGCGCGCGCGCGCCGAGGCGGAGGCGGCGCGCGAGCGCACGGCGAGCCTGCAGGCGCTGACCGCGGCGCTGTCCACCGCGTCGACGCTCGACGGCGTGGTCGCCGCGGTCGTGTCGCACGTCTCGGCGGCGTTCGGCGCGGCGGGGACGGTGGTCGCGAGCGTCACGCCGGACGGGCGCGAGCTGGAGATCCTGGGCGCCGGCGACATGCCCGACGAGGTGCGCGGCGAGTGGCGCCGCTTCCCCCTCGCCGCGCCGGCGCCGCTGGCCGAGGTCGCGCGGTCGGGCGAGGCGCTGTACCTGGAGTCGCGCGACGACTGGGCCGCGCGCTACCCGCAGCTGCTCGCGACGCTCGACGCCACCGGCCACCAGGCGAACGCGGTCGCGCCGCTGGTGGCCGACGGCCGCGTGCTCGGCGTGCTCGGCGCCGCGTTCTGCGAGGCGCGCACCTTCGGCGCCGAGGACCGCGCGCAGATGACGGCGGTGGCGCAGCAGTGCGCGCTGGCGCTGGAGCGCGCGCGCCTGTTCGAGGCGGAGCGCGCGGCGCGGCGCGAGGCGGAGGCGGCGAACCTCGCCAAGGGCGACTTCCTGGCCGTGATGTCGCACGAGCTGCGCACGCCGCTGAACGCCATCGGCGGCTACGCCGAGCTGCTGGAGATGGAGCTGCGCGGCCCGCTGACCGCGCAGCAGCGGCAGGACATCGGGCGCATCCAGGCCAGCCAGCGGCACCTGCTCGGGCTGATCAACGAGGTGCTGAACTACGCGAAGCTGGAGACGGGGGCGGTGCGCTACGACGTCGCGTCGGTGCCGGTGCGCGCCGCGCTCTCGGCGGCCGAGGCGCTGATCGCGCCGCAGGCGCGGGCCAAGGGGCTCGCCCTCGTGGTCGCCGAGCCGGCGCCCGAGGTGGCGGTGCGCGCGGACGCCGAGAAGGTGCGGCAGGTGCTGGTGAACCTGCTGTCGAACGCGGTGAAGTTCACCGACCGCGGCGGCCGCATCGACGTCGCTTGCGCCGCCGGCCCCGAGCGGGTCGCGCTGACCGTGCGCGACACCGGCATCGGGATCGCCGCCGACCAGCAGGAGCGCATCTTCGACCCGTTCGTGCAGGTGCGCTCCGACCTCACGCGCACCGCCGAGGGGACCGGGCTCGGGCTCGCGATCAGCCGCGACCTGGCGCGCGGCATGGGCGGCGAGCTGACCGTCGAGAGCGCCCCCGACGTGGGGAGCGTGTTCACCCTCGCGCTGCCGCGCGCGTAGCGGCCGGGGCGCGCGCCGCGCTCAGGCGGGGCGCAGCGCGCAGTGCTCGCCGCAGCCGAGCCGGTAGCGGTTGCGGGCGAACCAGCGGTAGAAGCGGTCGGCCAGCGCGCGCACGAACGGGACCGAGAAGACCCACCCGATCAATCCGCCGCGCGGCAGCACGTCGAGCAGCCGCTCGACCGCCGCCGCCCCCTGCCAGCTCTGGCCGCCCGGGCCGACCAGCTGCACCGACTCCAGGTACGCCGACGCCGGGATCCACGGGAAGCGCGCGTCGAGCCCCGCCGTCTGCGACGGGACGATCTCCAGCAGCCTGGAGCCGGCATCCCACCGGCGCAGCGCGCGCACCATGCGCCCGCACACCTTGCAGTGCCCGTCGTACACGACCGTGTACGGCCGCCCCTCGCCGACGCCCGACGCGCCCGCGCTGGTCAGCGCCTCGACCCCGGCGCCGTCGCGCGGGACGCCGTTGACGGTGAACTGGACGACGGGGACGCTCACGCCGCCTCGCTCGCCGCCGCGGGGGCGGGCGCGGACGCGGCGCCCGCCGGCGCCCGCAGCTCGGTGGTCAGCGACGGCGGCTGCTTCAGCGTGTGGTGCACCGTGCACAGCGCCGCCGCCCGCCTCGCCGCCTCGTGCCGCGCCGCCGGCAGGCTCGGCCACTCCAGCGCGATCGCCATCTCCCCCACCCGGTGCGGCTGCTCGGCGAACGTCCACGAGACCTCCACCGCCAGGTCGGCGATCGACAGCTTCGCGTTCTGCGCCCACGACGCCAGCGTGGAGTAGGTGCACGCGGCCAGCCCCCCGGCCAGCATGTGGAACGGCGAGAACTCGGTGTCGGCGGTCGGCGCCTCGACGGTCATCGGCCCCGACGCCAGCTCGTAGCGGACGCGGTCCTCGGCCAGCAGGGTCAGCTTCACGGATGCCTCGGCGGCGGGTGTGGGGCGCCCGGCGGCGGACGCGACGGCCCCGGGGGGTGCAAGGGTGATACCCCACGCCCGCGCGCGATGTACCTTGCCCGCGCCGGCACTCCCCCACGAAGCCCCCCGACATGCACCCGCGCGTCTCCGAGCTGGTCGACCACCTCACCCGCGGCCGCGCCGCGCTCCTCGCGGCCGTCGCCGCGGTCCCCGCCGACGCGCTGTCGCGCGCCCCACGTCCCGGCGCCTGGTCGCCGGCGCAGATCCTCGAGCACCTCGCCAAGGTCGAGGCGGGGAGCGCCTCGCTCCTCGCCCGCCGCCTCGCCCGCGCGAAGGAGGCCGGGCTCGGCCCCGAGACCGACGAGTCCTCGGTGCTCGCGGCGCCCTCCTCCTTCGGCCCCGACCGCGCGCCGCGCGAGGCCCCCGAGATCGTCCGGCCGACAGGCGAGGTCGACGCCGAGACGGCGCTCGCCCGACTCCAGGACTCGCGCGCGGCGCTGCTGGCCGTCCTCGACGACGGCGACGGCCTCGCGCTCGGGCAGGTGACGGCCACGCACGCGGCCCTGGGCGAGCTCGACCTGTACGGCTGGGCGCGCTTCATCGCCGACCACGAGGCCCATCACGAGCGCCAGATCCGCGCGATCGCCGACGCCGGGACGCCCACGGAGTGACACGCCGGCCGTCCCCCCCGGGGGACGATCGGCTGCGGCCCTTTCGAGGCAAGTCGTTGGCGTGAAGCGACTTGCCTCGCGCGTCCCGCCGGGTGCGCGCGGTGCGTTCCCTCCGGTCAGACCATCCGACCGGAGTGCCCCATGCGCCGTTCCGCCCTCGCCCTCGCGGGCCTGCTGATCGCTTCGCCGCTCGCCGCCCAGTCCCGCCGCCCCGCCGGCGCGACCTCGAACCACGCGAGCATCGCCGACGTCACGCCGTACGCGGGCGTGATCATGTTCGGCAACTACCTCGACGGCCCCCTCGGCACGAGCGTCCGCAGCCGCCCGGCGCCGATCGGCGGCGCCCAGGTCAGCCTGGGGATCGCCGAGAACCTCTCGCTGACCGGCAACGTCGGCTACACGAGCGGCGACCTCGAGGTCGGCCTCCCGATCCTCGGTGGCGTCGACGTCGGCTCCTCCAGCTCATGGCTCTACGACGCGGGGCTCGAGTACCGCATCCCCGCGGGGACGAACCTGACGCCGTTCGTGCAGGCCGGCGCGGGCGCGATCACGACGAAGCTGAGCGGCGGCCCGATCTCGACGACCTCCACCAACCTCGCCGGCAACCTCGGCGCCGGCGTCGACCTCGCCTTCGGCCGCTCGGCGGCCCTCCGCATCGGCGTGCGCGACTACATCGCCAAGTACCGCTCCGAGAGCGTGCTCGGCGTCCGCGCGAGCGGCGACGTCGCGCACAACTTCGCGGTCAGCGCCGGCGTCAAGCTCTCCTTCTGACGCACGGCGGAGCGCCATGGCGCGCGGCGTGCCCCGCCGTCGCGCCATGCGCGCGCCCGACCGACTCCCCCCGCGACCCGACGGCGCCGACCCCGTCACCGTGCACGTCGTGGTCGAGACGCCGCGCGGCTCCGCGCACAAGCTGGCCTGGGACCCCGCGCTCGGCGCGCCGCGGCTGCGCCGCGTGCTCTCCGCCGGGATGCACTTTCCCTGCGACTTCGGCTTCGTCCCCGGCACGCGCGCGCCCGACGGCGACCCGATCGACGCGCTGCTCCTGCTCGACGCGCCGACCGCGCCCGGCGTCGTCGCCGAGGCGCGGCTCGTGGGCGTGCTGATGGGGGAGCAGACGAAGGGCGGCGTGACGCGGCGCAACGACCGCCTGCTCGCCGTCTCCCCGCTCGACCCGCGCCTCGGCCGCGCGCGCACGCTGGACGACGTCGGCACGCACTGGGTCGACGCGATCGCGCGCTTCCTCGCCGACTACCAGCACGCGCTCGGGCGCGAGTTCCGCGTCTTCGGCGGCGCCGACGCCGAGGACGCCGCCCGCCTGGTGGACGAGGCCGCGCGCGCCGTCAGGCCGCGCTGAGCCCGCGCGCGGCGTGCCAGGTGCTCGCGCAGCGCGCGCTCCGCCGCGTCGAGCGCCGCGGCGTCGTGGCCGGCCAGGACGACGAACGGCAGCGCGCGCGACACCGGCACGTGCAGCCGCGCCAGGTCCTCGGCGCGCAGCCGGTGGAACGCGCGCACCGCGAGGATGCGCGCCACGGTGCGCCGCCCGAATCCGGGAACGCGCAGCAGCACCTCGCGCGGCGCGCGGTTCACGTCGACCGGGAACGCCTCCGGGTGGCGCAGCGCCCACGCCAGCTTCGGGTCCACCTCGAGCGGGAGGTCGGGCGCGTCGGGGGGCGCGAGCTCGCCGACGGTGAAGCCGTACTCGCGCAGGAGCCAGTCGGCCTGGTACAGCCGCCGCTCGCGCAGCGGCGACGGCGCGTCGGCGGGGAGCAGGTCCCCGGGCGCGTCGGGCACGGCCGCGCGGACGAAGGCGCCGTAGTAGACGCGGCGCAGCCGCTGGCGCGCGTACAGCGCGTCGGCGGCCGCCAGGAGCTCGGCGTCGGTGGCGTCGTCGGCGCCGACCACGAGCTGCGTCACCTGCCCGGCCGGCGCGAAGCGCGGCAGCGCGCGCCGCCACGCGCGCGACGGGTCGAGCGCGAAGCGGTGGCGGCGCGACACCTCGTGCGCCTCGGCGATCCCGTCGCGCAGCCGGTCCATCGCGCGGTGCATGGTGGCGAGGCGGCGCCCCGGCGCCAGCGCGTCGAGGCGGCGCTGCGACGGCAGCTCGACGTTGACGCTCACGCGGTCCGCCCACCGCCCGGCCTCGCGGATCAGCTCCGGGCTCGCCTCGGGAATGACCTTGAGGTGGACGTAGCCCAGGAAGTGGTGCTGGCGGCGCAGCGTGCGCGCGACCTCCACCATCTGCTCCATCGTGTGGTCGGCGTCGCGGTCGACCGCGCTGCTCAGGAACAGCCCCTCGACCAGCCCGCGCCGGTGCCAGTCGAGCGTCAGCCGGACGACGTCGCGCACCGCCAGCCGCGCCCGCGGCGGGTCGGCCGACCGGCGGAGCGGGCAGTACGCGCAGTCGTGGACGCAGTGGTTGCTGAGCAGGATCCGGAGCAGCGGCACCCGCCGCCCGTCGGCCGCCAGACTCTCGTAGATCGCGGTCGGCTCGACGTCGGTGGGGAGGAGCGCGGCCTCACGGTCGGGCACGCTGCCGCGCCGGCCGCCACAGGGGGCGTCCAGGCGGGCGGCGTCGGCGAGCACGGCGAGCTTGCGGCGGTCCATCGGAGCGGCTCGTGAAAGGAAGCAAATCGCTCCGAATATAACCCGAAAGTGACGGGCGGTTCCAACGCGCGCGTCCCTCCGGGAGGCGCCTCAGCGCCCGGCCGTCTGCCCGCTCATCAGCTGCAGCAGCAGCATCACCGCGAAGCCGATCAGCACCGCGCGCCAGCTCGTCCCGCCGATGCGGCGGAGCAGGGACAGGGCGCCCTCGGCGTCGGGCGAGCGCGGCGCGACCACGCGGATCGCCGCCGTGGCGCGGCGGAAGAGCAGGAAGTTCGCGGTCCCGCCCGCCAGCACCACGAACGTCAGCACCGCGCCCAGCCCCACGAGGGTGAAGTCGGCCGTCGGCAGCTGGACCGCCGGGCCGTTCGGGTCGAGCGGGTGCGGGACCTGGCGCATCGGGATCTCGTCGCTCCCCCAGAGGACGCTGAGCAGCACCCCCGGGGCGAGCGTGAAGAACACGAACGGCAGGTAGAGCTTCCGGTACAGGAACCAGAGCCCGAACACCGGCACCGTCAGCGCCGCCGACCAGTTCCACGTCGGCTGGAAGCGCGCGTCGGCGAAGAACGGGGCGAACTTGCGCCGGTAGAGCGGCCAGCGCGGGCCCACGAACGCCGCGAACTGCCGGTCGAGCGGCGAGTCGGGCGCCGGCGGACCCGCGGCGGGCTTCGGGGTCGCCCACGAGGGCAGCGACGGGGGGACGGTCACGGTCGGGACGCAGAGGGGGCGGGACGCCGCAAGCTAGCGTCCCGCCCCCACCCCGACCACGCGCGGCGCGCGAGCCGCCGCGTCAGCGCGTCACGCCGAGCGACGGCGGCGGGCGATCCCGGCCAGGCCGAGCAGCCCCGTGCCCATCAGCGCGTAGGTCGACGGCTCCGGCACCGTCGCCGACGGCACCTCGGCCACCACGCCGCTGCGGGCGCTGTACGCGAAGCGCTGCCCGGCGAGCGCGTTCGCGCCGCCGTCGATCAGGGCGCCGCACACGCCCGAGCCGGCGAGCTCCACGACCGTCCCCATCCCGTTCGAGTAGCCGGCGCGCGCGCACTTGTCGCCCTCGGCGTTGTTCCCCAGCCCGCCCGAGCCGCCGTCGTTCGAGTGGCTGCCGGCCTCCCACTGCATCGAGCCGTAGTTCAGCTCGAAGTCGAAGTCGCCGACGCCGCGGTCGTTGCGGTCGACGAGGAAGATCTGGAAGGTGTTCAGCCGGTCGGTGCCGTTGTTGTAGTACCCGACGCCCGGCCAGTTCACGAAGAACGCGTTGCGCGTCCCGATCCCGGCCACGTCGACGGCGCCGGTGCCGTAGCTGGTGATCCCCGATGCGCCGCCCTCGGTGTCGACGTCCGCCCAGAACGCGGCGATGATCTTGTTCGCGGCCAGCGCCTGCGGCGTGAACGACGGCGGCGTCGAGAAGCTGACGAAGCCGTTGTTGCTCACGTAGAGCGAGCTCCCCGTGAGGCCGAAGAAGTTGTACGCGAAGCCGACGTCGACCGGGCCGGTGGTGCCGTCGTCGGTGCGGCCGAGGCTCGTGGTGGCGAAGCCGGCGACGTCGCGGATCTGCGCCTGGGCGGCGGGCGCGGCGAGGGCGGCCGCGAGCAGCGCGGCGGCGAGGGTGCGGGCGGACATATGCGATGCACTCGGGCTGGTGGGGGACCCGTCGGTCGGACGGGGGCGCCGTGCGGCGCGCCTGACCAACCTGTCATGTACCGCTTATGCGACCGCTTAATCGCGCGCGGCCGCCCCCGGAGTGGGAGCGGCCGCGCGGGTGCTGCGGGACCGGCGCGGGGAGGCTCAGGCGCGGCGGCGGCGGGCGATGCCGGCCAGGCCGAGGAGGCCGGTGCCCATGAGCGCGTAGGTCGACGGCTCGGGGACGGTGGACGTCGCGCTCGCGGTGCCGTCCACGGACTCCACGCGGATCGTGACGTTGCCGTTCGCGGTCAGGTTGGCGTCGCCCGTCCGCGCCTCCATCTCATCGAGCGAGTGCGAGCCGGCGACGAGCGTGTAGAAGCCCGCGGAGAGGCCCACGTTGTCCAGCAGCGAGTTGTAGTACGAGCCGGCGGGCGCGCAGAACGCGTACTGGCACCCGTCGTCGTTGTAGCCGAGCGACGCGCCGAGCGCGCCCGGCGTGCCGGCGAAGAGATACAGGTTCGGGTCGATGGCCGGGGCGTCCGTGTAGAGGCGGAACGTGCCCGCGGTCAGCACCTCGAAGGTCAGCGTCGCGACGCGCGGCCCGCCGGCGTTCGTCAGGTAGGTCGTCTGCGTGAGGTTCGTCTGGGCGGCGGCGGCGCCGGCGGTGGCGGCGACGAGGGCGACGGCCGCGGCGGCGCGGCGGACGAGGGACAGGGGCATCGCGAGCGAGGTGGAGGTCCGGCCACGGCGCGGCGCGTGTCGCCGCTGTGGCCGGGTAGCCGCCTCAGCAATAGTCGTGCGTTTCCTGTCGGGCTCGTCACGACCGGGCCAAGTCGTTGGCCGCGTTCGCTTTGGGGAGCGGGCGCCCCACACCCCCGCGCGCGGAGGTGTGGCGCGCGTCCGTCAGGTCGGCGTGGCGCGGCGGCGACGCGTCGCCGCGGCGAGGCCGAGCAGCCCCGTGCCGAGCAGCGCCCAGGTGGCCGGCTCCGGCGTCACGATCCCGTTGCCCGGCGGGGGCGGCATGACGACGCCCGGGCCCCAGTTCGCGATCCGCGCCCGCTCCGACGCCGACAGCCCGTCGAGGTACGGGTTGGCGACCAGCGACTGCGCCGTCGCCAGCGCGAGCGCCTCGTCGGCCGCCTGCGTGGTCGGGTTGCGCGTCAGGCTGCGCGCCAGGAAGGCGAACGACATCAGGCTCACCGACTGCCCGGGGAGCAGCGTGAGGGGCGCGGTCAGCGTGTGGGTCGAGAGGTCCGCCGCCAGCGCCATCGACGTGCGCGCGAAGTCGTTGTTGCCGTACACGAACGCGAGCACCGGCGAGAAGTTGAACGAGTTGGCCGCCGACTCGGTCGACACGTGGTACGCGTCGCCGGTGCCGACCACACGCCCCCGCCCATCGAAGCCGAGGTCCCCGAAGAAGGTGACCGTGCCGCTGACCGTCTCGGTCGTGTTGTTCCAGTACGTGTCGACGAAGCGGTAGAAGTTGCGGCTCTGGATCGCCTCGGTGCGGCGGGTGGCCAGCATCCCCGCCGGCACGTCGCGCAGCTCGCCGTAGCCGTCGAAGGCGTCGTAGTTGCCGCCGCCGTCCCAGACGCGGCCGCACCGGCCGGTGGCGGTGCCGAAGTACGAGGCGCCCAGCTCGTCGCACTGCTGGCCGAAGCCGTTCTCGACGTCGGCGCCGATGGTGAACTGCTGCGCGGGAAGGGCGGACGCGGTCGCGACCAGGGCCGCGAGGGCCGTCAGCGCGCGCCGGACGATCGGGGTGGACATGGCGAAGGGGGGCGGTCGTGTCGTGCGCGCCGGCCCGGTGCCGACGTCGCGCGAACACGATCGCCCCCCCCGACCCGAGGCCGTAGGGAAAAACGACCCAACCTTACGGTTTCGTCAGCGGGCGGGCTGCGGCGCCGGCTGCTGCTGCGTGAGGCAGTGCAGGGTGCCGAGCCCCCACACGAGGTCCACCGCGTGGATGCCGACGACGTGGTGGTCGGGCATCAGCTCCGCGAGCGTGTTGAGCGCGACGCGGTCGTTGCGGTCGTTGAACGTCGGCACGAGCACGACGCCGTTGCCGACGTAGAAGTTCGCGTAGCTCGCGGGGAGCCGCTCGCCCTGCATCTCGACGGCGCGCGGGAAGGGGAGCTTCACCACGCGCAGCGCGCCGCGCGCGCCGCCCGCCAGCTCGAGGCGCCGCAGGTTGTCGGCCATGCGGCGGTGGTTCTCGTCGGCCGGGTCCTCCTCGTACGCCAGCACGACGGTGTCCGGCGACACGAAGCGCGCGATGTCGTCGACGTGGCCGTGCGTGTCGTCGCCGACGCACCCCTCGCCCAGCCAGATGGTCTGGCGGACGCCGAGCCAGTCGCGGAAGGCGCGCTCGTAGTCCTCGCGCCCCAGGCCGGGGTTGCGCACCTGCACGTCGCTGAGCAGCCACTCCTCGGTCACGAGGAGCAGCCCCTGCCCGTTGGCCTCGATCCCGCCCCCCTCGAGCACGAGGCGCGCGTCGGCGCGGTCGGGGCGCGCCGGCTCGACGCGCGGCGCGCCGCTGGCGCGCTCGAACACGCGCCCGACCTGCACGTCGCGCGCGTAGTTGTCGTACTTCGCCCAGGCGTTGAAGTCCCAGTTCACCCACACGAGCCGCCCGGCCTCGTCGAGCACCCCGGTCGGCCCCGAGTCGCGCACCCACACGCGGTCGTTGGGCGCGAGGTGCAGCCGGTAGCCGTCCTCGCGCACGCCGTGCGCCGAGAGCGCCTGCCGCGCCGCCTCGCGCACCGTCTCGTCGTGGCACAGCACCTCGACGCGCTCGTACGCGTGCAGCGCCCGCACGATCTCGGCGTACACCCACGGGATCGGCCCGAGCTTCCCCGGCCAGTCCGGCTCGTGGTGCGGCCAGGCGAGCCAGGTGGCGTCGTGGCGCTCCCACTCGGCGGGCATCCGGTACTGCCCTGCGACCTGCGACCTGCGACCTGCGTCCGGCGTCGGATCGCTCCTGAACGCACTCGGCAGCCCGTGGCCGGTCGGCCCGACTTCACCCGCCGCTATGTCGTCGCGCATCTAGGTCGCAGGTCGCAGGTCGCAGGCGCTCACGGCTGCCCGATGAACCGGTGCAGGATCGGCTTGTACGCGTCCACGCGGCGGTCGCGCAGGAACGGCCAGTTGCGCCGCACCTCCTCCTGCAGCCGCGGGTCGCACGTGTGCACGAGCACCGCCTGCTCCGTCCCCGCCTCGGCGACCACGCGGCCGAACGGGTCGGCGACGAACGAGTGGCCGAAGAACTCCAGCCCGTTGGTGCCCGGCTCCGGCTCGTGGCCGACGCGGTTGGGGCTCGCGACCCAGACGCCGTTGGCGATCGCGTGCGCGCGCTGCGCGGTGCGCCACGCCTGCACCTGCGCCTCGCCCCACTCGTCCTTCTCGGCGGGGTGCCAGCCGATCGCGGTCGGGTAGAACAGCACGTCGGCGCCGAGGAGCGTGGTGATGCGCGCCGCCTCGGGATACCACTGGTCCCAGCAGATCAGGACGCCGACGTTGGCGTAGCGCGTCTTCCAGACCTTGAAGCCGTTGGCCTCGCCCGGCTTCTCGCCGTGGTAGTCGAGGTGCCCGTCGCCCGGGGTGAAGTAGTACTTCTCCTCGAACATCGGGTCGTGCGGGATGTGCATCTTGTCGTAGACGCCCAGCACGCTCCCGTCGGCGTCGATGACGATCGCCGAGTTCATGTAGAGCCCGGGCGCCCGCCGCACGAACAGCGGCACGACGATGACGACGGCCAGCTCCTTCGCCAGCGCCTGCATCGTCTCGGTGATCGGGCCGGGCACCGCCTCCGCCAGGTCGAAGCGGTCCACCTTGGTGGACTTGGCGAAGTAGGTGGTGTTGAAGAGCTCCTTGAGACACACGATCTGGGCGCCCTGGCGGGCGGCCTCGCGGATGAGCTCGACCGCGCGGGCGACGTTGGCGGCGACGTCGTCCGTGGCGTGGTCCTGGATGATGCCGATGGTGAAGGGGTCGCGGCGCATGGGCGCGAATCTAACGCGAGCCGTGCGCCACGAGCGCCGGCCGCACCGGTGATGGTCGTCACGTCGCGTCACTCGGCGGGGACAGCCCAGGTGCCGGAATGGGACGTTTCCGGGGCGTTTCGGCCTCCGACGGGGCTCGAACGGGTGGCCCGTACCCTGCCTTAGTAGGGCCCCGGACAGACACTGGAGGAGCCGCGATGCGCTCGACGACTCGTACGATCAAGACCTCGATGATCCTGGCGCCGGCCCTGGCGCTGGCGGCCGCCTGCGGCCGCGAGCAGCCTGCCGTGGACGACGCCCTTCGGAACGACCTGTCGCTCGCCACGCAGGCGCAGCGCTATCCGCAGAACCAGTTCGTGAACCCCGCCGAGCTCGGCTACGGGCAGACGCCGTACGGCGCCTACAACCCGTACGCGCCGCAGGGGCAGGTGCCGCAGGGCTACTACCCGGGCTACTACCCGGCGGCCGCGACGGCCCCGGCGCCGGTCCGCGAGCGGGTGGTCTACCGGACGCGCACGGCCAGCACGGCCCGCAGCGGCGGGTCGGGGACCTACTCGTCGGGCGGCACCTACGACGCGGGCGCGGCGGAGCGGAAGCGCCAGCGCGCGAAGGGGCGCACCAACGGCGCGATCATCGGCTCGGTGGCCGGCGCGGCCATCGGCGTCGCGACCAGCGGCAAGAGCGACCGGCTCAAGGGCGGCCTGATCGGCGCCGTGGCCGGGGCGGGGCTGGGCGCGGTGATCGGCAACAACCAGGGCAAGCTGCCGTTCTAAGGGCGCGGCGGGTCCTGCAGAGGGGGTGGGAGCCGGTAGGGGCTTCCACCCCTCGTCCGTTTCCGAGGGTTAGCTTCCGCGGACCATGCCCTCCGCCCCCCCGAAAGGGCGGCCGACCCCCGGGCCCCTCGCCGCCGTGGCGCCCTCGTCGCCGTCGTACATGAGCTTCACCCGCGCGCAGTGGGCGACCCTGCGCGCGAGCACGCCCCTCCTGCTCGACGAGGAGGAACTCCGCCGGCTCCGGGGGCTGAACGAGCCGATGCCGGTCGACGAGGTGGCGGACATCTACCTCCCGCTGTCGCGGCTGATCAACCTGTACGTCGCCGCGGCCCGCGACCTCCTCCAGGTCACCGACCGCTTCATCGGCCGCCCCTCGCTGGCGCCGCCGTTCGTGGTCGCGATCGCCGGCAGCGTGGCGGCGGGGAAGAGCACGACCGCCCGGGTGCTGCGCGCCCTCCTCGCGCGCTGGGACGCCCACCCGCGCGTCGAGCTGGTGACGACCGACGGGTTCCTGCACCCGAACGCGGTGCTCGCCGAGCGCGGGCTGATGCACCGGAAGGGGTTCCCGGAGAGCTACGACGTGGCGCGGCTGCTCCGGTTCCTGACCGAGCTCAAGTCGGGGGCGCCGACCATCGCCGCACCGACCTACTCGCACCTCGTCTACGACGTCGTCCCCGACCGGGTGCACACCATCCGGCGCCCGGACGTCCTGATCCTCGAGGGGATCAACGTGCTGCAGGCGCCCTCGGCGTCGGCGCGCGACGAGGGGGACGGGCGGCCGCGGCTGATGGTGTCCGACTTCATCGACTTCTCGATCTACGTCGACGCGGACGAGGGGGCGCTGGAGTCGTGGTACGTGCGGCGCTTCCTGTCGCTGCGCGACACGGCGTTCCGCGACCCCGCCTCGTACTTCCACCGGTACTCGCGGCTGTCGGAGGACGAGGCGGTGGAGACGGCGCGCGGGATCTGGCGGGACATCAACTGGCTGAACCTCAAGCAGAACATCGAGGGGACGCGGGAGCGGGCGTCGGTCATCCTGCGCAAGGGGGCGGGGCACGCGGTGGAGGAGGTGCGGCTCCGGCGGGCGCCGATCGTGCCGGCGAAGGTTCGGAGAGGGAAGTAGGGGAAGTTTGTTCTAGAGCAGATCACGGCGCGGCGTAGCGGCCGTAGCCGCAGTGGCGGAAGTAGCC
>NZ_JARGEK010000670.1 GCF_029211165.1 Roseisolibacter sp. H3M3-2
CGGCGTGGCCGCGCGCGCGCGGGACTGCCAGTGCGCCGCCAAGGACGCGGCGCGCGCGACCAGCGCCGCCGCGACGAACTCCGAGAGGGAAATCACGCCGTGATCCCAGGTCTGCGATCCGTGAGCGCCCGCGCCGGCCGCCGCGCCGCCCCGTGAGCGTCGGGAACCCGACGACGGCGAGACGCGCGCCAGCGGCGCGCGGCCGCCCCGCCGACGATGATGCGCCGGCGGCGTCCGCCGCGCCACAGCTGGCCGCCGCCGACG
This sequence comes from Roseisolibacter sp. H3M3-2, assembly GCF_029211165.1. Classification (GTDB taxonomy): domain Bacteria; phylum Gemmatimonadota; class Gemmatimonadetes; order Gemmatimonadales; family Gemmatimonadaceae; genus Roseisolibacter. The sequence goes on from NZ_JARGEK010000670.1 coordinate 265, forward strand.
CGCTGGCCGCCGAGCCGCGCGAGAAGGACGTGCTCACCTTGCGCCTCGGCGCCCGCCGGCGCGGGCGCTGCGCCCTCCTCCTCGGCGCGGCGCTCGGCACCGCGCGCGCGGCCGGGCTCACCGACGCCTCGCCGTCGCTCATGGCGACGCTGTTCGGCGCCACGCTGGGGGTCAGCCTCGCCGCCGAGCTGCTGGCGCGCGCGCTGGCGCGCCGCCACGGCGCGTGGCGCCCGTGGCTGCAGCCGACGTTCGCCGTCGTCGACGCGGCGCTGATCAGCGCCAGCGTCCTGGTGTTCGGCACGCCGACGCTGGCGATCCTCTACCTGGTCGCGATCGTCCCGTACTCGTTCGACCGCGGCAAGGCGATCGGGTGGGTGGCGACGCTGGCGTCGGTCGCCGGCTTCCTGGTGGCGAGCTTCGGGCACGCCCGCCTCTTCCCCGCCTCGGCGCCGCCGACGACCGCGGTGCTCGGCGCCGCGGCGCTGCTGCTCGCCGTCGCGCTGCAGGTGGTCCCGCTCCCCGCGCGGCTGATCCGCCGCGTGCGCGCGACCCGCACGGCGATGGCGCGCGCCGAGGGGGGCGACCTGTCGGCGCGCGCGGCGGCCCGCCACCGCGACGAGCTGGGGTTCCTGGAGCTGGGGTACAACCGCCTGGTGGGGCAGCTGGGCGACCTGCTGGCGACGGTGCGCGACGAGGCGGCGCGGCTGGTCGGCGCGTCGGCGGCGCTCGACCAGGCCGGCGCCGGGCTGACGCGCGACGGCCAGACGGTGCGCGCCGAGACGGAGGCGATGGCGGCGGCGCTGGAGGGGCAGCGCCACGAGGTGGCGGAGGCGGCGCGCCGCGCGGCGCAGGCGGCCGACGCCGC
>NZ_JARGEK010000671.1 GCF_029211165.1 Roseisolibacter sp. H3M3-2
GCCAGACGACCGCCGCCGCGACCGCCGCGAGGGCGGCGCCGCCGTGCAGCAGCGCGCGGCGCCCGGGGCGGCGCGTGCTCCGCGGGACGCACGCGTCGGCGAACGCGCGCATCGTCGGGTGCCGCCCGGCCGGGTCCTTGGCCAGCGCGCGGGCGACCGCGGCGTCCACCTCGGGCGGCACCTCGGGGCGCAGGGCGCGCAGGCGGCGCGGCGGCTCGACCAGCGCGCGCGACATCAGCGCCTGCGTCGTGCGCCCGCTGAACGGCGGCTCGCCGGCCAGCATCTCGAAGAACACGCAGGCGAGCCCGTACTGGTCGCTGCGCCCGTCGAGCTCGCGGTCGCCGGCGATCTGCTCGGGGCTCATGTAGGCCGGCGTGCCGAGCGAGAAGCCGGTCCCCGTGATCCGGTCGGGGCCCACGCGCGAGAGCGCCAACGCGATCCCGAAGTCGCCGACGATCGCCTCGCCCCCCGCCAGCAGGACGTTCTCGGGCTTCACGTCGCGGTGCACCACCCCGTGCTCGTGCGCCCACGCGAGCCCGGCGGCCACGTCGCGGACGATCTGCACCGCGTCGGCCACCGGCAGCCGCCCCTCGCGGTCGAGGCGGGCCCGCAGGCTCTCCCCCTCGATGTACGGCATCACGTAGAACAGCCGCCCGTCGGCCTCGCCCGAGTCGAACAGGGGGAGCACGTGCGGGTGCTGCAGCGCGGCCGTGAGCTCGATCTCCTGCACGAACCGCTCGGCGCCGATCGCGGCGCTCAGCTCGGGGCGCAGGACCTTGATCGCGACCAGGCGGTGGTAGCGGAGGTCCTCGGCCAGGTGCACCGTGGCCATCCCCCCGGCGCCGAGCTCGCGCACCACGCGGTAGCGCTCGGGGAGCGGGGGGAGGGGCGCGGCCAGCATGCTGGCGAAGGTACGATTCCTGGCGCCGTGGCGCAGTACCACGCCCCGCCCCCGCTCAGTGGCAGTTCGCCCCCTCCAGCGCGTCGGCGCGGCTCCGGGCGGCGACGCTGCGGGCCGCCAGCGCCAGGAGCTTGGGCGCGCACCGGGCGCACCCCTCGAGCCGCGTCTCGGCGTGGTGCGCGACACCGCCGGCGAGGCGCGCGGCGTCGCAGGCGCCAG
>NZ_JARGEK010000672.1 GCF_029211165.1 Roseisolibacter sp. H3M3-2
GCCCCCGCGCGCGGCGACGCCGCGCGCGGGGGCCGACGGGGCGGTGGGGCCGGCGGCCGAGGCGACGCTGCTGCGCGCCGAGGCGTTCGACGGCGGCACCGCGGCGCAACTGGTCGTCGACACGTCGGGGCGCGTGGCGATGGCGAACGGGCGCGCACGCGCGCTGTTCGGGATGGGCGCGGCCGACCTCGGGCGGCCGCTGCAGGACCTCGAGGTGTCGTACCGCCCGTACGAGCTGCGGTCGATGATCGAGCAGGCCTACGCCGACCGGCAGGCGGCGACGCGCGAGGCGGTGCCGTGGCGCGCGCCCGGCGGCGACCAGCGGTGGTTCGACATCGTCGTGACGCCGCTGCTCTCGGGCGACGCGCTGGCCGGCGCCAGCGTGTCGTACCTCGACGTGACGCGCCTCCGCCAGCTCCACCAGCAGCTCGAGGACTCGCAGACGGAGCTGGAGACGGCGTACCAGGAGCTGCAGTCCACGAACGAGGAGCTGGAAACGACCAACGAGGAGCTGCACTCCACGGTCGAGGAGCTGGAGACGACCAACGAGGAGCTGCAGTCGACGAACGAGGAGCTGGAGACCATGAACGAGGAGCTCCAGTCGACCAACGAGGAGCTCCAGACGATCAACGACGAGCTGCGGGTGCGCAGCGACGAGTTGAACCAGGCGAACGCCTTCCTCGAGTCCGTCTTCACCTCGCTGCGCGCGGGGGTGGCGGTACTCGACCGCGGGCTGCGCGTGCTGGTGTGGAACCGGCAGGCCGAGGAGCTGTGGGGGGTGCGCCACGAGGAGGCGGAGCACGCGCACTTCCTGAACCTCGACATCGGGCTGCCGGTGGCGCAGCTCGCGCAGCCGATCCGCGCCTGCCTCGCCGGCGACCTGCCCGGCCACGACGGGGTGCTGCCGGCGACGAACCGCCGCGGGCGCGCGATCGCCTGCCACGTGCGCGTCTTCCCGCTGGTGTCGCGCACTCGCGAGGAGCCGCACGGGGTGATCGTGCTGATGGAGGAGCGGTCGCCCGCGGACGAGGAGTCGCCGGCCGGGGAGCCCGGCCGGGGCTGACGCGCGCGCCGCGGGCCGCGGGCCGCGCGCCGCTCAGGGCGCGGCCGGGGGGAC
>NZ_JARGEK010000673.1 GCF_029211165.1 Roseisolibacter sp. H3M3-2
CGACGGGAGCGGCGGCGCCGGCTGCGCGGCCAGCGGGCGCGCCAGCACGACCACGGGCCAGAGCAGCGCGGCCAGCGCGGCCAGCGAGGCGAGCCTCACTCCAGCGGCGGCGGCCCCCCGCCCTGCCCGACCTGCTCCAGGACCTCCGCGCAGCGTGCCCCCCATGCGTTGAACTTGCCCGAGGCGGCGCCCGCCCGCCACGCCTGCACCGCGGCGTCGCGATCGCCGGCCAGCCAGAGCGCCCGCCCGGTCTCGTAGTACGCCTCGAGGAGGTTGGGACCCAGCGCGAGCGCCTGCCGGAAGTACGCGACGGCGTCGGCGTACATCCCGCGGTGGAGGTACACCAGCCCGACGTAGAAGGTGGCGTAGAGCGCCGCCTTGCGGTCGGTCTCGTCGCGCGTGGCGGGGGCCAGCAGCTCCAGCGCCCGCGCGTGGTCGCCGCGCCGCAGGGCGATCCACCCCAGGTTGACCTGGGCGAGCAGGAAGTGGGGCGCCCGCGCCAGCACGCGCTCACACGCCGCCGCGGCGGCGTCGAGCCGCCCCTGCCCCATCAGCGCCCACGCCAGCAGCGCCTCCGCCTCGGGGTCCTCGGGCGCCAGCGCCAGGGCGCGCGACAGCGCCTCCTCGCCGCGCGCGTGGTCGCCCATCGAGATCGCGCTCCACCCCTTGGCGACGAACGTCGACGCGCCGAGGTGGTCGACGCGCACGCTGGCGTGGTCGGCCACCGGCGCGCGCGCGCGCATCGCGGGCACGGGCTCCGGCTCCGCCTCCCCGGCGAGGAACGCCGGCTCCGGGGACGCGGGGGGCGGCGGCGGCGCGGGGGGCAGCTGCTTCCACGCGGCGACCAGCGCCTTCACGTCCTCCTTGAGCACGGCCAGCGCGGCGAGGCGCCGATCGACGGCGCGGAAGAGCGTCGCGATCTCCTCCTTGAGGCGCGCGCGCTCCTCGTCGTCCATCCAGTCGGCGGCGCCGGCGGCGTGCATCCGGGCCAGCAGCTCGTCGTGCGCCTCGCGCAGCTGCGCGACCTCGGCGCCCGCGTCGGGGGCGGACGGCCCGGTCACGCGCGCCCCCCGGCCGCGCGCGGCAGCGCGGCGATCGCCTCGGCGACGG
>NZ_JARGEK010000674.1 GCF_029211165.1 Roseisolibacter sp. H3M3-2
CGCGCTACGCCGCCGAGAGCGGGGTGGACGCGACGCCGGCGTCGCTGGAGGGCGCGCCCGCCCGCGCAGGCGACGGACCGGCGCGCGAGGCGCTGCTGATCGGCGCCGAGCGCGCGCTCGCGACGCCGACCCAGCGCGCGCTCGGCGAGGCGCGATTCCAGGTGGCGGTGGTGGACGCGAGCGCGCGCCTCGACCTGAACCTGGCCGGGGAGGAGGCGCTGGCGGCGCTGTTCGCGCGGGCGGGGGCGCCGGACGGCGGGATCGGCGCCGCGCGGGCGGTGCAGCGCTGGCGCGGCGCCGAGGGGGCCCGCGCCTCGCGCTCCGGCCCCTCGGGGGCGCGGCGGCGGCGCGACCTGCGGGCGGTCGATGACCTCGCGCGGGTGCCGGGCGTCTCTCCAGCGCGGGCGCGCGCGGTCGCGCCGTACGTGACGGTGGACGGGGACGGGCGGGTGAACGAGGCCGCCGCCCCGCCGCCGGTGCGCGCGGCCGCGCGCGGCGAGCGCGTGGCGGCGCCGACCCGGCTGCTCGTGGTGAGCCGCGGGTGGCTCGTCGGCTCGCCGCTCACGCACGAGATTCAGGCGGTCTACGCGGTGCGCGGCGACCGGCTGGCGTTCGTGCGCTGGCGCGAGCGCGTCCTCTGACCTCCCTCCGCTTCCGGATGCCCGACCGCATCGGCCTCGAGCTGCTCGCCGACCGCGTGCGCGCCGCCGCGCCCGGCCGCCGCGGGCGGGGCGCGCGCGCGACGGCGGAGGTGGCGTGGGACCCGGAGCGCCCCGAGGCCGCGGTGGCCGAGCTGCGGGCGCGCCTCGGCGCGGCGCGCGGGCTCGGGATCGCCGTGGGGCTCGCGTTCCTCGACGTGCAGCGCGTGGCGCTCCCGCCGGTGCGCGGCGACGCGCGGCGGCGGATGATCGCGCTCGACCCGTCGCGCACCTTCCCGCTGCGCGAGCCGGTGGTGGTGGCGCTGGCCGACGACGCGCCCCCCGCGGCCGCCGACCGCGGCGAGCCGGCGTTCGCGCTGTCGCGCGAGCTGCTGCGGCGGTGGGCGGCGGCGTTCGAGGCGTGGGCGCCGGTCGAGAGCGTGGAGCCGGCGCCGGCCGCGCTGGCGCAG
>NZ_JARGEK010000675.1 GCF_029211165.1 Roseisolibacter sp. H3M3-2
GCCGAAAACACCGGCGCAGATCCGCGCCGGTGTCGTTCGATCAGTGCGGGGGCGATCAGCTCGCCGGCTTCGCCGTGGCGCGCTGATAGACGATCATGCCCAGGCCGAGGCCCGTGGACACGACCGCCAGCTTGTTACCCGACGCGATTGCGCCGGCGAGCTGCTTGCCCGCCTCGCGAACTTCCGGGCTGGTCGCGACGGTGACCGCGATCGCGGCTACGCCGCCCAGAGTGGTCTTGTCCTTGATACCGGTGAGCAGGCCAAGGCCGATCGACTTGAGAAGGCTCCCAAGCTTCATGATGTTACTCCTACGTTGATGCCCTGGCCGCGGGCCGCGGATCGTCAGGCGACGACTTCGATCAGCCGGTCGCCGCTCCGCCACATCAGCTCACGGATCTTGCGCGGCAGGATGATGCAGCCCTTGGAGGCGGTGCCAGGCGCACGAATGCTGTCGCCGTGGCAGCGGAAAGCGCTGCGCCCCGTCGCCTCGTGGCGATCATCGAGCTGCCCGTCGTCGGCCCAGAGTGTGATGGTGAATGGGCCCACGTTCGGAGAATCGTAAACGCTCACCATGCGCCAGATCCCGACCGGGATCGGGCCCACGCCGCGAAGGTCCTGCAGCGCGGGATTGTTCTTGCCCCGGCCATTACCGGAATAGCCGCGCGAGATCAGCTTGCCGGCGCGGCGCAGCTCGCCCGTCGACTGGCTCCAGGTCCACATCAACTGGGTCCCTTTACTTGAGCGGCGGCTCGGCCGAGCTGCCCGTCAATGCGCGATCGAGCCTGCGCAGGAAGATCTCGCGCAGCAGGCGCAGCAGGCGATCGGACGAGACGGCGATCAGGGCGACCAGGAGCGCGGCAGTGCTGCCGCTGGCGCCGGCCCGTTCGACGGCGCTCATCGCCACGATCGCGATCATCCCGATCGCGAGCACGTCGATGACAAGCATGCGGATCGTCACCTTCTGCCCCTCGATCATGGCGAGCGCATACTTTGCGCTCGTCCCGAACAGCAGGCCGATGATGACGGCGCCGTACTTCGCCAGAAGGGCTTCCACCCAGGGGCTCATGGTGTCTCTCCCCGCGGGTGAGGTGATGCTGTTCATGGC
>NZ_JARGEK010000676.1 GCF_029211165.1 Roseisolibacter sp. H3M3-2
CTCCCGACGCGCACGCGCAGCGCGCCCGTGCGGCCCCGCCCGACGACTCCGTAGCCCGGCGTCCGACCGGCCCGGCCCCCCGGGCGCCGGTCCCCCTCCGGAATCCGCCCCGACGCGGACGCCGGTCCCGACCGCCCCGCCGCGCGCACGCGCCGGCGGGGCGTCTCGCGTTCCCGCACCACCCAGCCCCGGAGGCGCGCGCGCGCCCGGGGACGGCCGCCCACAACGCGACTCCCGCGGCCCTCCCACGCCCGACGCGCGTCCTCCCGCACCCCACTCCCGCGGCGGAGGGCCGGAGCACCAGCGACTCCCGCGCACGCACGCGCCCGCGACCCGCGCACGGGTCGCGCGGCCGGCGGCGCGCCGCGCGCAGCGCGCGCGCCGCCCCGCACCACCACACCATCGACTGCAGGAGGTCTCCATGCTGCGAGTGCTCGCCGACGGCGAGGAGCGACATCGACTGGAGGACGCGCGCGGGCGCGAGGTCGGCTGGGTCCGCGGGCGCGTCGTCACGCTCGGCTGGTTCGCCGACGAGCGCCGCGCGCTGGCGGCCACCGGCGCCGCGTGGCGCGCGCTCGACGCGACGCTGCGCCGCGCGTTCGCCGGGTGGCCGCGCTACGCCCCCGCCCTCGACCGCCTGCACGTCGTGCACGACGGCGTGGACGAGTGGCTGTCCGACGGCCACGCGCGGCTCGCGCGCGTGGTGCGCCCGCGGCGCGGCGCCGCGCCCGCCGACGCGGTCGCGCTGGCGTTCGAGCTGCCGTCGTACGCGCACGAGGGGCTGGCCGTGACGGCGGCGCAGGCGATGGCGCAGGCGGTCCACGAGCCGGTGGCGCCCGTCGCCGCGCACCTCCCGACGGCGTCGCACGCGCCGCACACCTCGCCCGCGCCGCACGCCGACCGCGCGACCGCCTGACGGCGCATCCCCGCAGCAGGAGTGACCGACATGCCGTTCCGTCGCGTGGTGATCGGGGTCGACTTCACGGAGGCGTCGCTGGCCGCGGCCCGCTGGGTGGGGGCGCGGCTGGCGCCGGCCGCCGAGGTGGTGCTGGTGCACGCGCTGCCCGCGCCGCGCGTGCCCGCGTACGCGCGGGCGTCGCTCGC
>NZ_JARGEK010000677.1 GCF_029211165.1 Roseisolibacter sp. H3M3-2
AATCCGGATCTGCAGCTGACTGAGCGCAAGTGGGTCACTCGGCGCAGATCCGGGCAGCGCCTCGCTCAGGCGACCTGCAGCCATGTGATTGGCGATGGTATCGGTGCCGGCATAGAGCAGTCGAAGACCCTGCACGTTCGCCGCTCCGACAAGTTCCAGACCGATCAGCGGCGCCCCAGGCGTGTCGGCGACGAGCCGCACCTGCAGCTTGGCGCCCACGCCGCTCAGATCTGCGCCAATGAAGACGAGCGTCTGGACGAACGGCGTCCAGCGGTCGGCGCTGAGCGCCAACTGACCGGGTGAAATCATGTCGAAGCCCTTGGTTGCCGAAAAATCAGGGGAGCGCGCCGCGGCCGCCGGCGCCGCCGCCATATCCACCGCCGCTGCCACCGCTCGTGCCGCCAGAGCCGGGCGCCGCAGGCGTCTTGATGTAGCCTAGATAATGGCGGTCCGGATGATCGGAGCTGTTCAGCGCGGCCGCGTAAGCTGTCGCGACCGAATAGGTCGGCGCGACATCGCCCAAGCTGTCGTCGTCGAAGAAGACGTAATAATCGGTGTTGAAGGCAAGGCCGAGGATCTGCCCCGCGCTCCGCGACGCGTTCGGGACGGGGTCCGGGTAATCCCATTCGTGCGCGGCGACGGAGACCTTCGCCGACCCGTCCCCCGCGTCCGATGCCGAGAGCAGCGCCACGCCGCCCGTTTTCACATATGAGTTGCGGAGCGTCTGCTGGATGTTGATCCCGGCCGTGAGGACCAGCGCGAGCGCGTTTGTGAACGTGCCAGGGGAACCGAGCGCCGGCGTCGGAGGCGGTGTCGTTGTCTGCCCCAGCGCGAATGCGTGCTTGGCCGCGGTCTCCGATCGCGCGGCCATGGTCACGACGCCCGAGCCCGGGTCTAGCGATCGGTTCATCAGCAGGATGGGCTGGTGCTCGAGCCTGCTCTCCGGAAGGTGCGCCGTGACGCAGTCTCCTGGCTTGTAGCCCATCCAACGCAGCTTGAGAGGGATCTGGATGGGCCCGAATTCGCGCGAGTTCTGGATGTCGTAGCGGGCGAGCTGCGCCGCGTGGTTGACCGCCTGAACCAGCGTGTAGG
>NZ_JARGEK010000678.1 GCF_029211165.1 Roseisolibacter sp. H3M3-2
CGTCCGCGGCGTCGCCGGCGAGCGACGCGCGCGCGGGGGCGGGCACCTCGGCGCCGCCGAGCCCCGCCGTCGCCTCGAGGCGCAGCCCGTCCTCGTCGGCGAGGTAGAGCAGCGCGAACGGGAGGTCGCCGGGCGCCGCGGCCAGCGTGGCGGCGGCGGCGAAGCACGCCTCCTCGGGGGTGCGCGCCTCGGCGGCGCGGCCGGGGAGCTCGCGCACGGTGCGCAGCCGCCGCTCGCCGATCACGCGGTCGGTGGTCTCGAGCACCGCGTTGAAGATGCCGCCGATCCGCCCGCCCTCGCCGCGCACGGGGCTGAACGTGTAGTCGAAGTAGCACTCCTCGACGTAGCCGTGGCGGCGCATGGCGAGCAGCTGGTCCTGCGAGCGCGTCGCCTCGCCGGTCGCCATGACCTGCGCGAACAGCGGCCCGATGGTCTCCCAGATCTCGGGCCACACCTCGCGCGCCGGGCGGCCAAGTGCCCACGGGTGCTTGCCCCCGGGGATGGGGCTCCACGCGTCGTTGTAGACGAGCGCGAGCTCGGGGCCCCAGTAGAGCGCGATCGGGAACGCGGAGCCGAGGCAGATGCTGAGCGCGGAGCGCAGGCTCTGCGGCCAGTCGCCGGGCGCGCCGAGCGGGCTCGTCGACCAGTCGTGCGCGCGCATGAGCGCGCCCATCTCGCCGCCGCCGTCGAACAGGCGGTCGGCGGCGGGGCGGTCGGGGGGCGCGGGGTCCGGCGGTCGACGGGTCGCCATGCGGGGCGCGAGGGGGCTCGGACGCACGCCGGCGGCGTGCTCCCAAGGGTGAACGTGTGGCGGTTCCCTGTCCAGCCGGCCGGAACCGCGGAGACGCGCAGCGTGTCGAAATCGTCTAGCTTCGACTCACTCACCGCCGTCGTCATGCCCGCCCCGTCGTCGCTCCTTCTCGCGCTCGCGCTCGTCTGCACCGCCGCCCCGGCGCTCGCGCAGCAGCCCCCCGCCGACACCACCCGCCGCCCGACGCGTCCCGACAGCGTCGTGCCGGCGGTGGTCGACAGCGCCGTCCCGCCGCCGGTGGACAGCGCCGCGCTCGCCGGCGTGCGCGCCGCGGCGCTCG
>NZ_JARGEK010000679.1 GCF_029211165.1 Roseisolibacter sp. H3M3-2
GAGACCACGATTTGTCTTCCTAAGACCGCTTGGCCTCCGACTTCGCCGCGCCGGTCGCGCCCGCCGCGCCGACGCCGGCGCGCGCCGCGTCGGCGACGTCGGCGTCGTTCGCCCCCGAGCGCGTGCGCGAACCGGTGAGGCTCCCCATCTCGAGCGGCGAGGGGCCGCGCGTGCTGCACGTGCAGGTGCTGCTCGGCGCCGCCGGCTTCTCGCCCGGCGTGCTCGACGGGAAGTGGCAGGCCGGCACGCGCGCCGCCGTGCGCGCCTTCCGCGAGGCGCACGCGCTCGGCGAGGGGGCCGCGGTGGACGAGGCGACCTACGAGCGGCTGCTCGAGGTCACGCACCGCCGCCCGCCGGTCGTGGAGTACCAGCTCACGCGCGCCGACGTGCGCGGCCCGCTGCGGAAGATCCCGCCCACCTATCCGGGGAAGGCGAAGCTCGACTGCCTCTGCTACGAGACGGTCGGCGAGCGCGTGGCCGAGCGCTTCCACACCACGCCGGCGATCCTGAAGGCGCTCAACCCGGGCGTCGTGCTCGACTCGGCGACCGTCGGCACCGTCGTGCACGTGCCGAACGTGTGGCGCATGCCGGCCAAGGCGCCGGCGCGCCTGGTCGTCGACAAGCAGGGGGGGACGCTGCGCGGCTACGCCGACGACGGCGCGCTGCTGTTCTCGCTGCGCGCCAGCGTCGGGTCCGCGCAGACGCCGTCGCCGACGGGGCGGCTCAAGGTGCTGAGCGTGACGCGCAACCCGTGGTACCAGTACAACCCGCGCGTGCTGAGCGGGAAGTCGACCACCAAGGGCGCCATCGCCGACCTGCCGCCGGGGCCGAACTCGCCGGTGGGCGTCGTCTGGATCCAGCTGAGCAAGGCGCACGTCGGGATCCACGGCACCCCCGAGCCCGCGCGCGTCGGGAGCGCGCAGTCGCACGGCTGCGTCCGGCTCACCAACTGGGACGCCCTGTTCCTGGCGAGCGCGCTGACGAAGGGGACGGCGGTGGAGTTCAACTGAGCGGCGAGCGGTGAGCGTCGAGCGTCGAGGGGGCTCCGCGAGGGGGACAGACCGTCCCGCCCTGCGGAGCCCCC
>NZ_JARGEK010000068.1 GCF_029211165.1 Roseisolibacter sp. H3M3-2
TCGCGCTGCTCGGCGGCGGCGCGCTGCTGCTCCTCGCGCTGCGCGTCGCGGCCGGGGCGTCGCCCAACCGCGCGGTGGCGGCGGGGGTCGCGCGCGCCGCCGACCGCGTGGCGGCGGGGGAGCGGCTCGCCCCGGCGCTGGAGGGCGTCCTCCCCCCGCTCGCCGTGCGGCTGCTGGCGGCGGGCGAGGAGGGGGGCGCGCTCGCCCCGATGGCCGCCCGCGTCGCCGACGTGTACGACGCCGAGGTGCGGCGCGCGCTGCGCGGCGCGGTGGCGCTGCTGGAGCCGGCGCTGATCGTCCTGTTCGGGGCGATCGTCGGCTTCGTCGCGCTGGCGCTGCTGCAGGCCGTCTACGCCGTCGACCCGGGCCGCCTGTGATCCTCCTACCGTCTCCCGTCATGCCGCGTCCCGTCCGCGCGCGCGCCCGCCGCGCCTTCACGCTGCTCGAGGTGCTCGTGGTGCTGGTGGTCATCGCGCTGCTCGCGGCGCTGGTGGCGCCGCAGATCCTCGGCCGCGTGTCGCAGGCCCGCGAGACCTCGGCCGCCGCGCAGATGGAGCTGCTCGGCGTGGCGCTCGACAGCTACCGGCTCGACGTCGGCCGCTACCCGACCACCGAGCAGGGGCTGCGCGCGCTGCGCGAGCGTCCGACGCGCGCGCCGGTGCCGCCGGGGTGGCGCGGCCCGTACCTGCGGAAGGAGGTCCCGCCCGACCCGTGGGGGCGCCCGTACGAGTACCGCGCGCCCGGGCGCAAGAACCCCGACGGCTACGACCTCGTGACGCTCGGCCGGGACGGCGCGTCCGGTGGGGAGGGGGAAGATGCGGACCTGGTGGTGCCGTGACGTCCCCGGCCCGACGCGCGCCTTGACACCCCGCCCGGCCGGTCCGGTATTTCGCCCGTAGCCGACGGCAGTCCGACCCCTTCCAGGCAGCCGATGCCGCCCACCCCCGAGCCGGACCGCCGGGCCTTCCTGCGCGGCGCCGCCGCCGCCGCGTTCGGGCAGCCGCCGCGGACCGGCGAGCAGCCCCCGCGCCGCCCGGCGCCGCGCCGCGCGACCACGCCGCCGATGCTCCCGCGCCGATTCGCGGGCGTCGACGAGTCGCGGCAGCCGAGCTACCTGATCAAGCCCGAGGGGGACTGGGAGAACTGGGCGCTGCGCCTGGCGCGCCGCGTCACGCTCGGCCTGACTCCCGAGGAGTCGGCGCGCGCGCGGCGGCTCGGCTACTACGGGTACCTCGACCACCAGCTCGCGTACGACCAGATCGACGACTCGGCGTGCGACGCCACGGTCGCGCGGCTCTGGCCGCAGCTGACGATGACGGGGACCGAGCTGGCGGCGCTCGACTTCGGGCAGCTGCAGACGGCGCTGCAGGACTCGACCGTCTACCGCGCGGCCTTCTCGAAGCGGCAGCTGTACCAGCGCATGGTCGAGTTCTGGACCGACCACTTCACGATCTACTACCCCGAGGTCGGCTACCTGAAGGTGCTCGACGACCGGGACGTGATCCGGAAGCACGCGCTCGGGAAGTTCGGCGACCTGCTGAAGGCGAGCGCGAGGAGCGCCGCGATGCTGGTCTACCTCGACCAGAACGTCAGCCGCCGCGGCGCGCCGAACCAGAACTACGCCCGCGAGCTGCTGGAGCTGCACACGGTCGGCGTCGACGGCGGCTACACGCAGAACGACGTCGCCGAGCTGTCGCGCATCCTCACCGGGTGGACGGTGCGCGGGCGCGGGGAGTTCACCTTCAACCCGGCGCTGCACGACTTCGCGCAGAAGTCCTTCCTCGGGCGGACGTTCCCGGCGGTGGACTCGCGCAACAACACCAACCCCGACGGCGCGCTGGAGGGGGAGGCGGTGCTCGACATGCTGATCGCGCACCCGAGCACGGCGACGTTCCTCGCCACCAAGCTGCTGAAGTTCCTGCTGTGGTACGAGCCGACGCCGGCGATGGTGGCGCGCGTGGCCGGGGTGTACCGCTCCAGCGGCGGCGACGTCCGCGCGATGGTGCGGGCGACGCTCGACTTCTCGTACCTGCAGCAGGCGCCGGCGAAGCTGAAGCGTCCCTTCCACTACCTCGTCTCGGCGCTGCGCGGGCTGGGCGCGACGGTGGGGACCGGCGTCGGCGTGGCGACGCGCCAGCTCACCGGGATGGGGCAGCCGCTCTTCATGTGGCTCACCCCCGAGGGCTACCCCGACACGGTGGAGTACTGGGCGGGGAACCTGCTGCCGCGGTGGAACGTCGCGGTGAACCTCGCAGTGATCAACAACGCCGAGATGGCGGTGGACGTGACGCGCCTGCAGGCGCTCGGCACCGCCGACGCGGTGGCCGCCGAGATCGGCCGCATGCTGTTCGGCGGCGAGCTGCAGGACCGCCTGCGCGAGGAGCTGGTGGCGTACCTGCGCCCCTCGCCGACCAACTCGGCGCGCATCCGCGAGGCGCTCGGCCTCGCGGTCGCGTCGTCGCCCTTCCAGTGGTACTGAGCGAGGCCCCGCCCCCATGAGCGCCCACGAGCTCCCGGACGACCCGCACGCGCACGACGCCGGCTGCGACGAGTACAACCACCTGTCGCGCCGCCGGTTCGTGCTCGGCGCCGGGGCGGCGGTCGCGGCCGCGACGTTCCCGTCGTGGCTCCCGCGCGTGGTGCTGGCGCAGAGCCAGGTGAGCGCGCGCGACGTGATCGTCAGCGTCTTCCTGCGCGGGGGCGCCGACGGGCTGTCGCTGTGCGTCCCGTTCTTCGAGGGGAACAACTACTACGGCGCGCGCCCGACGCTCGCGATCCCGGCCCCCGACGGGCTGGCGGCCAACAAGCTGACCGCGCTCGACGACCGCTTCGGGCTGCCGCCGGCGATGATGGCGCTGATGCCGGCGTTCCGCGCGAACCAGCTGCTGATCACGCACGCGACGGGCGTCACGGTGTCCAACCGCTCGCACTTCGACATGCAGCGGTTCATCGAGGTCGGGAAGGCGAACGACCCGACCCTCATCACGGGGTGGCTGGGGCGGCACCTGGCGTCGGTCCCGCCGGTGCGCACGGCGGCGCCGCTGCGCGCGCTGGGGCTCTCGGCCGGGCTGCAGCAGACGCTCTACGGGGCGCCCCGCGCGCTCCCGATCGCCGACCCGACCAACTTCGGGATCGCCGGCAGCGCGACCACGCGCGACGCGCGCACCGAGTGGCTGGTCGGCGACTACGCGCTGACCATCGACCCGCTGCGCAGCGCGGCGCTCGACGTGTCGAACACGCTGAAGCTGCTGCGCACGGTGGACTTCGCGAACTACCGCCCCGCGAATTCGGCGGCGTACCCCAACTCGGCGTTCGGCCGCGCGCTGCGCTCGACGGCGGCGCTCATCAAGGCGGACGTGGGGCTGGAGGCGGTGCAGGTGGACATCGGCGGCTGGGACACGCACCAGAACCAGGCGCCCAACACGACCACCGGCTCGATGTACCGCACGATGGCCGACTTCTCGGGCGCGATCGCGGCGTTCTGGGCCGACGTGATGCAGGCCAACACGACGCACAACGTCACGCTGGTCGCGGTGTCGGAGTTCGGGCGCAACGTGCGCGAGAACGGGAGCGCGGGCACCGACCACGGGCGCGCCGGCGCGATGTTCGTCCTCGGCAAGAAGATCGCCGGCGGGCGCGTGCTGACGGTCAACTGGCCCGGGCTGGCGCGCGAGCAGCTGGAGTCGCAGCAGGACCTGCGCGTGACGCTCGACCACCGCGACGTGCTCGCCGAGATCGTCGCCAAGCGGCTCGGAAACGCGAACGTGGCGACCGTGTTCCCGGACTACACGCCGACGTTCCGGGGCGTGGTGGCGGCGTAGGGGAGAGCGTCGAGCGTCGAGCGGGCTCCAAGTAGCGCCGACGCCCTCTCCGGCGACCAAGCGTCGGTGCGGCGCCGCCTGAGCGCCGGGCGCCGAGCGCCGAGGGAACGGCTATGCTCGGCGCTCGGCGCCCGGCGCTCGGGCCGCCCGGCGACGATGCATCCCCTGCCTCCTGGAGACGTCCCGTGCGAGGAGCCCCCTCGACGCTCGACGCTCGACGCTCACTCCACCACGATCTCCGAGATCATCCCCGGGTGGACCGTGCAGTTCACCGGGTACGTGCCGGCGCTCCCGAACGTGCGCCGCACCACCGCGTCAGTCGTGATCGGGATGTCCGCGGGGGCGCCGGCCTGCGGCGGGTTCGCGGCGTTGAGCCGGAAGATCGCGTTGTGCGCGATCCCGCCCTCGAACACGAACACGACCTCGCCGCCCCGGCGGATCCGCAGCTGCGGCGACGACCAGGCCGCCGGGAAGGTGAAGAGCGTGTCGACCGACGCGGCCCCCGACGGCGGGGTCGGCCCGTCGCCATCGTCCCCCCCGCCGCAGGCGGCGAGCGCGAGCGCGACGAGGGCCGCGGTGAGCGCGGCGGGGCGGGGGTGGCGCATGCTCCGGAGGGGTGACGGTTCGAGGCTTGCCCTGCCGGCGGGGTCCACCACTCGCCGCAGGAGGACGCAGATGGCCGACTTCACGAAGGACTCCGTCGCCGACATGGCCGCCGACAACCCGGGGCTGAACATGGGCACGTCGGGGCGCATGCGCGAGACGGACCGCGCGACCGACGACCTCGCCGACCAGCTCGACGAGCAGGGGACGCCGCGGCGCGCGCAGGCGCAACCGCGCGAGCCGCAGGTGCCGCCGCGCGAGCCGGACCGCGATCGCGGCTGAGCGGGATCAGGCGCGGAGCGTGTCGGGCTGCCAGTCGCGCACGGCACGCTTCACCGCGTCGCTCGTCGGCAGCTCGCCGGCGAGGCAGCGGCGCACCAGCGCCGGCAGCTCGGCGTCCGACGCGAAGCGCAGTCCCACGAGCTGCCCCAGCCGGAGCTCGTGGACGCGCGCCGCGAGGTCGGGCGGGAGCACGCGCGCCAGCCGCCACCACATCTCGAGGCGGATCACGCGGTTCTGCACCGTCAGCGCCTGCTGGCGCGCGGCGACGTTCAGCAGCAGGAGCAGCACGGCCGTCGCCACGCCCCACGCCGCGAGCACGGTGGGCGCGCGCCGCCAGAGCGTGAACGCCACGCCGACGTTGACGAGCAGCAGCGGCGACAGCACGAAGTGCACGAGCGGGTTCCAGCGGCGGTGCGAGCCGTAATGCTGGCGGGACGACGTGGGAGCCATGCGGCGCGGGCGGGGAAGGGCACGCGGCTTGTAGGGCCGGCAGGACCCGGGAGTCTGCCCCGCCGCACGGGCGCCGGCAACGCCCGGGCGTCCAGCGCCGCCCCCGCCATGCGTCTCGCCGACCTGCCGCACCCCGACGTCCCCGAGCGCCCCGCCGGCGACCTCGCCGGCGCCCCGCTCCCGCTGCGCGACGACGTCGCGTGGCTGCGCACCGCCATCGTCAACGTGGCCTTCCTCGGCGCCCCAGACGCGGGGGAGGGGCGCTGGCTGCTGGTCGACGCCGGGATGCCGGGCAACGCGCACCGCATCGCCCGCGCGGCGCGCCTGCGCTACGGCGACGCGCGCCCCGCCGGGATCGTGATGACGCACGGCCACTTCGACCACGTGGGCTCGCTGCGCGCGCTGGCCGAGCAGTGGGACGTCCCCATCTACGCCCACCGCCTCGAGCTGCCGTACCTCGACGGGCGCTCGGCGTACCCGCCCCCCGACCCGAGCGTCGGCGGCGGCGCGATGGCGCGGCTGTCGCCCCTCTTCCCGCCCGGGCCGTTCGACTTCCGCGGCCGGCTGCGCGCGCTCCCCGACGACGGCAGCGTGCCGGGCGCGCCCGGCTGGCGCTGGCTGCACACGCCGGGGCACGCGCCCGGCCACGTCTCGTTCCTGCGCGACGACGACCGCACGCTGATCGCCGGCGACGCGTTCGTGACCACGAAGCAGGAGTCGGCGCTGGCGGCGCTCACGCAGCGCCTGGAGCCGCACGGCCCGCCGATGTACTACACGTGCGACTGGGACGCCGCGCGCGATTCGGTGCGCGCGCTCGCCGAGTTCGCCCCCGACGCCGCCGTCACGGGCCACGGCCAGCCCATGTACGGCGACGCCCTGCGCGACGCGCTGCGCGTCCTCGCCCGCGACTTCGACCGCGTCGCCCGCCCGTCGCGCGGCCGCTACGCCCGCCAGCCCGCCGTCACCGACGCCAGCGGCGTCGTGTCCGTCCCGCCACCCGTCCCCGACGCGACGCCGTGGGCGCTCGCCGGCGGGGCGGTGGCGATCGGGATGGTGGTGGGGGCGATGAGGAGGGATCGGTAAAGCGAGATACCGGAGAGGGCGAACTCGGGAACGGCGAACTCGGGAACGGCGAACTCGGGAACGGCGAACTCGGGAGGGGCGAACTCGGGAGGGGCGAACTCGGGAGGGGCGATCACTCGCAGTCTCCGAGTTCGCCGTCTCCGAGTTCGCCTCATCCGGGGATCGCCGTCCCCGACCACGCCTCACTCGTAATACCTCCTCATCCGCGCCGCGACCCCGTCGAGGTCCGGGAACAGCCGCCGCTCGTCCACGCTCGCGAGGTCCAGCTGGTCGCGCACCCGGCTGACGTGCGCCGCCGGGATCACGAGCTTCGTCAGCGCGCCCTCCACCCCGTGCTCGGCGAGGAAGGCGTCGAACGGGCGGTCGGCCGCCGAGCAGAGGGTGAAGGCCGCGGCCTGCGCGGCGATGCGCGCGTCGAGCGTGGGCGGCTCGATGAGGCACGCGAAGGGCGCGAGCTCGCGCGCCCGCATCAGCTCGTACGGCGGGAAGTGGCCGTCGCCGTCGGTGTCGCGCAGCCGATCGAGGTCGTCGGTGAGCAGCGCGATCTCGGGGAAGCCGAAGTGGCGGTGCACGCGCTGCCAGTCGAGGCGCCAGATCGCGCGGTCGGTCCCGCCCCCGTCGGTCCCCGCCCGCACCCCCATGGTCGCGAAGTGCGCGGCGACGAGCGGCGAGTACGACCAGTCGAGCAGCCGCGTCGGAAGCCCGTGGTGCTGCGCCGCGACCAGCAGCTCCCAGTCGTTGCGCGCGTGCGGGAAGTGCGGGCGCGAGTAGCGCACGAAGTTGCGGAGGATGTGCTCCTCGAGCGCGCGCTTGCCGTGCGCCGGCGCGATCCCGCCGAGCCGGTCGAGGCTCGTGTAGAGCGGCCACGACGCGTTGCCCGCGCCGCGGTACACCCCGGTGTCGCGCCGCCGCCCGGTGCGCGGGTCGGGCTCCGCGGGGGTCAGTCGGTCGATCAGCTCGCCGAGCGAGCCGACCTCGATGGTCTGGATCGGCATGCGGAGGCGTGGCGCAACGTGCGTGCAACCGGGAACGGCACCTGCGACCTGCGACCTGCGACCTGCGATCTGCGACCTGCGAGAGCACCCGGTCGCAGGTCGCAGGTCGCAGGCTCTAGGGGTCCAGCCCCCAGATGGACGGCGTCGCCAGCTCCACGCTGTTCCCCGCCGGGTCGCGCACGTACAGCGAGCGCCCGCCGCGCGGCCACGCGATCTCGGCCTCCACCGCGACGTCGTGGGCGGCGAGGTGGGCCCGCCACGCGTCGAGCGCGGCCTCGTCGACGGCGAACGCCACGTGCCCCGCGCCGGTCGCGCCGTGGGACGGGACGGGGACGCCGCCGACCTGGCCGGGCGCGGTGGCGGTGGCCGCCGGGGCGAAGACCAGGAAGACGCCGGGGCCGGCGCGGAAGAAGACGTGCCGCCCCTCCACGCGCGCGAACGGCGTGAGGCGCAGCACGTCGACGTAGAACCGCTCGGCCGCCGCGAGGTCGGCCGCGTAGACGCAGGTCTCGAGGACCCGCGCGGGGGGCGTGGGCGCCGTCAGGCGGCCGCCAGGGCGCCGCCGCCCGCCAGCTGCCGCTCGCGGATCCAGCCGCCGAGCCACGCCGCCGGCATCACGAGCGCCAGCGCCAGGACGTGGTACCACGCCGGCGCCGTGTGCCACATCGCGACCGTGCCGGCCACGTTGAACGCCAGCCCCAGCACGCCCAGGACCAGCGCGTGGCGCATCGGCCGCGACGGCGCCAGGCGCGCCGTGAGCCAGCAGCCGAAGGTCGCGTAGGCGAACACGTAGAGCTGCATCACGAGCAGCAGCCCGACGTCGGACACCGCGCCGTCGGGGCCGAACGACTGCGGGATCGTGCTCTTCAGGACCGCGTCGGTGCCGAACGCCAGCGCGCCGATCACCATGAAGCCGACCACCACCGCGACGATGCTGCGCAGCATGGGACGCTCCGGGAGGGAGGGAGCGTCCAACATGCGCCTCCGCCTGGCGGGCGCAAGCATTCCGTCAGAATCCGAACAGCTCCCGAACCGCCTCCAGGTCCCCCGCCACGCGGCCGCGGACCCGCTCGGGGAGGACGTGCACCTGTGCCCGCGCCGTCGCGACCACGGCGGCCAGCCGCGGGAGCCACGACGGGTCGGCCGCCCAGGCCGCGGGATCGACCGCCAGCGCGGCGGTCAGCAGCTCCCCCGGCCCGTGGTCCCCGCCGGCGAACGGCTCCCGCTCCAGCCGCTCCAGCGCGACCGGGAGGAGCCACCGCAGCCCCCGTCCGTGCCCGAGCAGGAGGCGCAGGTCGGCGGGGCCCAGCTGGCCGAGCGGGGAGACGAGGGCGCGCGACAGCCAGGCGAGGCTCCCCATGCCGTAGGCGCCGGACGGCACGTCGAGCCCCTCCAGCTCGGCGACGGAGGCGTGGAGCGGCAGCATGGCGCCAAGCTACCGGGAGGACGCCCCGGCTGACACTTTCGGCCCGCGCCTCGCGTAGGCTCCGACGTCCCCTCCACCTGAGCCATGGCCACGATCCTCAAGCTGTTCCTGCTCCGCTTCCTCGCGACCAAGAGCTTCGGCGGCGTCGTGGCCTCGCTGGCGGTCCTGGCGCTCCCGATCGCGGGCGTGCTCAAGGTGATCGGGCTCCCGCTCCTGCTCGTGCTCGGGATCGTGGGGCTGCCGATCGCGCTCGTCCTCGCCGTCGTGGGGCTCCCGATCCTGCTGGTCGTGGCCACCGTCGGCGTCATCACCGCGTTCCTGGGTGCCGTGCTGGCGACCGGGCTGGCGCTGCTGAAGGTCGCGCTGCCGTTCCTCCTGATCGCCCTGGCCGTGTGGGCCGTGATCCGGATCTTCCGCCGCGACAAAGCGCCGGCCCCCGAGGACACGGTGGGCGCGTCCATCTGACGCCGCCGACGACGTAGCGCGACCTCGCGGCCCCTCGCCGCATGTCAGCAGGGGACGGGCGCCCGCTAGCTTTGCGCGGGCGCCCGTCCTCGTGTCCGGCCGGCGCGACCCCGCCGATGCCGCCCGCCCCGCCCCCCCTCCCGATCGACGACGCCCTCCCCGCGCTGCGGGCCGCGCTGCGCGCGCGCCGGTGCGCCGTGCTGCAGGCGCCGCCGGGGGCGGGGAAGACCACCCGGGTCCCGCTGGCGCTGCTCGACGAGCCGTGGCTGGCTGGCCGCCGGATCGTGATGCTGGAGCCGCGGCGCCTCGCCGCCCGCGCCGCCGCCCGGCGCATGGCCGCCACGCTCGGCGAGCCGGTGGGGGCGACCGTCGGCCACCGCGTCCGCCACGACACCCGCGTCGGGCCGCGCACGCGCATCGAGGTCGTGACCGAGGGCGTGCTCGCGCGGCTGCTGCAGGACGACCCGGCGCTCGAGGCGTACGGCGCGGTGCTGTTCGACGAGTACCACGAGCGCAGCCTGCACGCCGACCTCGGGCTCGCGCTGACGCTGCAGACGCAGGAGCTGCTGCGCGACGACCTGCGCGTGCTGGCGATGTCGGCGACGCTCGACGGCGCGCGCGTCGCCGCGCTCCTGGGTGGCGCCGAGGGGAGCGCGCCGGTGGTGACGAGCGCGGGCCGCAGCTTCCCCGTCGCCGTGCACTGGCGCGACCGCCGTCCCGAGCCGCGCGCGCTGGAGTCCGCCGTCGCGTCGACGGTGCGCGCGGCGCTCGACCGGCACGCGGGCGACGTGCTCGTCTTCCTGCCCGGCGCCGCCGAGATCCGCCGCGTGGGCGGGCTGCTCGCCGACGGCCCGCTGCCCGCTGGCACGCGCGTGCACGCGCTGCACGGCACGCTGCCGCAGCACGAGCAGGACGCGGCGCTCGACCCGTCGCCGCCGGGCACGCGCAAGGTCGTCCTCTCGACCGCGATCGCCGAGACGAGCCTGACCATCGAGGGGGTGCGCGTGGTGGTCGACGCCGGGCTGGCACGCGTGCCGCGCTTCGACCCGCGCACGGCGATGACGCACCTGGACACGGTGCGCGCCTCGCGCGCGTCGGCGGAGCAGCGCGCCGGCCGCGCGGGGCGCGTGGCGCCGGGCGACTGCTACCGGCTGTGGGCCGAGGCCGAGCACGCCGGGCTGGTGCCGCACGCGAGCCCCGAGGTGCTCGACGCCGACGGCGCGCCGCTGGCGCTGGAGCTGGCGGCGGCGTTCCTCGCCGACCCGGCCGCGCTGCCCTGGCTGGACGTGCCGCCGGGGGCCGCGTTCGCGGAGGCGCGCGCGCAGCTCGCGCAGCTCGGCGCGCTCGACGCGGCGGGGCGCGTCACCGCGCACGGGACGGCGATGGCGGCGCTCCCGATGCACCCGCGGCTGGCGCACATGGCGCTGCGCGCGCGCGCGCTCGGGCTGGCGGCGCTGGCGTGCGACCTGGCCGCGCCGCTCGGCGCGCGCGACCTGCTGCGCGCCGACGGCCCCGTCCCCCCGGACGCCGACGTGCGGCTGCGGCTCGACCTGCTGGCGCGCGGCGACGTGCCGGCCACCGCGCTCGGGTGGGCGGTGGACCGCGAGGGGGTGCGTCGCGCGCGGCAGGAGGCGCGCGCGCTGCGCGACGCGCTCGACGTGCGCGCGCCGGCGACGGCCGACGACCAGGCGTCGGCGGGGCGACTGCTCTCGCTCGCGTATCCCGATCGCGTGGCGCGCCGCCGCGACCCTTCGCTTCCCTCAGGGCAGGCTTCGGGCGAGGGGCGCTACCTGCTGCGCAACGGGCGCGGCGCCGCGCTCCCCGACGGGCAGGCGCTGGCGCGCGAGCCGTGGCTGGTGGCGGCGGAGCTGGGCGGCACCGTCACGCAGGAGCGGCGCATCCTGCTCGCCGCGCCGGTGACGCTCGCGGAGCTGCTGGAGGAGCACGCCGACCAGCTCGCGCGGAGCGACGAGGTGGCGTGGGACGACGCGGCCGACGCGGTGCGCGCGCGCCGCACGACGCGCGCGGGCGCGCTGGTGCTGGAGGCGGGGCCGGCGCGCGAGGCCGACCCGGAGGCGGTCGCGCACGCGCTGCGCGACCTCGTACGCGTCCTCGGCGTCGGCGCGCTGCAGTGGGACGACGAGGCGCGCCGCGTGCGCGAGCGGCTCGCGTTCGCGCGCCGCTGGGACGGCGACGCGTGGCCCGACGTGTCCGACGACGCGCTGCACGCGGCGCTCGACGAGTGGCTGCTCCCCGTGCTCGTCGGCCGGCGGCGGTGGGTCGACGTGCAGCGCCTCGACCTCGGCGCGCTGCTGCTCGACCGGCTGCCGTGGGCGCGCCGCGCGGCGCTCGACGAGGTCGCGCCGACGCACCTTCCCGTGCCGACGGGCTCGCGGATCCGCCTCGACTACGCCGACGTCGAGGCGCCGGTGCTCGCCGTGCGGCTGCAGGAGCTGTTCGGGCTGCAGGAGACGCCGCGCGTCGCGCGCGGGCGTGTTGCGGTGGTGCTTCACCTGTTGTCGCCGGCGCACCGCCCGGTGCAGGTGACGCGCGACCTCGCCGGCTTCTGGCGCTCGAGCTACTACGACGTGCGCCGCGACCTGCGCGGACGCTACCCGCGGCACCACTGGCCCGAGGATCCGCTGCAGGCGGAGCCGACGCGGCGCGCGAAGCCGAAGGGCACGTAATCGTCACGTGACCGGCGTTCGCCGCCGCCCGTCGCTTCTGTGGACGCGGCGTGTCGGAGGTCACGATCCTGACCGCTCGATCAGTCGTGTGCGGCCGTGACGGCCGTCACGGACGCCGCGAGATGGTTCCGCGAGTCTGCGCGGCGTGCGGTGTTGCTCGGGAGGCCACTCCACGGCCGTCCGCAGCCACCGTGCGGCGCCTGATGCAAGCGCGTCGCGAGCCGTCGGTGTCATCGTCCGTCCCGTCGTCCCCGCGTCGTCCCGTGTCTCCCTCCGGCTCAGCCCCCAGCCGCCCGCCGCGCGCGCCCGCGCTGTACGTCACCGGCTCTCCCGCCGCCGGCGCGCCGCCGCTCTCGTTCCGCCTCCCGGTCCCCCCGTCGTGGGACGACCGGCCGCCCACCGCGCGCGCCGCCGAGCGCCGGGCGCGGAAGGCCTACTTCGCCGCCCTCGACGCGCTGTACCGCGGCGAGGTGAACGAGGACGCGGCGGGGAAGCTGCGCCGCCTGGTCGAGGACGTCCGCTCGCTCACCGCCCGCGGCGCGCTGGAGCACCTGCTGGACGTCCTGGGGTTCGTGCGGCGCACCGCCCCCGCGGGGCCCGTGCTCGCCGCGCCCACGACGCCGTGCGAGCGCGTGGCCGTGGGCGTCCCGCCGCGCCACTGGACCACCGACCGCGCGCGCCTCGCCGAGCGCTACGCCTGGCCGATGGAGTGGCTGCGCATGCACCGGTTCGTCGCCGGGAAGGCGCTGGTGATCGACTGGTACCCGCTCCCCGAGTCGGCCGCCGCGGCGCCCACGGTGCGTCCGCTCCCCGCGCGCTCGCGACGACGACTGCAGGGCGCCGCCTGAGGCGCTGCGCGGCTGCGCGGCTGCGCGACGACGACGGCCCCGGGAAGCCTCCCTCGCAGGGGCATCCCGGGGCCGTTGCGCAGCCGCGCAGCCGCGCAGCCGGTCGTCAGTAGATGAACACCGGCGTCCCGACCGGCACGTTCTCGTACAGCCAGGCGATGTCCTCCTCGTACAGGCGGACGCACCCATGGGTCGCCGCGTTGCCGATCGTGTTCTCGTACGGCGTGCCGTGCAGCAGGTAGCCGTTGCCGAGGTCGAGCTTGAACTTGCCGAGCTCGCCCGGGATGCGGCGGTTCGCGGTGCCGTGCGGGGGGACGAACAGCGTGCCGTCGAAGACGATCTCCTCGTCGGCCGGCAGCGCCGTGAAGCCGCCGTGCTGCACGAGCCCGACGCGTCCGCCCTTGATGGTCAGCGCGCGGCCGTCGGCCAGCGACACCGTGCTCCCGGCCTTCAGGTGCGCGAGCTTGAGCCCGCGCTTGGACGCGACCTCGGCGTAGTGCCACTCGGGCGGGACCCAGACGGGATCCTTCTCCTTCCCGAGCACCTTGCGGGTGCCGCGCGGCGTCTCGAAGGTCCAGCTCTTCGCGCCGAAGTTGATGGTCGTGTCCATCCCGATCGCGACCGGGGCGACCATGAGCGTGTCGGCGCCGTTCATCACCGCCAGCTCGCGCGACTCGAGCAGCACGATCACGCGCATGCCGAGGTGCGCCTCGGCGGCGGCGCGGGTGCGCTCGTGCGCCACGCTGTCGGCGTTCGAGCGGAAGCGGCTCACGACCGGCACGCCCGGACGCTCGGCGGCGAGCGCCATGGAGGCGATGGTGTCCATCCCGGCGGCGACGGCGACGCGGCCGGCGGTCGGGAGCGCCTGGGAGGGCTGGGCCCGCGCGGCGCCCACGGGGGCGGCCAGGGCGGGGAGGGCGAGGGCCGCCAGGAGCGCCGCGAGGCGGCGGGAGGCGGCGAAGGACGACGGGTGCTTCATAGCGATCGGCTCTCGGCGAGGCTGTATCGGGAAGGCCGCGGCGCGTGACGCGTCCAGCAGGCAGCCGACACAGGGGCAACGCCCGTGCCGGCGACCGCCGGACACGCTGCGCGGTCGCGCCGCACCTGGAGGCGCGGGGCGACACGGGCCCTTCCCAGGGGACTGGGCGCGGGCCGATCGGGGAATCACCTGTCACGTTCCGTGCCCGCCGACGTCGCCGCGCCCGGACGCACGACGGCGCCCGGAGCCGAAGCCCCGGGCGCCGCGTGCGGGCGCTCGGCCCGATCGGTCGGCCGATCAGTGGAACGTCAGGCCGATCGTCACCGGGACGTAGTCGGTGCGGGCGCCCGACGTGAAGACCCGCACGTAGCGGCCCTCGACGAAGAGCGAGACCGCGCCCACGCCGAAGGAGAGGCCGCCGCCGCCGTTCAGGGCGAACTGCGTCTTGTCCTCGGGGTTGAACGTGCGCACCACGTTCTGGTTGTTCGGCTGGATGCCGGTCACGTTCGAGAAGTCGGTGTAGTTGCGGAAGTACGTCACGCCCGCGCCGCCGACCGCGTACAGCCCGCTCGTCGCGCCGAGGAAGCGCCCGAAGGGCAGCCGCAGCTTCGCGTCGCCGAACACCGAGTACAGGTCCGCGTTGTTCAGGTCGGCCTGGTACCGGACGTTGTTGATCGTCGCGTTCTGGAGGTCGCGCCCGTTGAGGCGGTTCCACATCGCGTTCACGCGCAGGCCGAGCGGGCTGCTGGCCGGATCCCAGCCGAGCTGCGCGCCGGCGCCGTAGCCGGTCTCGTAGTAGCTGTTGATCTCGTTCTGCGGGAAGTTCGCGCCGCCCTGCACGCCGAAGTACAGCCCGTTCCCGAAGCGCGTGGTACGCATCGGCGGGACCGCCTCGCCGGTGCTCTCGACCGTCGTGGTCGTCGTGGTGGTGCTGGTCATCGTCGAGTCGACGCGCGAGACCGACGAGTCGACCGTGGTCGGCATCGGCGCCGGGGCCGGGGCGGGCTCCGCCGGGGCCGGGGTCGGCGTCGGCGCGGGCGTCGGGGCCGGCGTCGGGACGACCTCACCCGTGCTCGTCGTCGTCTCCTTGCGGACCGGCATGCTGCTGCTCGAGCCCGACGTCGCGCTGTAGCCGTCCTTCGTCACGCGCGGCGCGGCCGTGTTGGAGCGGCGGGTCGTGTCCTGCATCGTCGTCGTCGTGCGCGTGCGCATCATCGTGGACGAGTCGCGCATCGTCGTCGAGTCGCGCATGGTCGTGTCGCGCGACGTCGTCGGGGTCTGCGTCGGCGCCGGGGTGGTCGGGGCCGGGGTCGTCGGCGTCTGCGCGGCGGCGACGCCGGCGCTGACGGTCAGGGCGATGGCGGCGCCGATCGCGCGGGAAGTCATGAACCGCATAGTCATCACGTCAATCCTCCAGATCGCTGCGGAAGCTGCCGGGTTCCCGTACGGGCGAGTGGTGGCAGGGTGTTGCCGCTGAGCCGGTGCCGCCGGGTGCTGCGTCCTGCGGGGCTGCGTCGTTCATCGCGGCGCGGGCCACTAAGGCAGGGGCCATGCCGCGATCGGCCCGCGCGCGCCGATTTTGTCGCCTTCCGCCCCCACGAGGCGCCGCCGTCGGTGACGGAGGGCACGAATGCGACGCGGGCCGCCCCCCGCGAGAGGGGGCGGCCCGCGCCGGCCGGGGCCCGGGTGGGCGCGCGGCTCAGTGGATCTGCACGCCCAGGACGATCGGGACGTAGTTGACCGCGCGGTACTCGGTGAACACGCGCTCGTAGCGGCCCTCGAGGAAGATCTCGGCGATGCCGATGCCGAGCGAGGTGCCGAGGCCGGCATTGAGGCCGAGGCGGGTCGTGTTCGCGCTGGCCGAGCGGCTGGCGTTGAGCAGGGCGGCGTCACCGGCCTGGGTGTTGATGCCGCGGCCGTAGAACTGGTTGGTCAGGAACAGCGTGTTGTTGTAGTTCCGGAAGTGGTGCACGCCCGCGCCGGCCAGCGCGTACACGCCGCTCGTGGCGCCGAGGAAGCGGCCGAAGGGCACGCGCAGCTTCGCGTCGATGAGCGCGCTGATCTGCTTCGCGTCCTCGCCGGCGCCGCCGAAGTCGCTGATGATGTCGGCGTTGCCCAGCGGGGAGCGGATCTGCGGGCCGAACGAGCGCCCGTTCAGCGTCTGGTAGCCGAGCGTCGCGCGCACGCCGACCGGGCTCGCCTTCGGGTCCCAGCCGACGACGGCGTTGAAGCCCCACCCCTCGTTGTACGCCTTGTACGCGTCGCCGACGGGGAGCGTGGTGCCGGCGCCGATGCCGGCGTACAGCCCGTTGCCGAACAGGCGGTCGCGGATCGCGCGCAGCGGGAGGACCTCGCCGCCCGACGCCTGCGTCGCGGCGCAGTTGCACTGCACGATCGTCGTGTCGGTGCGGCCGATGTACACCGTGTCGCGGCGCATCGACGTCGACGCGTCCATGGCGCCGGTGGTCTGCGAGCCGGCGGCGCCGCCGGTGGTCGACGTCGTCTCCTTGCGCACGCGCTCCGCGCTCGGGCGCGTCGGGGTGCGGCGGGTGGTGTCGGCCTGCGCCGAGGCGTCGGCGGCGGCGAACGAGAGCGCGAGAGCGGCGCCGAGGGCGCCCGTGGTCGTGGACCGCAGCATCTTCATGGTTCCTCCCATTCTCCAAGCGCCCAGGCGTCTAGCCCCCGCGGGCGGTGCGGGGCGGGGGAGAACGGCGGCCGGCCGCGCATGCGCGAGCCTGGAGCCGGTGCGACGCACGAGTGCCGGGGAGACCACGCAGCTGCCCACGCATTCCCGACGACACCCTCCCCTGCATCCACCGACGCCGGAGCCGCCGGCCCCGGTGCGACGACCCTCGTCGCCGCACCCAGCCATAAAGCAGGGGCCGTGCCGCAAACGAGACGTGCGGAGCCGGCGAATCGCGCGCGTCGCAGGTGTGACGGCGCGTCCGTTCGCGGGGTCCGCGCACCGCGCGCGCACGCGCGTCGCGTCAGCCCCGCGCGTCGACAGACCGGCGCGTCAGCCGGGCGCGCCGTGCATCACGACGTGGCCGAGCAGCGCGGCGGCCGCCGCGGCGAGCGCGAGGAGCAGCGCGCGCCGCCGGGCGTCGGGCGCCGGGTCTGGCGCCGCGGCGACGACGGCCGGGCGCCACCCGCGCAGCGCGCCGACGACGAGCATCAGCGCGACGAAGCCGGCCGGGCGCGCGACGCCGGCGCCGGGCGCGAACGGAAACCAGACGTGCCCGGCGACGCCGCCCGCGGCGACGACGACGAGCACGGTGGTGAGGCGGGAGAGGCGGACCGCGTCCACGCGCGACGCGCTAGGCGGGGCGCCGCGGCGCGACGTCCGTCAGCGCATCCGCGGCGCGGCGGCGCTGCTCGCGGCGTCGCGCGCGTCGGCGGCGCCGAACTGGCCGCGCACCAGGCGCGGCGCGCCGGCCGCCGGCAGCTCGAGCACGAACAGCTGCGCGTACTGCGGGTCGCACAGGTCGCGCATCTTCGGGCCGCCGAGCGCGCCGATGATCGCCGGGATCGTGTTGCTGTGCCCGACGACGAGCACGACTTCGCCGCGGCGGCGGCGCACCGCGTCGGCCACCGCCTGCACGTGGTTCCCCTGCAGCGGCACCAGCTCCGGCGTCAGCCCGAGCGCGTCGGACAGCGGCTTCGCGGTGTCGGAGGTGCGGCGGCGCGCCGTGGCGACCACGTGCCGCACGCCGGCGTCGGCGAGCGCCGCACGCAGCGCCTCGGCGCGCGCGGTCCCGATCTCGGAGAGCGGCGGGTCGTCGCCCGGCACCGCCGCCTTCTCGGCGTGGCGCACGAGCACGACCAGCGTGCCGCCGGCGAGCGCGCCGCCCGGCGTCGCCGACTCGGCGCGCGCGGCGGGGGCGGCGACGGCGAGCGCCAAGTCG
>NZ_JARGEK010000680.1 GCF_029211165.1 Roseisolibacter sp. H3M3-2
CGGGGCGCGACACACCCGCCGCGGGATCGCGGCCAGCGCGAGCACCACCGCCGCCAGCAGCAGCCCCGCGGGGTCGACGTGCATCAGCGCCGCGAGCAGCCGGCGCGCGCTCTCCCACACCGGCAGCTCGCCGAGCGTGCGCGCCGCGGCCGCCGCGTCGGCCAGCGTCTCGGCCAGGTCGGCGCGCTTCGCCGCCGTGCCGATCACGGCGCCGACGATCCCCGCGCCGCCCAGCCGCACCGCGCGCAGCGCCTCGGCGCGCGACGGCCCGAGGCGCGCGATCACGCGACGTGCTCCCGCAGCGGCTTCAGCTCGCCGCGCAGCTTGCCGAGCGCCTTCGAGCGGATCTGCGACACGCGGCTCTCGGTCAGGTCGAGGACCGTCGCGATCTCGTGCAGCTTCAGCTCCTCGAAGTAGTACAGCGACAGCACCACGCGCTCCTGCTCCTTGAGCTTGAGGATCGCGTCGCGGAGGATCGCGACCTCCTGCTGGTGGTTCAGGCGGTCCTCGACGCCGTGCGCCTCCTCGGAGGCCAGCACCTCGGAGGGGACCGGCGCGGTGTTCTCGCGGTCGCCCGGGGCGCGGTCGAGCGGCATGTGGTGCGCGCCCTCGATCTCCCCCTGCCAGCGCCACAGCGTCTGCAGGTCGACGCCGAGGTGCTCGGCGACCTCCTGGTCCTCGGGCGCGCGGCCGAGCGCGCGCATCAGCGACTCGCGGGCGGCGTGGATCTCGCGCGTCTTGCGGCGGATGCTGCGCGGGACGTGGTCCTGGCGCCGCAGCTCGTCGAGGATCGCGCCGCGGATGCGGGGCGCCGCGAAGGTGCTGAAGGCCAGCCCGCGCTTCGGGTCGAAGCTGTCGAGGGCGGCCATCAGCCCCATCGAGCCGGCGCTCACCAGCTCGTCGAAGTCGGCCTTCACCGCGAGGGTGCGCGACATCTGCCGCGCGACGTGGTGCACGAGGCCGAGGTGGTCGGTGAGCAGCCGCTCGCGCGCGGCGGCGTCGCCGGCGGCCAGCCGCTCCCAGAGCGCCGGGTCGACGCTGGCGTGCGGCGCCGTCGGCGTCGCGCGCGCGGCGGAC
>NZ_JARGEK010000681.1 GCF_029211165.1 Roseisolibacter sp. H3M3-2
CTAGAGCAGATCACGGCGCGGCGTAGCGGCCGTAGCCGCAGTGGCGGAAGTAGCCGCGGGCGTCGTCGGGTGTGATGGCGTCGACGACGCTCGCGAGCGCGTCGTGGAGGGCGGCGGTCGTCCGCGCCCCGGCGGCGCGCAGCCGCGTCTTGAGCTTGCTCCACGCCGGCTCGATGGGGTTGAGGTCCGGCGAGTAGGCGGGCAGGAACCGCAGCTCGCAGCCGGCGCGCTCGACGAGCCGGCGTACGCGCGCGGCGCGGTGCACGCTCAGGTTGTCGAGGACGACGACTTGGCCCGGCCGCAGCGTCGGGACGAGCACGTGTTCGACGAAGGCCGCCATCACCGCGGTGTCGGCCGCGCCTTCGACGCTCATGCACGCGCTCAGGCCCTCGAGCGTGAGCCCCCCGAGCACCGTCAGCCGCTCCCAGCGCCCGTGCGGCACCGCGCCGGCGGCCCGGCGCCCGCCTTCGGCGCGCCCGTAGAGCCGCGCCATGTTGGTCGCGATCCCGCACTCGTCGACGAAGACCAGGTCCGCCGGGCGCAGCGCCGGCGCGGCCGCCTGCCACGCGGCGCGCGCCGCGGCGACGTCCTCACGCGTCTGCTCGGCGGGGGCGAGGCTCCTTTTTTTTCCGCCGCAGGGCGAGGCGCTCGCACGCCCGCCACACGGCCATGACGCTGACGCCGACGCCGGCGCGCTCGCGGAGCCCGGCGGCCAGCTCCGCGAGCGTGCGGTCGTTCCGTTCGGCCACCAGGGTGCGCAGCGCCGCGTCGCCCGCGGCGTCGAGCTTGGGGCGGCCGCCCCGGTTCGGCCGCGGCGCGGCGCTGCCGGTGCGCCGCTCGCGCCGGAGCCACCCGCGCACGGTGCTCTCGCCGACGGCGAAGCGCCGCGCCACGGCGCCGTGCGTGAGGCCCGCGTGCGCGGCGGCCAGCACGCGGTCGCGCAGGTCCTGCGAGTACGCAGCGGCCATCTCCGCCTCCTGCGAGTTCGGGGCGACCATCGCCCGCATCAGCGATGCCGCCCCGAGCCCTTCACCTCGCTACAGCGCGCCGTGATCTGCTCTAG
>NZ_JARGEK010000682.1 GCF_029211165.1 Roseisolibacter sp. H3M3-2
CGCGCGCCGGCGCGCGACACGGTGGTGCGCGAGGGGCGCGGCGCGCTGGCGCTCAGCGCGGCGCTCGCCGACGACCTCGGGCTCGCCGACGGCGCGTTCGAGTACATCGTGTCGTCGGGCGAGGGGGAGAGCTTCACCTTCCGCGCCGGGCGCGTGGGCGCGGCGGCGCTGCGCGGCGCGCGGCGCGGCGCGCTGGCGTCGACGCTCGACCTCTCCGCCCTCGCGCTCAAGCCCGGGGACGTGGTGCACCTGCGCGCGGTCGCGCACGACGGGCGCCCCGGGCGCCGCGCGCCGTCGGCCGTCGATACCGCGACCGCGCGCTCGGCCACCGAGGCCGCCGCCCCGCCGCAGCCCGACGCGGCGCTCGGCGTGTCGGAGACGCGGGCGCTGCGCGTGGCCCGCGTCGGCGAGTACGACTCGGTCGCGGTGGAGGGCGCGCCGCCGCCGCCGATCGACACGACCGCGATCGGGCAGCGCATGATCCTGCAGCTCACCGAGGCGCTGGTCGCGCGCGCGCAGGCGCGTCGCAACCCGCTGCCGCGCGAGGCGGTCACGCGCGAGTCGCGCAAGCTGGCGCAGGACCAGGCGCGGCTCCGCAAGCGGGTGGGCGACGCGGTGTTCGCGCGCATCGGCGAGGGCGAGGGGGAGCACGCGCACTTCGAGGGGGACGGGCACCAGCACGGCTCGGGCGAGCCGCTCCCCGTCCTCACCCCCGAGCAGCTGGTGGCGGCCGCCGACCGTGCGACCAACGCCGCCTCGGCGGCGGCGACGGCGGAGGCGGGGGAGTCGCCGGTGCTGGCAGTGAACAAGCCGCTGCTCGAGGCCTACAACCACATGTGGGACGCGGGGCGCGCGCTGGAGATCGGCGAGCCGCGCGCCGCGATCCCGCCGATGCGCCTCGCGATCGCGGCGCTGCAGCGCGCGCGCGCGGCCGAGCGCATCTACCTGCGCGGGCGCCCGCCGACGGTGGTGTTGGACCTGAACAAGGTGCGCGGCGCGGGGCGCGTCTCGGGCGACACGCTGCGCCTCGCCGCGCGCGCGCCGCGCCCGCCGCGCGACCC
>NZ_JARGEK010000683.1 GCF_029211165.1 Roseisolibacter sp. H3M3-2
CGAGCAGCGACACGTTGCGCACCGCCACCGCGATCTGCGCCGTCAGGTCGAGCAGCAGCCCGCGGTCGTCGGCGTCGAAGGGGCGCGGCGCCGGGAAGTGCAGCACGAGCAGCCCGCGCACCTCGCCGTCCATCGCCAGCGGGAGGAACGCCAGCCCGCGCGCGCCGGCCGCCAGCGCGGCGCCCAGGTAGTCGGCCTCGGCGCCCCCCGCGGTCGCCGCCGCCGAGGCGTCGGGGACGAACAGCGGCGCGCCCGAGAGCACCACGCGCCCGCCCAGCGTCTCCCAGAAGCGCGGGTCGTCGGGCGCCGGGAGCGCGCGCCCCGTGCCGCCCGCGTACAGGTGCTCGACGTCGCGCGTGCCGCGGTCGACGAGCAGGATGCGGAAGCCGCACACGCCGAGCGCGTCGTCGACGACGCGGCCGAGGGCGGGGAAGAACGAGTGCGGGGTGACGTGCTGCGCCAGCGCGCGCGCCGCCTCGGCCAGCAGCTTCGCGTGGCGCGCCGTGCGCTCGGCCTCGCGCACCAGGCGCCCGTTGCGCAGCGCGAGCGCGCCGTGGTCGGCCAGCCGCTGCGCCAGCGCGGCGTCCTGCTCGGAGAAGGCGCCGCGCGCCGAGTTCACCGCGCACAGCACCGCGGCCACGCTGCCGTCGATGGTGAGCGGCGCGACGATCACCTGGCGCATCCCGAACGCGGCGCCGTAGCGCGGGTCGACGCGCGGGTCGCGCGTGGCGGCGTTCACCACGATCGCGCGCCGGTCGCGCACCGCGTCGGCGAACAGCGACGGCGGCGCCATCAGCTCGGTGAGGTGCCCGCGCAGCGGCGCCAGCGTCCCGGCGGCGGCGTCGACGCGCCCCTGCCCCTCCTCGAGCAGCACCACGCACGCCCCCTCGGCGGCCAGCAGCGCGAGCGCGCTGAGCGACACCTGGTCGAGCGCCGCGGTGACGTCGCTCCCCGCCTGCGCCAGCGCGCGCGCCGCCGCGGCCAGCGCCTCCGCCTCGGCGCGCGGCACCGCGGGGCCGGCCGTCGTCGGCCCGACCGCGGCCGCCAGC
>NZ_JARGEK010000684.1 GCF_029211165.1 Roseisolibacter sp. H3M3-2
GCGGCGTCAGGCGCTCGGGCTGCCCGGCACCGTCGCGCGCCTCGCCGCGGCGGGCGGGGTGGAGGACGCCGCGTAGCGCCGCGCGGCCGCGCGCGGCGGTGACCGCGGGGTGATCGGGCGCGGGATCTTGCCGGCACCCCTCAGCCCCCGTCCCATGCGCCTGCTCGCCCGCGCCCGCGCCGCCGCCGCGGCCGCCGCCGCGCTCCTGGCCGCCCGCGTCGGTCGCCGGCCGGCCGCCGAGCAGGAGCCAGTCGCGACGCGCGTGCACGCCGTCGGGCCGTTCGAGGTCGTCACGACCGCGCGCGGCGTCGCGCGCTCGTATTTCGACGCGGACTGGCGCCGGCACCGCGCGGACGCCGTCGACCGTCGGTACACGCTGCGCCATCGCGGCGCGCCGCTTCCCCTGCGCGGCAGGGCGGGGCAGGTCGGTCACGGCGAGGCCACGTACCGCGAGCTGCGCGGCGCCCTCACCTGGAACGGCGCCGGCGACGCCCGCGCGTCGGCGCTCGTCGCGCTCGTCGGCACCCGCGACACCGACGGCGACTTCTTCTACTTCGTCCGCGAGGTCGACGGGCGGGTGCAGGCGGAGTACGTCGCGCGGGACGCGCAGCCGGTGCTGCTCGACGGCCCGGCCGCGGGCCCGGTGCGGCGGCTGCGTCCCCCCGGCGGCCCGCCCACGCCCGTCGACGACGCCGACGACGACTACTGGAACGCGGACCGGCACCACGACCTCACCGGCGGCCGGCTCGTCTACTTCCGCGACGACCACGTCGTGCTCGACCTGCAGACGCTCGCGGTGCACCGGATGCCCCGCTCGTACGAGGGCGTCGGGGACCTCGACGTCGCGGAGCTGGCCGTGGCCGTCGCCCCCGACGGCCTGTCGATGGTGCGCCCGGCCTATCCGCGCCGCGGCGAGGACCGCCGCCTCGCGTACGAGGAGCTCACGCTGCTCGAGACCGATCTCGTCACGGGCAGGTCGGTGCCGCACCGCGCGGCCGGCGCGCCGCCCGCCGCGGGGGGCGGCCGCGAGCCCGGCGGCGACGCG
>NZ_JARGEK010000685.1 GCF_029211165.1 Roseisolibacter sp. H3M3-2
CTACTTCCGCCACTGCGGCTACGGCCGCTACGCCGCGCCGTGATCTGCTCTAGACCGCGGAAGCGGCGGCGCGCCGCCCCGCGTACGCGAAGCCCGTGATGGCGTAGCAGTAGCGCCCCTCGGCCGCGAGCGCGGCCTGCTCCGCGAGGAAGCGCGCGTACTCCTCGGCCGGCACGAGCCCGCGCCGCGACAACGCCCCGAGCGCCCGCGCGTTCTCGTAGCCCATCCATCCGGGGGCGTAGGTCGTGTTCGTGACCACGCGCGCGTGCAGCGCGCCGTCCGTCAGCCCCGCGCCCTGGAACACGCCCCACAGCCGGCGCCCCATCCAGCCGTCCGCGCGCGCCATCCACGACTGCCGCCAGTCGGCGAACGCGTGCACCAGCCGGCGCACGAGTGCCCTGTCGCCGCCGTCGAAGAGCTGCGAGTCCCAGTCCCAGTGGCCCGCCACCACGCGGCCGCCGGGCCGCAGCACGCGCCCCACCTCGCGTGCGAAGTCGCCGGGGTCGGGCAGGCACTCCAGCAGGTTGTGCGAGTAGACGACGTCGACGCTCGCGTCGGCGAACGGCAGGCGCCCGTCGGCGGCCGCGCAGCGGAGCGCGACGCGCGCGTCCTCCGCCAGCGTCTCCGCGGCGGCGGCGACCGCGTCGGCCGAGGCGTCGACCCCGACGAGCCGCACGTCGGCCCCGCCGTGCCGCGCCGCCAGCAGGCGGAGGTCCTCGCCCCGCCCGCACCCGAGATCGACCACCAGGCCGCGCGCCACCTCGCCCGTCAGGCCGACGAGCCAGGCGCGGTGCGCGTCGCGATCCGAGGGCGGGGGCGTCACGACTCAGGCGGCCGCGCGTGGAGCGCCCGCCGGCGGACGCCAATCCGCGAACACGAGGAGGGCGGCCACCGCGCCCGCGGCGAGGTCGAGTCCGACGCCGCCCCACACCGACGCCGGCCGGAACGCCGCGACGCCGAGCAGCTGCGTCCCGAGCACCGCGCCGAGGGCGGCCGCCGCGCGCCGGGCGCCGTGCAGGCGCTCGGGACGGACGCGCCGCCGC
>NZ_JARGEK010000686.1 GCF_029211165.1 Roseisolibacter sp. H3M3-2
ATCGCGGCGCCACCATCGGGCAGGGTGACGCGCTCGCACGTCATGACGCGCGAACCGCCGGCGATCGCGTCAGACGCGGCCGGGAAGGCGTGGCAGACTCGAAGCGGGGGGAAGATGCGCGCACGATCACCGATTCGCCTCAACGAGCTGGCGCGAGGCGTCGCTCTCCGGCTTGAACAGATCCGGCCGCGACTCGTGGCGCGGGATGCCGAGCTCACGCTCAAGCGCCACGGCCTCCTCGCCGGAGACGCGCCGCTTCGTCTTAAGTGCCTTGTGAACTGACGGCTGCGAGATGCCCAGAACGCGGCCGAGCGCCGACTGTGACCCGGCCCGCTTAAGCGCGACCTGCAGGACTTCATCAGGGGCAATAGCCGAGTGCATGAGTCGTAGTCATAGCTTTGGATATAACCGAGTCAATAAGGGTTCGCGGGTGGCGGATTATAGCTGTGGCTATATCCTTCCGCAGGTGAGCATCGGCGAACGCGTAAAGGACAGGATGGAGCTGCTCGGCCTATCGCAGGCGGAGTTGGGCCGACGCGTCGGCATGTCGCAGCCGTCGATCTACAATCTCATCCATCGAAACAAATCAGGCTCGAAGTACCTTCACCGGATCGCTCGGGAGCTGCAGACCACTCCCGAGTACCTCACTGGTGAGACGGACGATCCGCTCGAGGGCGCGCCTCCACCGCCTCCGAAGCCGGCGTTGCAGCTTGTCTCGGTGACCTTGGCGCTACCCCATGAAGATGTACTGGCGGACTCATTCGAGGGCCTTCTTCGCGCCACGGCCGGGGCGAATCTAGATGAGGCCGGACTTGCGCGTGTGCTCGCGCAGCGCTTGCCCACAATCTTGCGCGTAGCGCGACTTCCGTTGGCGACAGAGACTGAGGCCGCTCTAGAGCAGCAGACAGATCCCGCTCGAAGTCCAACATCGCGGCAGCGATCGAAGCGCACATGACGGCGCAGGGCACACAACCACGAGGGCAGGCCGGGTCGGCGAGAAAGCGACTCACAAGAGGCCATTGTTCTACATCTGTTCTTTAGT
>NZ_JARGEK010000687.1 GCF_029211165.1 Roseisolibacter sp. H3M3-2
CGCCGACGACGCGCGGCCCAGCGCCGCCGGGCGCGCCGAGCCCGCGCTCGACCTGACCGGCGCGGGGGCGACGTTCCCGTACCCCGTCTACTCGCGCTGGATCAGCGAGTACCTCGCGCGCACGGGGGTCCGCATCAACTACCAGTCGATCGGCTCCGGGGGCGGGATCCGCCAGCTGGTCGAGGGGACGGTGGACTTCGGCGCCACCGACGTGCCGATGTCGGCCCGCGAGCTGGCGTCGGCGGAGCGGCGCGTGCTGCACGTGCCGACGGTGCTCGGCGCGGTCGCGATCACGTACAACCTCCCCGGCGTCGCCGAGCCGCTGCGGCTCTCGCCGGAGGTGCTGGCCGACGTCTTCCTCGGCCGCGTGCGCCGCTGGGACGACCCGCGGCTGGCGGCGCTGAACCCGGGCGCCGCGCTCCCCGACGCCGACATCCTCGTCGTGCACCGCACCGACGGCAGCGGCACCACGTACATCGTCAGCGACTACCTGGCGACGGTCAGCCGCGCCTGGGCCTCGGGCCCCGGACGCGGCAAGGACGTGCGCTGGCCGGTCGGCGTCGGCGGCCAGGGGAACGAGGGCGTCGCCGGGCAGGTGAAGCAGACGCCCGGCGCGATCGGCTACGTCGAGGCGACGTACGCGCGGCAGAACCGGCTGCCGGTGGCGGCGCTGCGCAACCGCGCGGGCGCCTTCGTGCCGCCGACCATCGAGGGCGTCGCCGCCGCCGCGGCCGCGGCCACCGCGGGGCTCGCCGACACGACCGACTACCGCGTGTCGATCGTCGACGCGCCGGGGGAGGCGAGCTACCCCGTGGCGTCGTTCACCTGGCTGCTGCTCGACCCGAGCGCGCGCGACACGGCGGCGACCGCGGGGGTCGTGCGGTTCGTACGGTGGGCGCTGCGCGACGGGGCGCCGGCGGCGCGCGAGCTGGGCTACGCCTCGCTCCCCGAGGCGCTGGCGGCGCGGGTCGAGGCGCGTCTGGCGGCGCTCCCCGGCGGGACGGGCGCGCCCTGAC
>NZ_JARGEK010000688.1 GCF_029211165.1 Roseisolibacter sp. H3M3-2
GGGGAGCGAGCGGCGCGCGGCGTCGGTCGCGCTGGTCGCCGACCGCTGCCCCTGACGGGGCGCGGGGCACCCCCGCCGCGTCAGCGCCGGCAGCGGCGGTCGCCCCACCCCAGGTCGCAGGCGCGTCGCAGCAGCGTCGCCGCGCGGATCGCGTCCGCGGCGACGCCGCGTCCGGCGGCCACCTGCTCCGACAGCAGCCCGCACGCGCGCGCCTCGCCGACGTCGCATCCGCGCGCCAGCGCGGCGTCGCCGGCGACTTCGTCCCGGCGGACGTCGTCGCCGCGGACCAGGCGCCCGCCCACGCCGTAGCAGGCGGGGCCGCTCCCCGCCGTGCACCCGCGCTGCCAGAGCGTCATCGCCCGCGCCCGGTCGCGCGGCAGGCGGCGGCCGTCCCACAGCAGCCCGGCCAGCCGGTCGCACCCGTCGCCGTCTCCGGCCGTGCATCCGGTCTGGAAGCTCTGGGCGGCCCGGATCACGTCGGCGCGCACCCCCGGCACCCCGTCGACGAGCGCGATCCCGAGCCGGGTGCACCCGACCGCGTCGCCGGCGGCGCAGGCGCCGGCGAACAGCGTCACCGCGCCCACCGGGTCGGCCGCGACCCCGCGTCCGGTCAGCTGCGCCTCGCCCTGCGCCGTGCAGCCGCGCGCGACGTTCCCCTCGCAGGCGCGGCGGAAGAGCGCCGCGGCGCGCGCCGCCGCCGCGGAGGCCGGGGGGGCGACGGCCAGCAGCGACGCGCCGAGGTCGACGCAGAAGGCGAGCGCGCCGCCGTCGCAGGCGCGGGTCAGCAGCGCCCGGCCGGCGTCCGCGTCGGGGGCGACGCCCTCCCCCGCGACCAGCTGCACCCCCTGCTCGCCGCAGGCGGCCGCGTCGCCGCGCCCGCACCCGGCCGCGAAGGCCCGGACCGCGCCCGCGGGGTCGGCCGTCGTCCCGTCGTCGGCGCGCGCCGTCCGCCCGAGCGGCAGGAAGTCGGAGGCCAAGCGGTCTTAGGAAGACAAATCGTGGTCTCAACTCCT
>NZ_JARGEK010000689.1 GCF_029211165.1 Roseisolibacter sp. H3M3-2
CGGCCAGCGCGGCGCCGAGCGCCGCGCGCGGGGAGTCGGCGGGCGCGGCGTCGGCGGCGCCCGCGGTCACGCCCGCGTCGGCGAGCGCCGCGTCGGCGGCCGCGGCGCCGGGGGAGGCGGTGACGGTGAGGTTGAGGCGGCGGATCCCCGAGTCGGCGGCGAAGAAGGGGATGAGCACGTACTCGGCGGCCGTCGTGCCGGCGGCGATGCAGAGGTCCGTCCCCTGGCCGGCGCCGAACGCCTGGACGCCGCCGACCGGGAGGTCGACCGCGCGCACGATGCCGCAGGTGCTCACCACCACGCGCAGCGTGTCGGCGAGCCCGTCGGCGCCGGCGATCACCGACGCCGAGCCGAGCGCGCGGGCGCGCAGCAGCCCGTCGGGGGTCACCTCGGCGACCGCGGCGTCGGTGGAGCGCCAGGTGACGGCCGTCGGGGTCGAGGTGCTCCCGTTGCGGCGGAGCTGGGTGGCGAGGCGCAGCGAGTCGCCGGGGGCGGCGGAGAACTGCTTCCCCTCGAGCCCCGGGACGACGGTCGAGCCGCCGGCGGGGACGATGGCGAAGGTCGCCGAGTCGGGGGTGGGCCCCTCGGTGGGGGAGTCGCCGCCGCAGCCCGCGAGGGCGGTCGCCCCGAGGGCGGCCAGGGCGAGGGCGGGAGCGGCGGGGCGGAGCGACGGTCGGCGGAGGGGCATGGCGCGGGCGCGGGGGCCGGCAGCGGGGGGCCGCGGGAACGGGACCGGGGGCGGCGTCGCACGGACTCCCCACGCGGGAGCGGGGCAACCGCGCGGGAGCGATCCGCGGACGTGCGCCGGGTCACGGGCGCGGGCGTGCCGCGCGGGGGCTCGGTCGTCGCCCGGGGCCCCCGCATGTAGATTCGATGATATGCCGATCGCCCCCCGCGTGTTCCCCCCCGCCGCGCTGCTGGTGCTGCTCGCGGGGTCCGCCGGGTGCCGCGGGCGCGACGCCGCGGCCGCGCCCGGGGAGGGCGAGGGCGCGGGCGACGCCCAGACGCCGGC
>NZ_JARGEK010000069.1 GCF_029211165.1 Roseisolibacter sp. H3M3-2
CCCGACGGCGCGCCCCCCGGCGACGCGCTCGCCGCGCTGGTGCGCGCGGCGCTGGTGGCGCTGGGCGAGGTGGACGGCGTCCCCTGGGTGTGGCCCGCCGACGCCCCGCCCGACGCGGACGGCGCGCGCGCCGCGGCGCCGCGCGTGGTGCGCTTCCTCGCCCCCTTCGACCCGCTGGTGTGGGACCGCGCGCGCGTCGAGCAGCTGTGGGGGTGGGCGTACCGCTTCGAGGCGTACACGCCGGCGCCGAAGCGGCTGTACGGCTACTACGCGCTCCCCGTGCTGTGGGGCGACCGCCTGGTCGGCTGGGCCAACGTCGCGGTGCGCGGCGGCGCGCTCGACGTGCAGCTAGGGTTCCGCGACGGCCGCCCGCGCGACCGCGCCTTCGCGCGCGCGCTCGACGCCGAGGTCGCGCGGATGACGCGCTTCCTCGGCGCCGGCGCGGACTCCGACGATCCCGACACCTCCGACGACGACTGACGACGCATGCCCGACGCGACGCCCGCCCTGCTCATGTACGCCGCCGCCGACGTCGCGCGCGTCGCCGGCGACCACGCGCTCCGCCACTTCCGGTCGGCGCTGGCGGTCGAGACCAAGGGGGACGGCTCGCCCGTCACCGTCGCCGACCGCGGCGCCGAGGAGGCCGCGCGCGGCTGGCTCGCCGCGCGCTTCCCGCACGACGGGATCCTCGGCGAGGAGTTCGGCACCACGCGCCCCGACGCCGCGCGGCGGTGGATCCTCGACCCGATCGACGGCACCAAGACGTTCGTGCGCGGCGTGCCGCTGTGGGGGACGCTGGTGGCGTGCGTGGCGGGCGACGAGGTGCTGGCGGGCGCGGCATACTTCCCGGCCGTCGGCGAGATGGTGTGCGCCGCGCCCGGCGAGGGGTGCTGGTGGAACGGCGCGCGGGCGCGCGCGTCGGACGTCGCGTCGCTCGGCGCGGCGACGGTGCTGACCACCGACCCCAAGTTCTCGCACCGCCCCGACCGCCGCGACGCCTGGCGCGCGCTCGAGGACGCGGCGCTGCTGTCGCGCAGCTGGGCCGACGCGTACGGCTACCTGCTCGTCGCCACCGGGCGCGCCGAGGCGATGGTGGACCCGATCATGGGCGACTGGGACTCGGCGCCGCTCCTCCCGATCCTCGAGGAGGCGGGAGGGACGTTCACGAGCTGGGACGGGCGGCGCACTGCGTTCGGCGGCGACGCGGTGGCCACCAACGGCGCGTTGGCGGAGGCGGTGCGGCGCACGCTGCACGGAACGTGAACGGGCCGGCCCGGCCGGCGGGCGTAGCTTGACGGGATGACCCGTTCCCTGCTCCTCCTCCTGGTCGCCGCGCCGCTCGCCGCGCAGGCGCCGCTCCGCTACACCGTCGACCTCACGCGCACCGACGGGCACGCGGTCGCCGTCACGCTGCGCGTGGACTCGCTGGCGCCCGGCGACAGCATCCTGCAGTTCGCGGCCACCGCGCCCGGCACCTACCAGACGATGAACGTCGGCCGCTTCGTGCGCGACCTCGCGGCGGCCGACGCCGAGGGGCGCCCGGTGGCGGTGCGGCAGGCGAGCGTGAACCAGTGGCGGTTCGCCGAGCCGGCGCGCGTGCGCACGGTGACCTGGCGCGCCGTCGACACGCGGCACGCCGGCGTGACAGAGTTCCCGGTGTACCCGATGGCGGGGAGCGCGGTCGAGCCCGAGCACGCGCTGCTCAACTGGCACGCGGTCGTCGGCTTCCCGGCCACGCGCCAGGCGTCGCCGATCGAGCTGCGGCTGGTGCGCCCCGCCGGGTGGCAGGTCGCCACCGCGCTGCGCGAGGAGGACGGCGTCTTCCGCGCCGACAGCTACGACCACCTCGTCGACTCGCCGGTGCTGGCCGGGCGGCTGACGACGGCGCAGCTGTGCGTGACCGGCGTCCCGGTGGGGATCGCGGTCCACTCGCCGACCAACCGGATCACCGCCGACCAGCTGCGCGGCGCGATGCAGGGGATGCTGGAGTCGGCGGGGCGCTTCCTCGGCACGCTCCCGGTCGACCGCTACGTCTTCCTGTTCGATTTCTCGGACGCCGGCAAGGGCGCGGCGCGCGGGGCGTGGGAGCACTCGTACAGCTCCGCCTACACGCTCGACGAGGCGCCGTTCACGGAGGAGGTCGGGCGCGGGATCACGAGCATCGCCGCGCACGAGTTCTTCCACGTCGTGACGCCGCTCAACATCCACTCCGAGGTGGTGGAGCGCTTCAACTACGAGCGCCCCGTCCCGTCGCGCCACCTCTGGCTGTACGAGGGGACGACCGAGTGGGCCGCGCAGAAGATGCAGCAGGAGGGCGGGCTGATGCCGCTCGAGCGCTACCTCGCCGTGGTCGCGCAGAAGGCGCAGGTGGACCGGCGCGGCTACGACGCGTCGTACTCGCTGCTCGACCTCGCGCGCACCTCGTACACCGCCGAGGGGGCGCGGCAGTACGGCAACATCTACATGCGCGGCGCGCTGGCGGCGGGGCTGCTCGACATCCTGCTGCTGCGCGAGTCGGAGGGGCGGCGCGGGCTGCGCGCGCTGGTGCTCGACCTGGCGCGCGAGTACGGCAAGTCGCGCCCGTTCCCCGAGGACTCGCTGATCGCGCTCGTCGGCGCGCGCACGTCGCCCGCGGTGCGCGACTTCTTCGCCCGCCACGTCGAGCGCGCCGAGCCGCTGCCGCTCAGGGAGTACTACGGCTGGCTCGGGATCGACGTCGTCGAGGACGCGAACGGGATGGTGCAGCGCCTCGTCGCGCGCCCCGACGCCTCGCCCGCGCACCTGCGGCTGCGCGAGGCCTGGCTGCGCGGCGGCGAGCCGCCGGCGGTCACGGCGTCGGCGGCCGCGTGTCCGGCGCGGTGATCGCCGCCTCGGTGATCGCCGCCTCGGCGCGCCGCCGGCCGCTCAGCCGCTCCCACCCGCGCGCCACGAACGGCACCAGCCCGGCGGTGGCCGCGAGGCGCACGGGCATGGTCAGCTTCGTGATCCCGTAGGCCACGGTCGCCAGCCCCGCGCTCCCCGTGAACGAGGCCGGCCGCCAGCCGGCGCGCAGCGCGAGCCAGACCCCCGCGAAGACGGCGGCGAAGATCAGGTAGTGCAGGACGAGGGCGGCGACGCCGTACTCGGCGAAGAGGCGCTGGATGCGCGCGCGCATGCGGGGCGTGGGGGTGGGCCGAGCGGGGGGTGAAAGCTGGTCGTGCGCCCGTCCGGGCACCAGCCGTGCCGCCCCGCCGGCCGCCCCGCCCGTCAGAGCCCGTCCAGCACGCGCGTCGACACCCGGTAGAAGTTCCCCGGCAGCGGCCCGCGCCGCACGAAGAACAGCGCGCGCCGGTCGCGCGACAGCGTCGGGTGGTACTCGTCGGCCGCCGTGTTCACCACCGGGCCCAGGTTGCGCGCCGCCGTCCACGCGCCGCGCTCGAGGTGGCTCACGTAGAGGTCGCCCAGCCCGTACCCGCCCGGCCGCAGCGACGTGAACACCAGCGTGCGCCCGTCGACCGAGATCTCGGGGTTGAACTCCCACGCGTCCTGCAGCCCGCCGCCGGCGACCGGCGTCGTGTTCACCCCCGGGCCCAGCGCCTCGCGCGGCGCGAAGCCGTCGCCGTCGCGCGCCGCGCGGTAGATGTCGAAGTGGCGCCCCGGCTGCGGGAAGAACGGCCCGCTGGCGAAGTACAGCGTGCCGTCGGCCGACACCGACGGGTAGAGCTCGTCGGCGGTCGGGGTGTTGACGGTCGGGCCGAGCCACACCGGCTCCCCCCACCCGCCGCCGGGCGCGCGCTCGACCATCCACAGGTCGACGTCGCCGCGCGCCACGCCGTCCACCGGGCGGATCGACGAGAAGTAGAGCCGCTGCCCGTTCGGCGCGAGGAACGGGTCGATGTCGCTGTACGTCCCCGAGAACGACGCGACCTCGGGGGCCGACCACGCGCCGTCGGCGAGGTGCGAGACGTAGATCGTCGCCTGCCGCGTGAACGGGAAGAAGGCCGCGCTGCTGGCGAAGTACGCCGTCTTCCCGTCGGGGGTGAAGGTGATGCGCCACTGCTCGCGCGCGTCCGAGATCGTCCCCTCGGCGAAGACCGCCGGCACCGCGGGCGCGGCGTCGCGCGCGGCCGACGAGGCGGCCGCCGGCGCGTCGCGCGGCGCCAGCGGGCGCTGCGCGCCCCCGTCCGCGCACGCCGCGGCGGCGAGCGTGGCGAGCGTCGTCCACGCCAGCAGTGATCCGGTCAGCAGTCCCTGTCGCATCCCCGTCCTCCCAGTGCGGTGTGCGCCGGCCGCGTCGTGCGGCCCGGTCGCGTGCACGGTTCGGCGGGACGGGGCGCGGGCGCCACGCGCGCGGGACGAACGGTGGGCCGGCGGCCGCGGACGACTACGGACGGAGGCCGAGCGCCTGCTGGACCGCCGCGCGGTAGGTGCGGCCGGTGGTGAGGCGTCGCCCGCCGGCGAGGAAGAGTACGTACTCCCCCGCGAACAGCGGCTCGACCTCGACCACGCGCCGCAGGTTGACCACCAGCGAGCGGTGCACGCGCACGAAGCGGCGCGGGTCGAGCCGTTCGCCGAGCGCGGTGAGCGACTCGCGCATCAGCTCGGACGCGCCGCCGACGTGGACGCGCACGTAGTTCCCGTCGGCCTCGAAGTAGTCGACCGCGTCCACGTCCACGAGGCGCACGCGCGCGCCGACGCGGATGCTCAGGCGGCGCAGGTAGCCGGCCTCGCGGTCGGCGCGCGCGAGCAGGGCGAGCAGCCCCTCGTCGACCCGCGCCGCGCGCGCGCCGCGCAGCCGGGCGCGCACCCGCCCCAGCGCCTCGGCC
Organism: Roseisolibacter sp. H3M3-2; assembly: GCF_029211165.1. GTDB lineage: Bacteria > Gemmatimonadota > Gemmatimonadetes > Gemmatimonadales > Gemmatimonadaceae > Roseisolibacter. The sequence continues at coordinate 4,806 of NZ_JARGEK010000069.1, forward strand.
AGCCGCGCGGCGTCGTAGGGCTTGAGCAGGTAGTCCACCGCGTGCAGCTCGAACGCGCGCACGGCGTAGGCGTCGTACGCCGTGGCGAAGACCACGGCCGGCGCCCCCTCCCACCCCACCGCGGCGGCGACCTCGCGCACGACGTCCAGCCCCGTCCCCTCGGGCATCTGCACGTCGAGGAGCGCGACCGCGGGGCGCAGCGCGAGGATCGACGCCACCGCCTCGCGCCCGCCGCGCGCCTCGCCCACCAGCTCGACGTCGGGGTGCGCCGCGAGCAGGCGGCGCAGGTGGTGGCGCGCCGGCGGCTCGTCGTCGGCGATCAAGACGCGCATCACGCCGGCACCGCCGCCCGCGGGCGGAGCGGGAGGCGCATCTCGACCGCCGCGCCGGCGCCGGGCGCGGCGCGCACGTCGAACCGCTGCTGCGCGCCGTACATGTGGGCGAGCCGGCTGCGCGTGTTGGCCAGCCCGACGCCGGCGGTGGCCGTCCCGGCGTCGAAGCCCACGCCGTCGTCGCGCACCGCCACCAGCAGCGCGCGCTCCTGCCGCCGCGCGACGATCGTCACCGTCCCGGGCGCGACGCGCGGCGCGATCCCGTGGCGGATCGCGTTCTCGACCAGCGGCTGCAGGAAGAGGTGCGGCACCAGCAGGTCGCGCGCCTCGGGCTCGACGTCCCAGCGCACGCGCAGCCGGTCGGCGAAGCGCACCTGCTCGATGTCCACGTACGCGCCCAGCACGCGCAGCTCCTCGGCCAGCGTCACCTCGCCGACGTGCGCGGCGTCGAGCGTGTGGCGCAGCAGCTGGCTGAGGCGCCCGATCATCCGCTCCGCCGTGTCGGGGTCGGTGCGCACGTAGGCGGCGACGGCGTTGAGCGTGTTGAACAGGAAGTGTGGGTGCAGCTGCAGCTTGAGCGCGTCGAGCTCCGCGCGCACCAGCCGCTCGTCGCGCTCGCGGGTGCGGTCGGCGAACAGCAGCGCGTGCCCGACGCCGACCAGCATCCAGAACAGCAGCAGGTTGTTGGCGACGCTGGTGGCCAGCAGCTCGGGGAGGGGCGGGAGCGCCGGGTACCAGCCGACCCACGGGTTGAGCACGACCACCGCGCCCGCGCGGGCCAGGCAGACGCCGAGCGCCGCGGCGACGTGCACCGGGAGCCGCCGCGCCCACGCCCCGCGCTCCAGCGGGACGCGCGCCGCCAGCCAGAACGCGAACACGGTGAGCGGCACCCACAGCGCCGCGCTCACCGCCGTCGCCAGCACCACCGCGGCCCGCTGGGCCTCGTCGCCCGCGCCCATGCGGTGGTAGTTGGTCACCGTGATGAACGCGTCGAGCGTCCACCAGGCCGCGGCGATCCCCCAGCGCCGGCGCCGGGCGCGGCGGGGGGTCGGCGGGCGGCCGTCCGGGAGGGCCGCGGTGCGGGGGGCGATGCGGGGCACGGCGCAGCATCCGGGCCCGCGGGGCGGGTGTCAAGTTCGGCGGGGCGAACGGCGGAGCCACGGGGCCGAACCCCGTTAGCTTCCGGCATGCTCGATCTGGACTCGCTCGACTTCGCGAAGGGGAACGGCCTCGTCACCGTGGTCGCGCAGGACGCGCACACGGGCGCGGTGCTTATGGTGGCGCACGCCGACCGCGAGGCGCTGGCGCGCACGCTCGAGACGGGGGAGATGCACTACCGCTCGCGCAGCCGCGGGTTGTGGCACAAGGGCGCGACGAGCGGGAACGTGCAGCGCGTCGTGTCGCTCGCCCCCGACTGCGACGGCGACGCCGTGCTCGCGCGCGTGGCGCCGGCCGGGCCGGCCTGCCACACCGGCGCGCCCACCTGCTTCGGCGCCCCGGCGGGCGACGAGCTGGCGGCGCTCGACGCGACGCTGGCCGCCCGGGCGGCGTCCGACCCCCAGCCGGACCGCCCGAGCTACACCCAGCGCCTGCTCGCCGACCGCAACCTCCGCCTCAAGAAGATCGGCGAGGAGGCCGCGGAGCTGGTGACCGCGTGCGCCGACGGCGACCGCGCGCGGGCGGCCGAGGAGGGCGCGGACGTGCTGTACCACACGCTGGTGGCGCTGCGCGCGCTCGGCGTCTCGCTCGACGACGTGCGCGCCGTGCTGGCCGGCCGGGCGCGCTAGGCGTCGCCCGGCCGGCCGCGCCGGTCGGTCGTCGATCAGTCGTCGGCGTCGTCGCGCTCGCCGCCGCCGCCCCCCCCGCCCGAGGCGAAGCCGGGGCGGTACTCGGGGAGGTCGAACTCGTCGGGCTTGAGCGCCGGCTTGCGCCGCCGCGCCGCCTGCCCGACGGTGACGGTGCCCCCCTTCTTCCGCCCGCCGATCGGCGTCATCGCCTCGGCGAGCAGGCGGCGCGCCTCGTCCATGACCGCGGGGTCGACGCGCGGCACGCGGCGCGACTTCTCCTCGCGGTAGAGCGCGCCGGGGTCGGTCGGGAGCACGCGCACGACGTCCTCGACCGGCGAGGGCTCGCGCGGCACCTCCGGGCGGCGGGCGCGGCGCGACGCGGGCGCGGTGGCCCGGGCCGCCGGGCGCGCCCGGGGCGGCGGCGGGATCTCGTCCTTCTGGTCGGGCGGCGGGGTCCGTCGGGCGGTGGCTCGCGATCGCATCGGGGTCTCCTGGCGGCTGGGGACCACATTCCAAGTGCACGCCCCGTGCACCCGCGACGGCGTCGGGCGGATGGTCAGGGGATCGACTCGGGGGCGCCGGGTCCCTCGTCGCGCGCGCCGAGGTCGCGCGGCGGCAGGGCGGCCGGGTTCTCCAGGTCGCGGCCGATCGCGGGGAGGAGGTCGCCGGCGCGCATCTCCTCGACCGCGGTCGGGATGGCGGTCTCGACGTCGCGGACGGCCCGCCGCGCCGCCTCGCCGAAGTGGCCGGGGGCGAGCTCGGGCGAGTCGCCGTCGCGCAGCCCGTCGGCGGGCTTCACGCCGACGCCGTGCTCGTACACCATCTTGCCGCCGAGGTACGCGCTGTAGCCGAGCGCGCCGAGCCCCGCGAGCCCGACGGCGAGGTACCTCGCCCCCGGGCGCCGCACGCCGACGCGGTACGCCGCCATCGCCGTCCCGATCGCGGTGAGCGCGACGTTCAGCGTGCGGTGCGTCGCGAGGAGGTCGTGCGCCACCCCCTCGGCGCGCACCTCCTCCTGCGCCACCAGCCCCGCGGCGGCCGACACCACCGCGCTCGCCGCCGCCACCGGCATCAGCACGCGCCCCGCCTCGGCGAGCGCGTCGCTGTCGGTGAGCCGCGCCAGCAGGTCCGCCGCGACGGCGGCGGGGAGGAGGGCGATCGGGAAGTGGACGAGCGACGGATGCAGTTCCTGCAGGCGGACCGGCATGGTCGTGACGGGCGGGAGTGGTGACTTCGGGAGTCGAAAGAGCGGGAGTCACAGCGGCGCCCCTGCGACTCAAGTCCCGAGCCGTGGTGGCGCCGTCATGACTCCCGCCCCGATCACTCCCGCCGTTCCGACTCCCGCCGTTCGAGGTCGTGGCCGCCGCGTCAGAACCCCTTGACCATGCTCTCGTCCAACCGCGCCGGATTCCCGATGTACGCCAGCCTGAGGTCGTGCAGGTACTGCCGCGCCACCCGCCGCACGTCGTCGGGGGTCACCGCGCGGAGCTCCTCGACGAACCGCGCCGCGCGCTTCCAGTCGCCGCGGTAGAGCTGGGCGCGGGCGAGGAAGTTGGCCTGGTCGGCGTTGGTCTCGTTGTCGAGGAAGTACTCGGTGATGAACTGCTGCCGCAGCTGGTCGAGCCCGCGCGGGGTGATCCACCCCTCCTGCAGGTTGCGCAGCTCCTCGCGCATGAGGGCGAGCGTGGTGCGCGGGTCCACCGTCGTGACGTACACGCCCCCGGTCGCCACCGCGCGGTCGACGAACGGCGCGTGCACCGCGTAGCTCAGGTTGCGCTTGCTGCGGATCTCGGCGAAGAAGCGCCCCGAGAGCACCGCGGTGGCGATGCGCAGCGGGTAGTAGTCGGGGCTCGACGCGGCCGGGCCGGGGAAGTAGCCGAGCAGGTAGTTGGTCGGCAGGTCGCGCCGCTCGACGGCGACGGCCGACGGCCGGGCCGGCGGCGGGGCCGGCGGCTGCCAGGCGTAGCTCCCCTTGGGGAGCGTGCCGAGCGTCGCGGCGACCACGCGCTCCAGCTTCGCGCGGTCGACGTCGCCGACGACCACGAGCAGCATGCGCGACGTCACCATCTGCTCGCGCTGGTACTTCCGCAGGTCGGCGAGCGCGATGCGGCGCAGCGACGCCTCGGTGCCGCGCGGCGCGATCCCGTACGGGTGCCCGTCGAACGCCAGCGAGTCGGCCAGGTACTCGAGCTGCGCGTCGGGGCTGTCGCGCCGCTGGCGCACGCCGCTCAGCAGGCGGCCGCGCAGCAGCTCGACCTCCCCCGAGTCGAGCGTCGGGCGCATCAGCCGGTCGGCGAAGATCGCCCACGTCGAGTCGAACGTCGCGGTGGTGCTGCGCATCGCGAACGTCGTCCAGTCGTGGTCCGCGTCGACGCCGATGAGGCTCCCGAGGCGCGCCATCTTCTCGGCCAGCACGTCGCGCGAGTACTTCTGCGTCCCGCGCTCCGTCGCGTCGAGCAGGAACGGCTCGAGCCCCGCCTGCTCCGCGCCCGCCTGCCGCGTCCCGCCGAGCAGGTAGAGGTTGGCGGCGACGACCTCGTTGGAGGTGACGCGGCGGAGGATGACGGGGAGGCCGTTGACGTCGAACGACACGGTGTTGGTGTCGTTCGGCGCCACGCGAGCGTCGAGCGTCGAGCGTGGAGCGTCGAGCGTGGGGTCGGTCCCCCTCGACGCTCCACGCTCGACGCTCGACGCTCGCCCGGCCTGCGCGAGCGCGGGCGCCGCCGCGAGGAGCGCGGCGGCGGCGACGGAGATGCGGGCGCGCGCCCTCACGGCGTCGCCCCCGCCGCCGGCCTGCTCCACACCGCCGCCAGCTCGGCCTCCTTCAGGTCGAGCTGCTTGCGGTCCTCGGGCGACAGCAGCACGCCCGTGACGCGCGGCTTCGCGACGATGAACTTCGCCGCGTACCGCTGCAGGTCGGCCGGCGTCTGCTTGGCCATCTCGTCCACGTAGCCCATGAAGTAGTCCAGGTCCGCGACCGCCCACCAGAACCCGATCGTGTGCGTCAGCCCGCTCGTGCGCTCGGCGCCGAGCGCGCTCTCCATCGCCCGCTGCGCCTTCACCGACACCAGCTCGTCGGCGGAGAAGTAGCCCGGGTCGTCCAGCTTCTCGATCTCGGCGTGCAGCGCCGCCAGCCCCTCGCGCAGCTTCTCGGGGGCGATCTGGCCGCTGATCGTGATCGGCCCCACCTGGTCGAGCGTGTAGTAGTTCACCACCAGCCCCTGCCAGAGCCCCGTGTCGACGAGGCGGCGCTGGAAACGCGAGCCGGCGGTGTTGAGCGCGTCGGAGAACACGTCGGCCGTGTACGTCGCCGCGCGGTCCTTCCGCACGCTCGGCCCCTGCCACTGCACCAGCACCGTCACCGCGCTCACCCCCGCCTCGGCGATCAGCCCCTCGTTGGCCGTCAGCGCGGGGATCGCCGGGATCGGCGATTCGGCGAACGGGTCGGCCCCCTTCTGCCAGTCGCCGTACCAGCGCTCGGCCCACGCGAACACCGAGTCGGGGACCACGTCGCCGGTGACGACGAGCGCGGTGTTGTTCGGCACGTAGTAGCGGCGCTGGATCTCGCGCATCTTCTCGGGCGTCACCGTGCGGATCACCTGCCGGTCGCCGATGATGTTCTTGCGCGAGAACTGCCCCGGGTAGAGCCGCTTGGTCAGCTCGTTCTGGAAGCCGAACGCGGGGTTCGCCTCCTGGCGGTCGTACTCGCCGAGCACGACCTCCTTCTCGCGCGCCAGCTCGTCGGCGCGGAAGAGCGGGGCGCGCAGGGCGCTCGCGACGGCGCGCATCGCGGCGGCCAGCGAGTCGGCGGGGAGCGTCATGTAGTAGTTCACGCGCTCCTCCTGCGTCGTGCCGTTGAACACGGCCCCGAGCTCGGTGGCGCGCTGCGTGAACTGGTCGGGGGCCGGGAACTGCTGGCTCGCCTTGAAGAACATGTGCTCGTACATGTGCGCCAGCCCCGCGTAGTCGGGGGGCTGCGTGTACGAGCCGTTCTTCACGTCCACCTCGACGGTGGCCAGCGGGACGCCGTGGTTCTCGACCACGATGACCTCGAGCCCGTTGGGGAGGACGCGACGCTTGATGACCTTCTCCAGCTCGGCGCGCGACTGCGCCGCCAGGGGGGCGGCGAGCGCGGCCAGCAGGGAGAGGGCGAGGAGCGGGCGGATGCGCACGTGCGACGGGGTGGGCGTGGGTCTCGGGAAGGGCGGAAAGCTGGCGTGCGGACCCGGGCCGGGACAGGCGCCGGGGCGGCCGCCCCGCTGGCGAGGCCGTCGGGGGGCCGTTTGGTTTCCGTTCATGCCGTCCCCGACGACCCTGACGCCAGTTACGGCGCCCGCCGCCGCACCGCTCGACGCCGCCCGCCTCGCCGCCCTCGACGCCCGCCTCGGTGGCGAGCGCGTCCGGCGCGGCGTCCGGCTCGCGCAATACACCTCCTTCCGCATCGGGGGTCCGGCCGACGCCTTCTACATGGCCCGCACGGCCGACGAGCTGGCCGAGGCGGTGCGCGCGGCCCGCGAGCTGGAGCTGCCGCACTTCGTCCTCGGCCTCGGCGCCAACATCCTGGTCGGGGACCGCGGCTACCGCGGGCTGGTGATCCGCAACGCGGCGCGCCACTTCCGCTTCCGCGCCCAGGGCGACCGCTGCCTGCTCTGGGCCGAGAGCGGGGCGATCATGCAGGACCTCATCCTCGAGGCGGTCGAGCGCGGGTGGAGCGGGATCGAGCACTACATCGGCATCCCGAGCACCGTCGGCGGCGCGATCTGGCAGAACCTGCACTTCCTCTCGCCCGCCCCCGAGCGCGAGCGGACGATGTTCATCGCCGAGGCGTTCGAGTCGTGCGACATCCTCTCGGAGGAGGGGGAGCGGAAGACGGTCGACGCCGACTACGTGCAGTTCGGCTACGACGACACGGTCTTCCACCACCGCCGCGACATCGTGCTGAGCGCGACGTTCCGGCTGGAGCGCGGCGACGCCGACCGGCTGCACCGCATCCTGCACGAGAACCTGTCGTGGCGCGGCGCGCGCCACCCGTGGCTGCAGATCCACCCGAGCGCGGGGTCGATCTTCAAGAAGATCGAGGGGATCGGCGCCGGGCGGCTGGTCGACCAGGCGGGGCTCAAGGGGTTCCGCCACGGCGGCGCGCAGATCTCGCCGCTGCACGCGAACATCGTCGTCAACCGCGGCACCGCCACCGCGAAGGACGTGCGCGAGCTGATCGCGATCGCGCAGCGGAAGGTCGAGGAGCACTCGGGGTACCGGCTGGAGCCCGAGATCGGGTTCGTCGGCGAGTTCTAACGACCAGGAGAACGGATGAGACGGATCAGATCTGATCCGTCTCATCCGTTCTCCTGGTCGTTGATCTTGCGAAGCCCTGGACCGCGCCCCATGTCTCGAACGGGCGCCGCGCCGGATGCCGCGCTCCCGTCCCACATCCCGCCCGCCGGCGTGACGTCGTCCGTCCCGACCAATCCGCCCGACGCCCAGCGGCGCGCCGAGGCGGAGCTCGCCGACATGCTCGACCGCATGTCGGACGCGTTCTTCGCCTACGACCGCGACCTGCGCCTGCTGCGCGTCAACGCGGCCGCGCGGCGCTGGATCGTCGAGGAGGGGCTCGACCCCGACGCCGCCGTCGGGCGGGTCGTGTGGGACGGGCTCCCCGACGTCGCGCGCGAGCCGCTCGGCGACGCGCTGCGCCGCGTGCTCGCCGACGCGCGCGCCGAGGTGGTCGAGACGCGCTCGCCGCGCACCGGGCGCTGGGTCGAGGCGCGCCTCTTCCCGACCGCCGAGGGGGTGTCGTGCTATTCGGTGGACGTCACCGAGCGGCGGCGCGTGGCCGCCGACGCCGCCGAGGCGCAGGCGCGGCTCTACGTCGCCGAGCGGCGCGCCCGCGCCGAGGCGGAGCGCGCGGTGGCGCGGCTGTCGCAGCTGCAGGCGCTCGCCTCCGCGCTCGCCGCCACGCTCACCATCGAGGAGCTGGGGCGGCGCGTCGTCGGGCAGGGGCTCGCGGTGCTCGGCGCGGACGCGGCGTTCGTGATGCAGCGCCCCCCGCAGGCCCCCGACCGGCTGGAGACGGTGCACGCCGAGGGGTACCCGGCCGACCTGCAGGCGGCCTACGGCAGCTTCCCGCTCGACGCGCCGCTCCCCGCCGCGCACGCGGTGCGCGCGGGGGAGCCGGTGTGGCTGGAGGCCCCCGCGGACCGCGACGCGCGCTTCGCCGAGCGCACCGCGCCGGCGGCCGGGCGCTTCACGTCGCGCTTCGCCGCCGGCGCCGTGCTGCCGCTGGTCGTGGACGGGCGCGTGCTCGGCGCGATGGGGTTCAACTTCCGCGCGCCGCACCGCTTCACCGCCGACGACCTCGCCTTCCGGCAGGCGCTGGCGCGCGAGTACGCCGGCGAGCTGGCGCGCGTCCGCGCGCAGGAGGCGGAGCGCGCCGCGCGCCGCGAGGCGGAGCGCACGCCCCCCGAGATCGACGACGCCGTGCTGCGCGTCGGGATGCCCGCGCTCGGCGCGGCGCGCGACGGGGAGGCGCTGCGCGCCCCCGACGGCGCGGCGCTCGAGGTGGTGGGCGGCGTCGGCTACGACCCCGACCTGCTGGCGCGCTTCGCCCGGGTCCCGCTCGACGCGCCCTTCCCGCTGTGCGACGCGGTGCGCACGCGCGAGCCGGTGCTGCTGGCCGACGACGCGGAGCGCGACGCGCGCTACCCGCAGCTCGCCGCGCTGCGGCGCGCCAACGGCGGCGGCGCGATGGCCGCCGTCCCGCTGTTGGCCGGCGACCGGCCGCTCGGCGCGCTCGGCTTCAACTTCCCCGTCGAGACGCCGCTCGGCGCCGCGGAGCGCGACTTCCTGCAGGCGCTCGCGCAGCAGTGCGCGCAGGCGATGGACCGCGCGCGCCTCGACGCCGCCGAGCGGGCCGCGCGCGCCGACGCCGAGGACGCGAACCGCGCCAAGAGCGAGTTCCTGGCGGTGATGTCGCACGAGCTGCGCACGCCGCTCAACGCCATCCTCGGCTACGCCGACCTGCTCGACGCGGGCGTGGTGGGGGAGCTGGCGGAGGCGCAGCGCACGTTCGTGGTGCGCGGGCGCGACGCCGCGCGGCGGCTGCTCAGCCTCGTCGAGGACGTGCTGTCGTTCGCCAAGCTGGAGGCGGGGCGCGTGAGCATCCAGGCGGCGGCGGTGCCGGTGCGCGCGCTGGTCGAGCCGGCGGCGGCGGTGGTGGCCCCGCAGGCCGCGTCGCGCGGGCTCGCCCTCACGATCGACCCGCCGCCGGAGGGGCTGGTGGCGACGACCGACCGCGAGCGCGCCGGCCAGGTGCTGCTCAACCTCCTCTCCAACGCGCTCAAGTTCACCCCCGCGGGCGGCCGCGTCGCGCTGCGCGTGGCGGCCGACGACGCCTGGGTCCGCGTGTACGTCCAGGACGACGGCGTCGGGATCCCGCCGACGCTGCACGAGCGGATCTTCGAGCCGTTCGTGCAGGTGGGGAGCGGGCTGACCCGCGCCACCGAGGGGACGGGGCTGGGGCTGGCCATCAGCCGCGAGCTGGCGCGGGCGATGGGGGGCGACGTGACGGTGGCCAGCGCCCCAGGGGCGGGATCGACCTTCACCCTGGTGCTGCCGCGGGGCTGACCGGGCGGCGAGGTCATGCTTGACGGCGCGGCTGGCCGGCCCTACCGTGGCGGGCCCGCCTCACCCCCCTCTGTGTCTCCCGCCCGCCACACCATGCCGTCCCGCCTCGCCCCGCGCGCGCTCGCCCTCCTCCCCCTGGCCCTCGCCGCGTGCGCCGACGGGGCGCCGGTCAGCGGACCGCAGTCCGCCGCCTCCCCCGCCCGCTCCGAGGCGTCGTCGGTCGTCGTGGTGACCGGGGGGACGGCCGCGCCGCTGCCGTGCGCGCAGGTGGCCCCCGGCTTCGACTTCGCGCAGCAGCTCGCCCTGGGCATCACCGCCCGCGTGGTCGCCCCGAAGTCGGGGGAGGTGGTCTCGCTCGACCTCGACCGCGCGTCGGCGCCCGCGAACGTGCGCATCTCGCCGGACGCGCGGCTCCAGGAGCGGCGCGGGGTGCTGACCGGCCGCGGGACGATCGCGATGGACGTCTACGAGGGCGGCGTGCTGCGCGTGACGCTGGTCAGCGACCTGTCGGAGGCGACGGGGACGCTCGCCCAGCCCGGCGTGAACGCCGACGGCACGACGTACCGCCAGCTGGCGGTGAGCTTCCCGGCGCGCCGCGCCGACGGGACGGTCGACCTGCAGCAGTGCCCGTCGGGCGCCACGCTGCTGACGCGCGGCTTCGTCCTGAACGCGCGCTACTGAGCCGCGAAGCGTCGGCTACGGACGCCCGCCGGCGGGCCGCGGGAAGAAGTCCGGGTCGCGGCTCGCCAGGACCAGCAGCACCACGGCCGCGCCGTGCAGGAGCACGGCGCTGGTCGCGGGCGCGGCCTGGCGCCACATCAGCCCGAGCGCCGCGGAGGCGCCCCACGCGCAGGCCAGGTAGCCCGCCGCGAACGCCGGGGCCACCGGCCGGCGGAAGCGCCACGCCAGCGCGCCGAGGCCGAGCAGCTGGAGGACGCCCTTGAGCAGCGTCATGGCGCGCAGCAGCCGCGCCAGGTCCTCGTCCAGCATGGCGGGGCGCCCCGTCATCGCGCCGGCCAGCGCCGCGGCGGCCAGCAGCGTGAGCGCGCTCCCGCCGAGCAGGATCGCCGGCCACGGGAGGAGCGGGGCGGCGGGGAGCGGGGAGAATGCGCGGGCCTTCACGGGGTGCAACGTCGGGGCGGGACCGCGGTTGCGCCAGGGCCCGGCCCCTGTGACCGAACGTGGACACGGCGCCGCATTGACGCGTCGGCCGGCGGCGGCATCGTACCACGCCCGCACCACGACCCTCCACCCGCCCCGGCCATGACCACCCCCTCCACGTCCCCCGCCGCGTCGTCGTACGCGCCCCCCGCCGCCAGCAGCCGCTTCGTCTGGCACGACCTGATGACCACCGACGCGCCGCGCGCGACCGCGTTCTACACGGCGCTCTTCGGCTGGACGACGCAGGTGATGCCGCTGGGCGAGCTGGGCGACTACACGATGGTCGCCGCCGGCGAGGAGGGGGTGGGCGGCATCGTCCCGCTCGACGCGGCGCACGGCGCGCCGTCGCACTGGGTGAGCTACCTCGAGACGGGCGACGTCGACGCGACCTGCGCGCGCGCCGGCGCGCTGGGCGGCCGCACGCTCGTCCCGCCGACCGACATCCCGAACGTCGGCCGCTTCGCCGTCGTTGAAGACCCGGCGGGCGCGATCTGGTCGCCGTACCGCGGCCTCGAGCCCTCCCCCGACGCGCCGGCCGTCGCCCCCGCCGGCACCGCGGCGTGGCACGAGCTGCTCACGACCGACCCCGAGGCGATGGCCGCGTTCTACGGCGACCTCGCCGGCTGGACGCACGAGACGATGCCGATGCCGACGGGCCCCTACTGGCTGTTCAGGCGCGGCGGCGCGTTCGCCGGCGGCATGATGCGGCGCCCCGACGGCGACCCGTCGCGCCCGCACTGGCTGGTCTACTTCGCCGTCGCCGGCGCCGACGCGGCGGCCGCGCGCATCGCGGAGCTCGGGGGGACGATCGTGGTGCCGCCGACCGACATCGAGGACTGGGGGCGGATGGCGGTCGCGGTCGATCCGACGGGGGGGATGTTCGGGGTGTTGGAGAACAGGAAGCCTGATACGGCGTGATCAGGTGAGGCGTGGTCTATGACGGCGTGGTCCGGTACTGCGTGACCTTCACCTGTCGGTGTCGGCTCACGTAGGACCGGACCACGCCGTTTCTGACCACGCCGTATCGGACCACGCCGTTCCGGTCCCTCATTCGCATCCCCGCGCCCGCACGTCCTCGGCGATGCGCTCCCACCGCTCCGCGACCCGCTCCTGACCGACGCGCGCCCGCCACGCCCGATCCACCGCCGCGAGGTCGGCGCCGAGCCCCCGCGACCACAGCGCGCGCAGCGCGGGAACGCCGCCCGTCTCGGCGACGTGGCGCACGACGCTCCCCGCCTGCACGTACATCGCCGCCCCGCTCTCCCCCTCGACGTGGAAGCGCCGCGGGAGGTCGGCCAGCGGCGCGAGACGCCCCTCGGCGGCCAGCGACGCGGCCATCGCGTGCAGCGCGCGGCCGCCGCACCGCCCGACGGCGTGCATCGCGAGCCCCTCCGAGATCCACTGCGACCGCGGCGTCCCCCAGCGCTGCCACGACAGCACGTGCGTCAGCTCGTGGCGCAGCGGCGCGCGCGCCGAGTCGTTGGTCACGAACAGCACCGCCGACGCCGCGGGCTCCGCCCACCCGCCCGGCGTGCCGCCGGTGAAGGGGCGCATCTGCTCGCGCGCGTCGACCGCCAGCAGCTCGAGGTGCGCGGTGTCCTCCGCCGCCTCCATCGCCAGCAGCCGGCGCAGCTCGACGCGCGCCGCCCCCGCCTGCGCCGCCAGCGACGGCAGCACGTCGGCCGCGCGCGACCCCGCGGGCGCGTGCACGTGCATCCCCGGCGCGGCGTGCCTCACCCACTCCGTGCCGGGGGCGCCGAGCACGCGCTTCACGAACGGCGCGCGGTGGCCGTCGGGGGAGGGGCCGGCGCGGCGCG
>NZ_JARGEK010000690.1 GCF_029211165.1 Roseisolibacter sp. H3M3-2
GCGAGGCGCTGGCCGCGATCGCCGCGGGGCGCGACGCCACGGCCCCGCTCACCGCCGCCCGCCGCGCGGCGCTCGGGGCGCCGGCGCGTTCGGCCGGGGTTGGGGGGTGGAGCACGACGATGGGGGGGCGGGATGACTGATACGACGACTTCGGGAGGGGCGAACTCGGGAACTGCGAACTCGGGAACGGCGAACTCGGGTGGGGCGAACTCGGATGGGGCGGGTCTTTCTGTCGCGTTACCCGCATTCGCAGTTCCCGCGTTCGCAGTCTCCGAGTTCGCAGTCTCCGAGTTCGCCTCATCCGATTTCGTCTTCGCCACCCTCCAGTACGAATCCGGCGACTGGGACTCCGCCCCCCTCGTCCCCGCGAACCTGATCGACACGCTGGCGCGCTACACGACGCTGAAGGTGGCGCCGAGCGGGGTCGTGGTGGCCGCGTCGTCGGAGGCGCTGCTGCGGCACCCCTTCGCGTACATGACGGGGCACCTGCCGGTGCGCTTCACCGAGGCCGAGCGGCGCAACCTGCGCGCGTGGATCGACCGCGGCGGCTTCCTGTTCGTGGACGACCACAACCACGACGTGGACGGCATGTTCCACAAGACGTGCACCGAGGAGCTGTCGCGCGCCCTCGGGCCGCTGGTGCAGCTGCCGAACGAGCACGCGCTCTACCGCGCCTTCTTCGAGTTCAAGGACGGCCCGCCGACCACGAGCCACGAGCTGAACGGGTGGGGGGACAACCTCGTGCACCGGCACCTGTTCGGCATCCTGCGCGGGGAGCGCGTGGCGGTGCTGTACAGCAACAAGGACTACAGCTCCGAGTGGGGGTACCACCCGGACAACAAGCGCTTCCAGAGCGTGGACAACACGCGCTTCGCGGTGAACGTCGTCACGTACGCGCTCACGCGATGAGCGCCGCGCGCTCGGCCGCCGAGGGGGCGCTGCGCGCCGCCGCCGTCGCCGCGCTCGCGCTGGCGGCGTGGCAGCGGCTGTCCCCCGCGCCGCCCGCG
>NZ_JARGEK010000691.1 GCF_029211165.1 Roseisolibacter sp. H3M3-2
CGACGGTCGCCGAGGCGGGGCTGGTGGTCGAGAGCGCGGCGCGCGACCCGCGCGACGGGTCGCTGCTGGTCGGCTCGCTGGCGCGCGGCGGCGTGTGGCGCGTGGGCCCCGGCGGCGCGCTGGCGCGCCTCGACCACCCGGCCGACTCGCTCGGCGAGACGCTCGGGATGCACGTGTCCGCGGACGGCGCGCGGCTGTGGGTCGCCACCGGCGCGCCGCGCCCCGCCGTGGTCGCGCTGTCGCTCGCCGACGGGCGCGTGACGCGGCGCCTGGTCCCCCCCGCCGACGGCGGCCCGCACCTCCCCAACGACCTCGTGCTGGTCGGCGACTCGCTCTTCGTCACCGACAGCCACGCCGGCGCGGTGTACGTCGCCGCGCTCGCCGGCCCGGCGGCCGACACGCTGCGCCCGGTGCCGGCGCGCGACCCGCAGGGGAACGCGCTCCGCCTCGCGTACCCCAACGGGATCGCCACCCTCGACGGCGGGCGCACGCTGCACGTCGCCACCTCGCGCGGGCTGGTGCGCCTCGAGCGCGGGAGCGGGCACGCGGCGCGCGTCACGCCCGCGCCGCGCGCCACGCTGGCGATGATCGACGGACTCTACGCGCACGGCGGGCGGCTGGTCGCGGTGCAGAACGGCGTCGGGCTGTCGCAGGTCGTCTCGATCGCGCTCGACGCCGGTGGCGCGCGCGCGATCGACGTGCGCGTGCTGGAGCGGTTCCACCCCGCGCACGACACGCCGACCACCGGCGTCGTCGTCGGCGACACGCTGGTGTACGTCGCCAACAGCCAGGTGTCGTCGCTCGACGCGGCGGGGCGGCTGCGCGCGGGGGTGCCGCCGCAGCGCGCGGTGCTGCTCGCGCTCCCGCTGCGCTGACGCGGCGCGTCCGGGCGTCGCGCTCGGGCCGCGCGTTTCACCGGACGGACACGCGCGCGGCGAACGGCGCCGCGCCGCGCGCCGCCACCGTGGCGGGGTCCCCGCGCGACCCCACCCCCGCCCGCCCC
>NZ_JARGEK010000692.1 GCF_029211165.1 Roseisolibacter sp. H3M3-2
CGCGGCGGCTCGTCGTCGGGCGGGGCGCCGGGCGGCCCGGGCGGGCAGACGTTCGACTTCTCGAACATCGACATCGGCGGGATCGGCGGCTTCGGCGACATCTTCAGCTCGATCTTCGGCGGCGCCGCCGGCGCGGCGGGCGCCCGTCCCGGCGCGCGCGGCGCCGCGGAGTCCGGGCAGACGGTCGAGACCAACGTCGAGATCCCGTTCCGCACCGCGGCGCTCGGCGGCAAGGTGCCGGTGGAGCTCGAGGTCACCGAGGAGTGCGGGACCTGCCGCGGCACCGGCGGCGCGCCCGGCGCGTCGGTCAAGACGTGCCCCGAGTGCACGGGGCGCGGCACGATCTCGTTCGGGCAGGGCGGCTTCGCGGTGAACCGCCCGTGCCCCATGTGCCTCGGCCGCGGGCAGATCCCGTCGGAGCCGTGCCCGACGTGCAGGGGCGCGGGACAGGTGCGCACGCGCCGCAAGGTGCTCGTCACCGTCCCCGAGGGCGCCGACACCGGGACGCGCGTGCGCCTCAAGGGGCAGGGGGGGAAGGGGCCCAAGGGCGGGCCGCCGGGCGACCTCGTGATCACCTTCTCGGTGACGCCCGACCGCTTCTTCAAGCGCGAGGGGCTCGACGTCGTCGCCACCGTGCCGCTCAACGTCGCGCAGGCCACGCTCGGCTCGAAGATCAGCGTGAAGACGCTCGACGGGAAGAAGGTCGCGGTGCGCATCCCGCCCGGCACCGCGTCGGGGCGCCGCTTCCGCATCCGCGCGCAGGGGATCCCCAAGGGCGAGCACCGCGGCGACATGATCGTCGAGACCACGATCACCGTCCCCGAGGGGCTGACCGACGAGCAGCGCGCGCTGATGGAGCGGTTCGCGGAGGCCACGAACCTGCGCCACTGATGCGCGCGGTCGTGGCGGTGGCCGTCGGCGCCGCGCTCGCCGCCGCGCCGCTCGCCGCGCAGGGACGCCCGCCGGCCGACACGGGGCGGCCGGCGGCGCTCGATCC
>NZ_JARGEK010000693.1 GCF_029211165.1 Roseisolibacter sp. H3M3-2
CGCCGCGGCTACGGGCTGCCGACGCGCGACGACCCGGGGTTCGGCGCCGGCGGCGCGGCGGCGCTGCTCGAGGCCGCGCGCGCCGGCGAGACCGAGAGCGCCGAGTCGGCGACCGGCTACTACTGGGGCGAGCCGCGGCTGCACGCGCCCGTGCGCGCGATCCTGCTGCGCGCGCGCAAGGACGGCGACGAGCGCCTCGCCCAACTGGCCGAGCGCTTCCTCCGCTGAGCGCCGCGCCCCTTCCCCCGGGGCCGCCCGGCGACGACGCCGAGCGACTGGCCCGCCTGGAGGCGCTGGTCGCCGAGCTGCAGCGCGAGGTCGCCGCGCTGCGGGCGGCGCGCGCGCCGACGCCAGCCACCCCGCGCGCCGTCGCCCGCGCGGTCCCCGCCCGCGGCTCGCTGCGTCGGCGGCTCGGCGCCTGGACGCTGCGACTCGGCCTCGGCCCCGTCCCCGCCGACGGCGCCGCGCTGGAGGCGCTGATCGGGCGCTACGGGACCGTGGCGCTGGCGGTGCTGCTGATCCTGATGGGGCTCGGCGCGTTCCTGACGTGGGCCGTCACCGTCTTCACGCTCACCCCGGCCGCCCGCGTCGGGCTCGGGGCGCTGGCGGCGGCGGTGCTGGCGGCCGCCGGATGGCGCCTGCGGCTGCGCGCCGACGCCGGGGGCGGGACGCGCCGCTTCGGCGACGCGCTGCTCGCGGTCGCGCACGTCGCGGCGCACGTCGTCGCGTCGCGGTCGGGCCCCGCCCTCGGGCTGGTGTCGCCCGCCGTCGCGCTGGGGATCGCCGCGGTCGCGTCCGCCGCGCTGGCGCTGCTGGCATGGCGCGAGCGCGACCAGGCGCTGTTCGTCACCGGCGCCGGCGTCGTGCTGGTGGCGCCGTTCGTCACGGGCGCCGACACGGGACACGCGCTCGCGCTCGCGCCCTACGGCTCGCTGGTGCACGGCGCCGGCGCCGCCGCCCTCCCGCCGGGCGCGGCCGCTGGCGGGCGCCCGACC
>NZ_JARGEK010000694.1 GCF_029211165.1 Roseisolibacter sp. H3M3-2
GGCGCCGCGCCGCGCTGGCGCTGGAGCGCGCGCGCCTGTACGCCGACGCGCGCGCGGCGGTGGCGGCGCGCGACCAGGTGCTGGCGGTGGTCGCGCACGACCTGCGCGCGCCGCTGTCGGCGGTGCGGTTCGACGTCGAGATGCTGCGCGCCGAGGCGCCGCTGGCCGAGGCGGACGCGCGCACGCTGGCCCGCGTGGAGCGGGCGGCGGCGCGGATGGACGCGCTGATCGAGGACCTGCTCGACGTGGCGCGGCTGAACCGCGCGCCGCTGGCGCTCGACCGGCGGCCGCGCGACATGGCGGCGCTGCTCGACGAGGCGGCGGCGGCGCTGCGCCCGCTGGCGGAGGCGCGGGGGGCGCGCTTCGCGGCCGACGGCCCGCGCGCGCTCCCGGCGCTCGCGGTGGACGAGACGCGGCTGCTGCAGGCGCTGACGAACCTCGTCGCCAACGCGGCGAAGTTCGCGCCGGCGGGCGGGCTGGTGTCGCTGGCGTGGGAGCTGGCGGGGGGCGAGCTGCGCGTGTCGGTGCGCGACGACGGCCCGGGGATCGCGCCGGAGGAGGCGCAGCACATCTTCGGCGCGTACTGGCAGGCGCGCCACGCCGACCGGCGCGGGCTCGGGCTCGGCCTCGCCATCGCGCGCGGCGTCGCCGAGGCGCACGGCGGGCGGCTGTGGGTGGAGAGCGCGGAGGGGGCGGGGTCGCGGTTCGTGCTGGCGCTGCCGGTCGAGGGACCCGCGGAAGGCTGACGGGACGGCGCGGGGCGGTCGTGCTACGGCGTCCGCGTCCCGTCCAGCGCGCGCGCGTTGTCGGCCGAGTCGGAGCCGACGGCCACGCCGCGGTAGCGCACGCGCGGCGAGGAGAAGTACGGGATGCGGCGGCCGACGTGCGACATCACGGTGCCGACGTGCGCGCCGCGCGGCGGCTCCGCGCCGACGACCCCGTGCCACCCGCGCGCGTAGGCCGGCGCCGCCGCCGCGGCGTCGGGCGCGTCGG
>NZ_JARGEK010000695.1 GCF_029211165.1 Roseisolibacter sp. H3M3-2
CGCTCGACGCGCGCGCGGGGGTGCGCCGCCGCCTCGACCGCGACGAGGCGATGCCGATCGCGACCGCCGGCGCCGGGCTGGCGTTCCGCGGCGTCACGGTGGACTACGCGCACCAGGGCTACCGCGCGCTCGGCGCGACGCACCGCCTCGGCGTGCGGTGGGCGCGGTGACGACGCCGACCGCGCGCTCGCGGCCTCGGCGCCGGCGCGCGCGGCTGGCGCTCGGGCTGCTGGCCGGGCTGCTGCTCCTCTCCCTCACGCCCACCGGCTGCTACCTGACGCGCGCCGGCTACGAGCAGGGGCGCATCCTCGCGCGGCGGCGCCCTATCGACCGGCTGGTGGCGCGGGGCGGGGTGGACGAGGCGACGCGCGCGAAGCTCCGCCTCGTGCTCGACGTGCGCCAGTTCGCCGTCGACTCGCTGGGGCTGGACGCGGGGCGCGCCTTCACGCGCTACACGGACCTCGGGCGCGACACGCTCGTGCTGGTGCTCTCGGCCGCGCCGCGCGACCGGCTGGAGGCGTTCACCTGGTGGTTCCCGATCGTCGGGAGCGTGCCGTACAAGGGGTTCTTCGACTTCGGGCGGGCGCGGCGCGAGGCGCGCGGGCTGGCGCGCCGCGGCTACGACGTCTACCTGCGCCCGTCGTCCGCCTACTCCACGCTCGGCTTCTTCGACGACCCGCTGCTGAACACGACGCTGGCCGAGGACTCGGTGGACCTGGCCAACACGGTCGTGCACGAGCTGACGCACACGACGTACTACGCGGCGGGGCAGGCGGTGTTCAACGAGTCGTTCGCCAGCTTCGTGGGCGCGTACGGGAGCGAGCGCTTCTTCCGCGCGCGCGGCGACACGGCCTCCGCGCGCCGCGCGCGCGAGCGGTGGGCGGACGACCGGCTGCTGGGCGAGTTCTGGCGCGGGCTGGCGGCGTCGGTGGACTCGGCGTTCGCGCGGCGGCCGGGGCGCGCGGGAGCGGACAGCGCGGCCCGCGTGGCGG
>NZ_JARGEK010000696.1 GCF_029211165.1 Roseisolibacter sp. H3M3-2
CTTGGCGCGGCGCGCGGCGGCGGGCGGGGCGCGCGTCGGGGCGCTGCTGCTCGCGCCGTGGGACGGCGCGCCGGCGCCGGCACTCCCGGTCCTGATGCCGCGCGATCCGGCGGCGTACGCGCGGCGGCTGTACGCTGCGCTGCACGAGATCGACGACGCCGGGTGCGACGCGGTGCTCGTGGAGCTGCCCCCCGACCTGCCGGGGTGGGAGGGGGTGCGGGACCGGCTGGCGCGCGCCGCGCACCGGCCGTAGGCTCGGGGCGCGTCCCGCCCCCCGCCGACATGCCGCGCCGCCTCCTCCCCGCCCTCGCCGCGAGCGTGCTCGCGACGGCCGTCGTCCCCCGCGCCGCCTCGGCGCAGCCCGCGCTGCGCGGCGTGGTGTGGGACAGCCTCGCCGGCGCGCCGCTCGCCGACGCGCTGGTGCAGTTCGCGCCCGGCGCCGATCCCGGCGCCGCCGCCTGGACGGCGCGCCCCGACGGCGCGGTGCGGTGGCGCATCGACGCGCTGCCCGCGGGCGAGTACGTGGGCGCGATCTTCCACCCGACGCTCGACGCGCTCGGCCTCACCCCGCCGAGCTGCCGCGTGCGCGCCGCCGCCGACGCGGCGACCGTCGGCGACTTCGCGCTCCCGGGCGCGCGCCGGCTGCGGCGGCTGCTGTGCGGCGGGGAGGCGGCGGCGCGCGACTTCGCCGTCGTGCTGGTCGGCGAGGTGCGCGACGCCGACACCGACGAGCCGGTGGCCGACGCGCGGGTCAGCCTCGCCTGGCGCGAGCTGGCGGTGGAGCGCGGCATCGCGCGGTGGGTCGCACGCACGCACGCCATCGCGACCGGCGCGGGCGGGACCTACATCGCCTGCGGCGTCCCCGACACCGACGTGACGCTCGAGGTGCGCGCGCCCGGGCGCGCGAGCGGACGCGTGGACGTGGCGGTCCCCGGGCACGCGGTCGTGCGCCGCGACCTGACCGTGGGCGCCGCGCCGGACGACGCCCC
>NZ_JARGEK010000697.1 GCF_029211165.1 Roseisolibacter sp. H3M3-2
TCGCGCGCCGCCAGCGCCGCCTCCAGCCGGTCGGCGCGCTCGCGCAGCGCCTCGGCGGGGGCGGTCAGCATGGCCAGCGCGGGGATCTCGCGCCGCGCCTTGGCGGGGTCGCGGTAGAGCGCCAGCGTCGCCTCCAGCGCCGCCAGCGTCAGCTTGTCGACGCGCAGCGCGCGGGCGAGCGGGTGGCGCCGCAGCCGCGCCACCGCGTCGGCGCGCCCGACCACGAGCCCCGCCTGCGGCCCGCCGAGCAGCTTGTCGCCGCTCATGATGACCAGCGTCGCCCCCGCGTCGACGAGGTCGCGCGCCGTCGGCTCGCCGCTCAGCCCGTGCGCGTCGAGCGGCAGCAGCAGCCCGCTGCCGAAGTCGTGCAGCAGCGGCACGCCCGCGCGCGCCGCCACCGGCGCCAGTTCGGCCACCGACGCCTGCGCCGTGAACCCCTCGATGGCGAAGTTGCTGCGGTGGACCTTGAGCAGCGCCGCGGTCTCGGGCACGAGCGCGCGCGCGTAGTCCTCGGCGTACGTGCGGTTCGTGGTGCCCACCTCGCGCAGCCGCGCGCCGCTGGTGGCCATGATGTCGGGGACGCGGAAGCTCCCGCCGATCTCCACCAGCTCGCCGCGCGACACGACGACCTCGCCGCCGTGCGCGAGCGCCGCCAGCGCGAGCACGAGCCCCGCCGCGCAGTTGTTGACGACGACCGCGTCCTCGGCGCCGGTCAGCTCGCGCAGCAGGGCGACGCAGTGGTCGTGGCGCGAGCCGCGGGCGCCGCGCGCGACGTCGTACTCGAGGTTCGCGTACCCCTCGGCGACCGCGCGCACCGCGTCCAGCGCCGACTCGGCGAGGGGCGCGCGCCCGAGGTTCGTGTGCAGCACGACGCCGGTGGCGTTGAGCACCGGGCGGAGCGACGGGCGCAGGCGCGCCTCGAGCGCCTCGGCGGCCGCGCGCCCCGCCGCGAGGGCGTCGGGCGGCGCGGCGTCG
Source organism: Roseisolibacter sp. H3M3-2 (assembly GCF_029211165.1). Lineage (GTDB taxonomy): Bacteria > Gemmatimonadota > Gemmatimonadetes > Gemmatimonadales > Gemmatimonadaceae > Roseisolibacter. The sequence goes on from NZ_JARGEK010000697.1 coordinate 976, forward strand.
GGCGCCTCCGGGC
>NZ_JARGEK010000698.1 GCF_029211165.1 Roseisolibacter sp. H3M3-2
CTCGGCGGCGCGGTGCTGACGCACGCGCACGAGGACCACGCGGGGAACGCCGCCGCCCGCGCGGCGCGCGGCGTCCCGCTGGCGATGGCCGACGCCACCCGCGCCGCCCTCGCCGACAGCGCCCCGCTCGCGCTCTACCGCCGCGCCACCTGGGGGACGCCGACCCCTGTGCGCCCGGACGCGCCGGCCGCCGACCCGGCGCCGCTGGTGCTCCTCCCGACGCCGGGCCACACCGCCGACCACCACGCGGTGTGGGACCCCGAGCGCGAGACGCTGTTCGGCGGGGACCTGTTCCTCAACGTGCGCGTGCGGATCGCGCACCTCGACGAGGACCTCCCGGCGCTCGCCCGCTCGCTGCGCGCGATGGCGGCGCTGCGCCCGCGCCGCCTGTTCGACGCGCACCGCGGGCTCGTCCCCGACCCGGCGGCGGCGCTGGCCGCCAAGGCCGGGTGGACCGAGGACACGATCGCCGAGATCGGCCGGCTGCTCGACGCCGGGTGGCCGGAGCGCCGCGTCCGCGCCGCGGTGCTCGGCGGCGAGTCGGCGACGGGATGGCTGTCGGCGGGCGCCTACTCGCGGCTCAACTACGTGCGCGCGGTGGCGCGGGCGCGCGCCGCGGCCTGACGACGGCCCGACGGCGGCTCACGGGTCGACCCCGAACAGCCGCGACGCCTCGGCGTCGTACTCGGCCAGCGCGCGCGCGACCGCGGCGTCGTCCCAGCCGAGGTGCGGCGCGACGAGCGGGGCGACGACGCGTGCCGCCGCGCGCCCCGCGTCGCGCGTCTCGAACGCGAGCGGGGTGCGGCGCACGAGCAGGTCGGCGAGCGTGCACGCCAGCTCCGCCTCGACCGCGTGCACGTACTCGGCGCCGACGTACGGCAGCGCCGGGTCGACGCGCGCCGCGAGCGCCGGGTCGGCCGCGGCGCGCGCCCACACCGCCTCCCACGCCGAGCCGTGGGCGCGCACCAGCCGCGCCGCCACCGCCGCG
>NZ_JARGEK010000699.1 GCF_029211165.1 Roseisolibacter sp. H3M3-2
CCGACTTGCCGGCGGCTGCTGGCGCGGCGGCTGCTCCGCGGGCACCTCGGCGGGGGCCGGGACGGCGGCGACCTGCACCGCGGCCGACGCCGCGGGGGCGCGGCCGGCCTGCCAGGGCGAGAAGTCGGCGGGGCTCCCCTGCACCACCAGGCGCACTGCGCCGTCGGTGCGCTCGACCTTGTAGGCGCGGGGCCCGTCGAGCTCCACGACCACGCGGACGACGCCGGCGCGGAACTGGGCGAGGCGCACGTTGCGCACGCCGCCGCGGGCCGTGCCGTCGTACCGCGCGCCGCCCGGGAGGGCGAGCGTGGCGCCGGCGAGGTCGAGGACGACGCGGCGCGGCGCGTCGAGCGTGAAGTCCTGGACGACGACCGCGCGGTCGACGCCGATCAGGACCGTGCTCGCGGCGTCGCCGCCGGCCACCACGCTGACGTGCGTGACGGCGGCGCGGACGTCCTCGGCGCGCTCGGCGCGCGGCAGGGGGTTGGTGACGAGGCGCGTGGGCGGCGCCGTCGGCGCGCGGTCGGCCGTCGCGGGGACGGACGCGAACGCGGGGGTCGCGGCGGTGACCGCGGCGGTGAGCAGGGCGACGCCCCTCATGGCAGCCTCGTAGCGGTGGAATCCTGCAGCCCCAGGACCTCCTGGCGGCTGTATCCGAGCTCCTCGATCGTGAACACGACCTGCTTCTGGCGGATCTGCGCGACGCGCATGCGGCCGAGCAGCTGGCCGGGGCGGACGCGGTGCTGCTTCTTGCTGACCGAATCGCGCAGGATCGCCACCGAGCCGGCGCCGCGCGGGTCGAAGACCACGGCGACGAGCCGCAGCTCGTTCGGCAGCGGGCGGATCTCGCTGGTCGCGATGAGCGGGCGGAACGGGTCGCGGCGCCCGGCGCCGCCGTACGCGAAGACCTCGCGCTCGATGGTCGCGGTGCTCGGCGTCGCGCGGCGGGCGGGCGCCGGCGCGGACGGGGCGGCGGCGGCG
>NZ_JARGEK010000007.1 GCF_029211165.1 Roseisolibacter sp. H3M3-2
CGAGCCGCCCGCGCCCCTCCCGGCGGCTCCCGCGGCGCCCGCTGCGCAGCCGTCGGCGACCCCGTCGCGCGCCGGCGGCGCGGTCCCGCCCCCGCTCCCCTCGGCCGACCCCGACGCCGAGCCGCCGATCGTCGCCGAGCGCGAGGCCGCGTCGCCGCAGGAGCTGACCGCGCGCCGGCTGCAGCAGCTGCTCGAGGCGACCAAGGCCCTGGGCGGCGCCGCCGACGTGGCGACCGTGCACGAGCGGATCGTCGGGGCGACGCTCCGCACCCTCGACGCCGACCGCGCGGCGATGCTGCTCACCGCCGACGGCGACGGCGCGCTCACGCCCGCCGTCGCGCGCGACCGCTGGGTCGCCGACCAGATCGCCGCCGGCGCGCCGCCGGTCCCGCGCACGATCACGCGCACCGCGCTCGCCCGCCGCGCCGCGCTGCTCACCATGGACGCGACCGCCGACCCGCGCTTCGTGGGCCAGTCGGTGCTGCGCCAGCGCGTCCGCTCGGCGATGTGCGTCCCGCTGCTCGCCGCCGACGGGAGCGCGCTCGGCGCGCTCTACGTCGACAGCGCCGACCCGCAGCGGCAGTTCGCCGAGGCGGACCTCGACTTCCTGACGGCGTTCGGCGGGCTGGCGGCGGCGTCGCTGGAGAACGCGCGCCTCGCCGAGCGGGTGCGGCGCGAGGCGGTGGCGCGCGAGAATTTCGCCCGCTACTTCGCGCCGCCGGTCGCCGAGCGGATCGCGCGGTCGACGGACGGGATCCGGCTCGGCGGCGAGCGGCGCACGGTGGCCGTGCTGTTCGCCGACCTGCGCGGGTCCACGCGGCTGGCCGCCGAGCTGGCGCCCGACGACCTCGCGGCGACGCTGAGCGAGTTCCTGAGCGGCATGGTCGAGTGCGTGTTCCGGCACGGCGGCACGCTCGACAAGTTCATCGGCGACTGCGTCATGGCGCAGTGGGGCGCGCCCGAGAGCGCGGGCGACGACGCCGACCGCGCGCTGGCCTCGGCGATCGACATGATCGCGACGGTCGAGGCGATGAACGCGCGCCGCCAGGCGAACGGCAAGGCGCCGCTGGCGATCGGCGTCGGGCTGTCGCACGGCGAGGTGTTCGCCGGCAACATCGGCTCCGAGCGCCGCCTCGAGTTCACGGTGATCGGCTACGTCGTGAACCAGGCCAGCCGCCTCTGCGACGCCGCGTCGGCCGGCGAGGTGCTGATGACCGGCGCGCTGAAGGAGGCGCTCCGCCGCCCCGCGCCGCTCCTGCACGCCGCGCCCGACGCCTGCCCGCCCGCGCGGCCGGGCGAGCCGGCGCTCGAGGTGTACGCGGTGTCGCGCGGCGCGTGACCGTCCCCCCGCCCGGCACGCCGGCGGGGTACGAGCGGGTCGCGCTGCGCGGCGCCACGCTCGTCTGCCGCGCCGCGCTCGCCGCGCCGCTCGCGGCGGGGCTGGAGTCGCACCCCACGCTGTGGGCGTATGCCGCCGCGCGCCCCGGGCGCCGCGAGTTGCGCGGGCGCGCCGCCGCCTGGGCCGTCGCGCTCGACGAGGGTACGGAGGTCGTGGTGCGCCACTCGTGGCACGGCGTGCTGCTGGCGCCGCTCACGCGCGACCTGTTCGTCGCGCCGTCGCGCGCGCCGCACGAGCTCGCGCTGGCCGCGCGGCTGCGCGCCGCCGGCGTCCGCACCCCCGAGGTGCTCGCCTACGCGCTCTACCCCGCCCCGCTCGGCCTCGTGCGCGCCGACGTCGTGACGCGGCTCGTCCCTGGCGCGCAGGACCTCGCCGCGCACGTGCGCACGCTCCCCATCGCCCGCGACCCGCGCGGCCCGTGGGTGGAGGCGACCGGCACGCTGCTGCACGCGCTGGCGCGGCTCGGCGTGCGCCACCCGGACCTGAACCTGAAGAACGTGCTCGTCACCCCCGCCGCCGACGGCGACGGCGCGCTCGACGCCTGGGCGCTCGACCTCGACGTCGCGCACGCCCCCGCCGAGCCGCCGTCCGAGGGACGCGCCCGGGCGACGGGCGAGGCGAACCTGCGCCGGCTCGAGCGCTCGCTGGAGAAGTGGCGCGCGAGGCGCGGGCTGGCGGTGTCGGAGCTCGAGCTCGAGTGCCTGCGCCTCGTCGCGCGCCACGGGCCCGGGGCCCGCGTCGACCTGGTGTGGCGCCCCGGGCACAACGTGGGGACGACGTGACGGCGCGCGACGCGAGCGCCCCGTACGGGCGCGTGCCGCTGCGGCGCGTGTGCGTCGTGATGATGAGCGCCGTCGGCGACGCGGTGCACGTGCTGCCGCTGCTGACGGCGCTCAAGGCGCTCGACCCGGCGCCGCACGTGACGTGGGTCCTGCAGCCGGGGCCCGCGACGCTCGTGCGCGGCCACCCCGCGGTCGACGACATCGTCCTGTTCGACCGCTCCGCGGGGGCGCGCGGCTTCCTCGACGTGCGCCGCGAGCTGCGCGCGCGCGGGCCGTTCGACGTCTGCATCAACCTGCAGGTCTACTTCAAGGCGGGGCTCATCACGGGCTTCGTGCCGGCGGACGTGAAGCTCGGCTTCGACCGCGCGCGCGCGCGCGACTTCAACTGGGCGTTCACCAACGCGAAGGTGCCGCCGCACCCGATGCAGCACGTGCAGGACCAGTACTTCGAGTTCCTCGACGCGCTCGGCGTGCCGCACGGGCCGCCGGTGTGGGACCTCGGGCCGTGGCCCGAGGAGCGCCCCTGGCAGCGGGAGTTCTTCGCGCAGCTCGACCGCCCCGCGGCGGCGATCGTCGTGGCGACCAGCAAGGCGCAGAAGGACTGGCTCCCGGAGCGGTGGGCGGCGGTGTGCGACGCGCTCCACGCCGACTACGGGCTGCAGCCCGTGCTCGTGGGCGGGCGCTCGGAGCGCGAGCTGGCCGCCGAGGCGGTGATCATGCGCGAGGCGCGCCACAAGCCGGTGTCCGCGCTCGGCAGCGGGCTGCGCAAGCTCGTCGCCATCCTCGACGGCTCGGCGCTGGTGCTGTCGCCCGACACGGGACCGCTGCACATGACGGTCGCGCTCGACCGGCCGGTGGTGTCGCTGATCGCGTACTCGAACCCGAAGCGCGTCGGGCCGTACCGGAAGTTCCGCGACCTGATGATCGACGCCTACGGCGACCCGGGCGAGGACTACCCGATCTCGATGGAGAACCGGCACGACCGGATGCCGAACATCACGGTCGCGCAGGTGCTGGAGAAGGTGGAGCGCTGGCGCACGCACTACGCCGACGGCGCGGAAGGCTAGCGCCCCACCGCACGCGTCTACTCCGCGCGCAGCGCGATCGTCGGCTCCACGCGCAGCGCGCGCCGCGTCGGCACCACGCAGGCGAGCAGGCAGACGCCCAGCATCCCGGCGGCGTACGCCACGAGCAGCGCGACGTGCCGCGCCGCCAGCCCGCCCCCCGCCAGCGCGAGCGCCACCACGCCCACCAGCGTCCCCCCGAGCGCCACGCCCGCGCCGACCTGCGCCAGCGGCCGGCGGAACACCGCCGCGACCACGCGCCGACGGTCGGAGCCGAGCGCGACCCGCACCCCGATCTCGCGGGTGCGCCGCGCCACGGTGAACGACAGCACGGCGTAGATCCCCGCCAGCGCGAGCAGCAGCGCGACGCCGGTGAGCACGAGGGTGACCTTCAGCCACATCCCGAGGATCCAGAGGATCGGGCTGGTCACCTGGTCGACCCGCTGCACCGACGACAGGCGCAGCGCCGGGTCGACCGCCGTCGCGAGGGCGCGCAGGCGGTTGCCCAGCACCAGCGGATCGCCCTGCGCGTGCACCAGGATCTCCACGCCGCCCGTGCGCCCCGGCACCTCGGGGAGGTAGAACCCGGCCGCGCGGCCGCTCTGCGTCGGCGCGCCCATCCCGAGCTCGTTCACCACGCCGACGATCTGGTACCACGGCCGCTCCTCGTCCGCCAGCGGACCGCCGCGCTGCTCGCGCGCGAACCGCACGCGCCGGCCGACCGCGTTGCGCCCCTGGAGCACCTGGTCGACGAACGAGCGGTCGACGATCACCACGTTCGCCCCCGGCGCCAGGTCGGCCGCCGTGAAGCCGCGCCCGGCGACGACCGGCGACTGCAGGACCGCGAAGTACGAGGGGTCGATGCGCGCCGTGCTCACCTCGCGCAGCGGCGCGGGCGCCGTCGCGGAGGCGGGCGCCGGCGGCTCGTCGAGCTCGACGTAGCGTTCGACGTGGTAGTCGCGGGGGAGCCGGTCGACGAACGTCACCCCGCGCACCCCCGGTTCGGCGGCGACGCGCTGCCGCAGCCGTTCGATCGCGGCCACGCGGCGGTCCGCGGAGTCGCCGGCCATGGCGAGGAACGCGGCGAGGTAGTCCTCGGACGCGAACCCCGCGGGGAACGCGCGGATCTCCTCCAGCTTGCGCCGCTCGAACCAGGCCAGCGCCGGGAACGCGACGGTGAGCGCCACCTGCGTCACGATGACCACCGTCCACACGCCGCCGAACCGCAGCCCGCCGCCGCCCGCCGTGCCGGCCCGCAGGCGCGAGCCGAGCCCGTTCATCACCTTCACCGCCGGAAGCACGCCCGCGATCGCCGCGCCGAGCAGCGTCAGCCCGAGCGCGTAGACGACCGTCCCGGGCGTGAGGCGCACGTCGTACCAGAACGGCAGGCGCCCCATGTTCTCCTCGAGGAAGGTCACGCCCCAGTGCCGCAGCGCGAGCTGCGCGGCGGCGAGGCCGACCACCGTCGCGCCGGCGCCGAGCACCAGCGCCTCGGCGAACAGCTGCCCGATGACGCGCCGCCGGCTCGCGCCGAGCGCGCTCCGCACGACCAGCTCGCTCTGCCGCGTCGCGGCGCGCGCGAACATCAGCATCGCGACGTTCCCGCAGATCAGCACGAGCAGCAGGACGCCGAAGCCGACGACCGAGTAGAGGATCATCGGCCCCTCGGGCGCCGGGTCCGCGTCGGCCCGCACGTACGACACCACCTGCGGGCGCAGCTGCTCGTGCGTCGCCGGCAGCTCGGCCGCCGTGCGCGCGCCGACCACCGACAGCTCCACCTGCGCCTCGGCGAGCGAGACGCCCGGGGCCAGGCGGCCGAAGATCGTGACCGGCGGCCCCTCGCGCGGCGGCTGCTCGACCACGTTGGACGGGAGCGGCGTCCACGCGTCGTGCGAGACGGGGAACCCGTACCCCGCGGGCATCACCCCGACCACCGTGACGAACGCCTCGTCGAGGCGCACGCTGCGCCCCACGACCGCCGGGTCGGCGCCGAAGCGCTCGCGCCAGACGTCGTGCCCGAGCACGATCACGGGCGGCGCGCCCGGACGCTCGTCGGACGGCGCGAGGGCCCGCCCGACCACCGGGGCGGCGGGGGCCATGCGGAACGCGTTGGCGGTGATCTCCGCGACCTGCAGCGGGCTCGCGTTGCCGTCGGGCGCGACCACGTTGCGCGACAGGTCGCGGTAGGCCCCCAGGTCGGTGACGGACCGCAGCCCGGCGCGCCACGCCGAGAAGTCGCGCAGCGCGCGGGGCTCGGTGCGCCCCGCCGCCGCGTCCCAGTTGCGGAGCTGCACGACGCGGTCGCCGTCGGGGAACGGCAGCGACGGGTGGAGCACCTGCGACACCATCGCGAAGGTGACCGCGCCGACGCAGACCGCGAACGCCATCGCCAGCCCCGCGACGAGCGTGAGGCCGGGGTGCTTGACCAGCATCCGGACGCCGAACTTCAGCTCGAGGGGGACGCCGCCGAACCGCTGCATGCCGCTGCTCCACCGAGGGGGACGGGACGCGCGGCCGTCGCGCGTCGTGCCCCCATCCTGCCGCGCGGGGCCGGTCGGCGGGAGGCGCGTTTCGCCGAACGGCAGATCGGGGCGGTCGAACGGCGGCGCGGGGCGTCGCCGGGGCCGGGCGGCGTGGCGTATCATCCGCGAGGGCCCCGGCCCGTCCCCTCCCCGCGTCCCCCCCGTGTCCTCCTTCCTTCCGAACCCCGCGTCCCGCTTCCAGGCCGACCCGGTGGTCTGGTCGCACGACGAGATCGTGTCCGCGGTGACCGGCCTCTCCACGGGGCTCGCGACCGCGGTCCTCGTCGTCCTGTTCGTGCGGCGATTCCCGTGGCCGCGGCCGTTCGGCACGCGCTTCGTCGTCATGCACGTCGTCGGCGCCCTCGGCGCGGCGGCCGTCTGGCTCACCGCGTCGGGGACGGCGCAGGCGCTGCTCGGCGGTCGCCCGTTCCTCGCCCACCTCCGGCAGAACGGGGAGATGGTGCTGGTCATGGGGTCGGTGTTCTACGCGATCCTCGCCGGGGTGACGCACGCGGTGGACGCGAGCGCGCGCGCCGCGCGGGCCGAGGCGCTGGCCGCGCGCACGCAGCTCGCCGCGCTCCGCGCGCAGCTCCACCCGCACTTCCTGTTCAACGCGCTGCACGCGGTCGTGCAGCTCATCCCCGTGGAGCCCGCGCGCGCCGCCGAGGCGGCGGAGCTGGTCGCCGACCTGCTGCGCACCACGCTGGAGGAGCAGCGCGACGAGGTGACGCTGGCCGACGAGTGGCGCTTCGTGTCGCGCTACCTCGCCGTCGAGCGGATGCGCTTCGGCGACCGGCTCGCCGTCCACGCCGACCTGGCGCCCGCGCTGCTCGACGCGCGCGTCCCCGCGTTCGCCCTGCAGACGCTGGTAGAGAACGCGGTGCTGCACGGCGCCGCGCCGCGCGTCGCGGCCACGGAGATCGTCGTCACCGCCACCGGCGACGCGTCGGAGCTCCGGCTCGCCGTGCGCAACTCGGGGGACGGCGCCGCCGACGCCCCGGCCACGCCGGCGCGAAGCGGCGCGGGGACGGGGCTGGCCCGGCTGCGCGAGCGGCTGTCTGTCCTCTACGGCAGCGCGGCCCGGCTGGCGAGCGGCCCGCTGGAGGACGGCGGCTTCGAGTCGGTGCTCGTCGTCCCGCGACGGCGCGGGGCGGCGGCGTGAAGGTCCGCGCCTTCGTCGCCGACGACGAGCCGATTGCGCGCGCCGGGCTGCGCGCGATGCTGCGCGCCTTCGACTGGGTGGAGGTCGTCGGCGACGCGGCCGACGGCCCGTCGGCGGTCGCCGCGATCACGGCGCTGCGCCCCGAGCTCGTCTTCCTCGACGTGCAGATGCCGGGGATGCTCGGCACCGACGTGCTGCGGCGCGTCGAGCGGCCGCCGTTCGTGGTCTTCACCACCGCGTTCTCGGAGCACGCGGTGACGGCGTTCGAGCTGGGGGCGGTCGACTACCTGCTCAAGCCCTTCGGCCCCACGCGCCTGGCCGCGGCGATGGACCGCGTGCGCGCGTCGATCGGCGAGCCCGCGCCGGCCGACGCGCTGGAGCGGCTGAGCGGGGCGCTCGGCGGGGGCCCGATCAGCCGCCTGTTCGTGCGCGTCGGCGGCGCGCTCGTCGCCGTGCCGGTCGAGCGCGTTTCACGCTTCGAGGCCGACGGCGACTACGTGATCGTGCACGACGGGGACGCCCGCCACGTGCTGCACCTGGCGCTGAGCCGGCTGGAGACGCGCCTCGACCCGCGCCGCTTCGCCCGCGTCCACCGCGCCCACGTCGTCAATCTCGACCAGGTGCGCGCCTTCCGCCCCGACGCCGCGGGGAACCTGGAGGCGGAGCTCGCCGACGGCTCGCGCGTCCCCGTGAGCCGCGCCCGGGCGCAGGAGCTCCGGAAGCTCGGCCGGTGATCGGCGGGAAGCCGAGAGTCCAGCGTCTCGTCGGGCTGCATCGTCGAGCGGCAGCGCGGCGCGAAGGCCGGCCGCACGTTCCGCTGGCCGCTCACCCGGTCCGCTGGTCGCGGCGAGATGGTGCCTTCCGCGACCCCGGCCCGCCGCGGCCACGGCCGAGTGCTCACCTCCGACCGCGAGACGACGTCTCCGGTACTCACGACTGGTCGGACGCCGCGGCCCCGAGCCGGCGGCGCAGCACCAGCCTCACGCCCCGACCGTTCAGCGGGGTGAGGAACCGCTCCAGCTCCCCCGTCCGCCGGTTCTCGTTGAAGGTGCCGAAGGTGGCGTCGCGCCGGTCGAGCGCGTTCGTCACGATCCCGGCGACCTCCCACGCGCCGCGCTCGACCCCGACGCGCAGGTCGGCGACGGCGTACCCGCCGAGCGGCGCCGTCACGTTCGCCTCGTCGCCGCGCAGCCACCGGCGGCCCACGTAGCGCGCGTCGAGGCCCGCGCTCACGCCGCCGGCGAGGCGGAGCGATCCCCCGCCTTTCACCTGGTGGTCGGGCACGAGCGGCAGGCGGTCCCCGGCCTCGACGTCGTTGTCGCCGGCCAGCGGGCGCCCTTCGAAGTCGTCGTCGCCGCGGATGCTGAACAGCGCCGCGGGCGTGCGGAAGGTCGCCCGCGTCCACGCGTAGCCGCCGTACCACGCGAGCCGCCCGCGCGCGGCGGCGCCCCGGACGCCCAGCTCGACCCCGTCGCGCCGCGTGCGATCCAGGTTGGTGAAGTGGCCCGCGAGCAGCGCGCCCTCCGACGCGACGAAGAAGATCTCGTCGCGGACCTCGGTGCGATACGCGGACGCGGTGGCGACGACCGCGCCGCGCGCGAGCTGCCCCCCCACCTCGTAGGTCGTGGCGCGCACGGGTGCGAGCGGCGGGTCGTCGCCGAGCGCGAACGGGAGCGGGCACGCCGCCTCCGGGTCCGCGCACCCCAGCTCGAGGATCGCCGGCGCGCGGAAGCTGCGTCCGACCGACGCGTGGACGGACGCGCCGCGCGCCAGCGCGACGGCGGCGCCGAGTCGCGGCGAGAGGGCGCGGTAGTCGTTCGTCGTGTTGTCGTAGGTGCGCAGGAGGTTGCGGAACGGGACGCGCACGAAGTCGTACCGCCCGCCGCCCGAGAGCGTCACCCGCCCCACTTCCCAGTCGGCCAGCGCGTACCCGGCGAGGTCGAGGCTCGGGCTGCGCACGTCGGTCGTCAGCTCGGCCTCACCCGCCGACTCGCCGAGGATGCGCGCCCGGACGCGGCTGGCGTTCGCGTCGGCGCCCAGCCGCAGCGCGAGCGTCCCGGCGGCGACCGGCGGCGCCCAGCGCCAGTCGGCGGTGCCGCCGAGCGTGAGGTTCGCCGTGCGCGACCGCACGTCCGGGTCCGGCGCCTGGTTCACGTTGAACCGCTCGGCCGACGACCGCCGCGCGTAGAGGGTCAGCGCGCCGCGCCCCGCGCCCACCGGCGCGTGCCCCGACAGCGCGACCTGCTGCGCCTGGAGGTCCTCGAAGTCGCCGGCCGTGAAGTTGGCGCGCGGCGACGCGCGGAACAGGCTCTCCGGCAGCGAGCCCGCCGTCTCCGCGCGCGATCCCGACGCGAACGCCTGCAGCGTCACCCCGCGCGTCGCGCCGCCGCGTCCCACGTTCGCGAAGCCGTGGTAGGTGCGCGCGCCGGTCGCGTCGCGCCAGCCGCGCTCGCGCTCCCACGCCACCCCCGCGAGGTGGTCGATGCCCGACGCGCTGCGCCCGCGCCAGCTCGCCTCCGCGGACGCCTGCCCGAAGGATCCGCCCGACAGCTCGAGCTCCCCCGACGGCCGCCCGCTCCCGCGCGCCGTCACGAGGTTGATGGCGCCGCCGAGCGAGTTGGGGCCGAGCAGCGACGCGCTCCCGCTCAGCAGCTCGACGCGCTCGACGTGCTGCAGGGGGAGGAGGTCGAAGTTGACCTCCTGCGCCGACGGCTCGTTCTGGCGCACGCCGTCGAGGAACACGCTCACCCCGGGCGGCAGGCCGACGGTGGGGCCGGCGCTGAAGCCGCGCGTGCTGAGGTTCACCTTCCACGGCGACCCGAGGTCGTCGTAGAGCGACACGCCCGGCAGCGCGCCCAGCGCGTCCGGCAGCAGGCGCGGCTCCCACGCGCGGAGGGCGGCGCCGTCGAGCACCGTCACGCGCGCCGGCACCCCGGAGCCGACGGCCGCGCCGGCGGTGGGGGCGATCGACGCGCGCACCTCGACGGGGCGCAGCACCCGCGCCGAGTCGGCGCGCGCGGTGTCCGCCGGCGCCTGCGCGGCCGAGCGGGAGGCGCCGACGACGAGGAGGGCGGCGGCGCGCGCGGTCGTGGACGTGATGGCCATGCGCCCCGAGGGCGCAGACCGCGCGCCAGCCCCGCCGGAGCTCAGGTCGCGGCGTCGCGCAGGGGGCCGAACGGGTAGACGGCGCCCACCTCGCGCAGCAGCGCCACCGTGCGCACCAGCGACAGCCCCATCACCGCGAAGTAGTCGCCGTCGATCCGCTCGACGATCGTCGCGCCGTAGCCCTGGATCCCGTACGCGCCCGCCTTGTCCATCGGCTCGCCGGTCGCGACGTAGGCCCGCACCTCGGCCTCGCTCAGCGCGCGGAAGGTGACGCGCACCCGCTCCACGGCGCTCGCCTCGCGCGCGCCGCGCCGCACCGCGATCCCCGTGTAGACCTCGTGCGCGCGTCCGGCCAGGCGGCGCACCATCGCCTCCGCCTCGGCCGCGTCGGCGGGCTTGCCGAGGATCTCGCCGTCGATCACCACCGTGGTGTCGGCGGCGACGACCACCGCGTCGGGCTCCAGCGCCGCGACCACGGCGGCCTTCTCGCGCGCCAGCCGCTGCGTGTACGCGTCGGGGGCCTCGCCGTCGCGCACCGACTCGTCCACGTCGGCCGGGCGCACCTCGTGCGCGACGCCGATCAGGTCGAGCAGGTCGCGGCGCCGGGGCGACTGCGACGCCAGCACGACGCGCGTCAGCGCTCCAGCCACAACGTCACCGGGCCGTCGTTCACCAGCTCCACCTGCATCATCGCGCCGAACTCGCCCGTCTCGACGCGCGGGCCGCGGGCGCGGAGCGCGGCCACGAACCGCTCGTACAGCGGGATCGCCGTCTCGGGGCGCGCCGCGTCGATGAAGCTGGGCCGCTTCCCCTTGCGCGCGTCGCCGTAGAGCGTGAACTGCGACACGACCAGCAGCGCGCCGCCGGCCTCGGCGAGCGACATGTTCATCTTGTCCTCGGCGTCCGGGAACAGGCGCAGCCCGAGCACCTTGTCGGCCATCCACGCCAGCTGCTCGTCGCCGTCGGCGTGCGTGAAGCCGACGAGCAGCAGGAAGCCGCGCTCGATGGCGCCGGTCACGCGCGTCCCGCCGTCGGCGGCCGGCACGCGCACCTCGGCGCGCGCGACCCGCTGCACGAGCACCCGCACGTCAGACCAGGCCGAGGGGGCGCGCGACGGCGCGGAGGCGGTCGAGCCCCGCGGCGGCGGCGGCCAGCGCGGCCACCAGCGGCTCGCCGCCGTCGGGCGGCAGGCGGTGCGCGCCCACGGTCGCCGACGGCGTCCAGTCCTCGAGCGGGTTGCGGCGGCGCGCCATCGCGTCCGCCAGCCGGCGCTCGATCGTCTCGGCGATCGCCGCGTCGGCCGCCGCCTCGCCGGGCGCCGGCTCGTGCACCAGCGCCGCGAACTCGTCGCCGCGCGCGCGCTCGACCAGCCCCTGCGCGCCCACCACCTCGCGCAGCGCGCGCGCGACCGCGACCAGCGCGGCGTCGCCGGCGGCGTGGCCGTGCGCGTCGTTGATCCGCTTCAGCCCGTCGAGGTCCGCGAACAGCAGCACCGCCCCCTGCCCCGTCGCCCGCAGGCGGCGCAGCTCGGCCTCGGCGAACGTCAGGAAGCCACGGCGGTTGTGCAGCCCCGTCAGTTCGTCGAGCAGCGCCAGCTCGCGCAGCTCGCGCTCGTAGCGCAGCTGCGGCCCGATGTCGCGCGCCACGATCACCGCGGCGTCGCGGTCGGAGTAGCGGCACGGGCTGGTCGCCGCCTCCACGTCCAGCGTCGCGCCGTCGGCGGCGCGCAGGCGCGTGCGCACGCGGCGCGCGGCCGTCGCGGCCACGGCGAGCGCCGCGCGCTCGTCGGCATCCAGGAAGCGCGCCAGCGGCACCCCGGCCAGCGACCGCTCGTCGGGGAGCGCGAGCAGCCGCGCCGCGGCGGGGTTGGCGAACAGGATGTGGTCGTCGGCGTGCACGAGCACCGCGTCCGGCGACAGCTCCAGCAGCTGCCGGTAGCGCGCCTCGGTCTCGCGCAGCGCGCGCGCCTGCCGGCGCGTGGCCGCGTGCACCAGCGCCCACCCGAGCCCCGCCGCCGCCAGCGCGCCGAGCAGCCCGCGCAGCGCCAGCTCGCGCCACCGCCCCGGGATCCCGTGCACCCGCACGTCGTCGGGGCCGCGCGGAATGAGCTGCGCGATCGGCGCGTCGGTCGGGTTGTCGCGGTAGACCGCCGCGATCCCCGTGACCTCGACGTCGTCGCCGACGCGCAGGTCGGTGATCCCCGGGTCGCGCTGGTGCGTGGCCGGCACCCACACCGTGACCGAGTCGGCCGCGGCCAGCGCGCCCTCGCCGGCGGCGAGCCGGAGGCGCAGCCACCGCCCGCCCTCGCTCGACCCCTGCGCGCCGGCGACGCCGCGCATGCGGATCAGCCGCCCCTCGGCGGCCACCGCGGCCTCGGACGACGGGGGGGAGGACTCCGGCGAGGTGAGCGCACGCGCCGGCACCGCGATCCGCCGCACCGACGACGCCACGACCTCGGTCGTCCCGCGATAGCGGTGCAGCACCCCCGTCGCCTCGACGCTGTCGCCCGGGGCGACGCGCACGGCGGCGGCGCCGCGGCTGAAGACCCACACCCCGCCCGCGGCGCCGCGGTCGAGCGCGATCATCAGCGACCGGTCGTGCAGCACCCCCGACCCGACCACCGCGCGCCCGGCCACGACGATCGGGCTCCCCGCGCCGACCAGCGCGGTGTCCTCGGCCGGGATGTCGGGCGTCGGGAGCTGCGCACGCGCTGCGGCCGGCCCGACGACACAGGCGGCGGCGAGAAGGGCGCGCGCGGCGCGCCCGCGGAGGTGCGACCCCGACGGCATACGGGAAAGTACGCACGACCCGCCCGGACGTCACGCGAGGTGACGATCCGCTCACGTTCCGGGCCGCGCCTCCCCCCGACCGATCAGGGACGGACCGGTTCGGCCGGGCCCTGGGCCGTCAGGTCGTACGCGCGCACTGCGCCGGTGGCGACGTCCACGCCGACGATCTGCTCGTGCTCCGCGCCGTCGGGCGCGCGCGCCGCGCGGTCGTAGGTCGCGTACTCGCGCCCCACGAGGACGATCGTCCGCCGGTCGGGGGGCCCGGGGAGCACCGACTGCACGATCGACAGCGGGAGGCGCGCGTCCCACACGGGGCGCCCCCCGGGGCCGGCGACGCGCGTCAGCTGCAGCCGGCCGTCCACGCCCAGCCGGTCGCGGTGCAGCACCAGCACCCCGTCGGGACCGCGGACGAGCAGGGGCGCGCCGCGCGCGCCGCCCGCGTGCAGCAGCCCGCCCTGGAGGAAGTCGGGGCTCTCGGGGAGCGGCGCGACGTCCGCGTAGGCCGCGCGCGTCCCCCACCGGTCGGGGAAGTTGGCCGGCCAGTCCGGCGGCGCCGCCGACACGCGGTCGACGCGCGCGCCCCACAGCCGCACCCGCGTCGGGACCTGCAGCCCGTCGTCGTCCGGCGGGGCGAGGAGCCGCGCGTCGTGGTACGCGCGCTCGCGCCGATCCCCGGCCAGCCCGGCGGTCACCGCCGCCACGCGCCCGCGGAATCGCTCCCCCTCCTCGGCGCTCAGCACCCCGAGCCAGCGCCCCGGGATGTCGAGCCCCCGCGTCGCGAACGCGACGGCGGACTGCGGCGTCCACGCGCCCGGGCGCACGACCGGCGGCGCGGCTCCCGGCACGGCCGCGACGCGCTGCGCCACCAGCGTCGCCGGGTCCACGCGGTGGACGCTGGCGTCGGTGGCGGTGATGCGCAGCCCGTCGTCGGCCAGCACGACGTAGCGCGCCTCGGTGGGCATCGCGTCGCGCAGCGCCGGCGAGCGCGCGGCGATCGTGTCGGCGTCGCCGATCGGGCGCCCGTCGGCGGCGGCGACGGCCAGCGGGCCGCCCGCCTGCACCCACAGCGTCCCCCCCTGCGCGCCGAGCAGCCGCGCGCCGCGCGCGGCGGGCGCCGCCCGGCCCTCGCGCTCCGTGCGGAGGCGGCGGCGCCACACCGGCCGCGCCGTCGCCGCGTCGAAGCGCCAGAGGTCGAGGTAGCGCACCGCGCGCGTGCGCCGCGTGTTGCCGCGCGCCGAGACGACGAGGTGCCGCTGGTGCGTGGTCAGCACGAACAGCGCGTCGCCGTCGGCCGCGGCGAGGCGCAGCGGGGCGCCCAGCAGGACGGGGGGCGTCTCCTCCGGCCCGCTGTTCAGGTAGACCAGCGCCACCGCCGCGGCCAGCGCGAGCGCGGCGACGGCGCCGCCGATCAGGCCCCGCCGCCGCCGCGGGGACGCGCGTCCACCGTGGTATTCGCTCATGGCGCGGCACGGTGCGGGCGCGCCGCGCCCCCCGCCAGCAAAGAGGCCCCGAAACGTCGGGGCCTCTCCGGGCTCACTCCACCGTCACGCTCTTCGCCAGGTTGCGCGGCTGGTCGACGTTGCACCCGCGCTTGACGGCGATGTAGTACGCCAGCAGCTGGAGCGGGACCGACGCCAGGATCGGCATCAGCATGTCCACCGTCTCGGGGATGCGGAACTCGTAGTCCACCTGCCCCTTGAGCGCCGGCTCCTCGCGCGTCGTGATGGCGATGACGCGCCCCTTGCGCGCCTTCACCTCCTGGATGTTCGACGTGACCTTGTCGAACACCGAGTCGTGCGGCGCCACCACGACCACCGGCATCAGGTCGTCGATCAGCGCGATCGGCCCGTGCTTCATCTCGGCCGCCGGGTACCCCTCGGCGTGGATGTAGCTGATCTCCTTCAGCTTCAGCGCGCCCTCGAGGGCGGTCGGGAAGTTGTAGCCGCGCCCGAGGTACAGGAAGTTGTGCGCGCTCTTGAACTGCTCGGCCAGCGCCTCGATCTCCTCGCTGCGGTCGAGGATCTGCTGGACCTGCGCCGGCAGCTCGGCGAGCGCCTGCGCGATGCGGCGCCCCTGCTCCACCGACAGGTTGCGGAGGCGCGCCAGCTTGAGCGTGAACAGCGCCAGCGCCACCACCTGGCTGGTGAACGCCTTGGTGGACGCGACGCCGATCTCGGGGCCGGCGTGCAGGTAGATCCCGCCGTCGTCCTCGCGCGCGATCGTCGAGCCGACCACGTTCACCAGGCCGAGCGTGCGGGCGCCGCGCCGCTTCGCCTCGCGCATCGCCGCCAGCGTGTCCGCCGTCTCGCCGCTCTGCGAGATCACGATCACCAGCGTGTTCGGCGTGACGATCGGGTTCTTGTAGCGGTACTCCGACGCGTACTCGACCTCGACGGGGATCCGGCACAGCTCCTCGATCATCATCTCGCCGATCAGCGCCGAGTGCCAGCTGGTGCCGCAGGCGGTGATGACGACCTGGTCGATCGAGAGCAGCTCCTCCTTCGTGAGGTTGAGCCCACCCAGCTTGGTGAACCCCTCCTCGAGGATGAGGCGCCCGCGCATCGTGTTCTCGAGCGTGCGCGGCTGCTCGAAGATCTCCTTGAGCATGAAGTGCGAGAACCCGCCGCGCTCGATCTGGTCGAGGTCCCAGTCGATCCGGCTGACCTGGCGGTCGACCGGCGTCGCGTCGAGGTCGCAGATGCGGTAGCCGTCGCGCGTGATGACGGCCATCTCGCCGTCCTCCAGGTACACGACGTCGCGCGTGTGGGCGAGGATCGCCGAGACGTCGGAGGCGACGAAGTACTCGCCGTCGCCGACGCCGACGAGCAGCGGGCTCCCCTTGCGGGCGGCGACGATCTTGTTCGGCTCCCGGCCGTGCATCACCGCGATGCCGTAGGTCCCCTCCACCAGGTGGAGGGCCTCCATCACCGCGTCCTCGAGGTTGCCGTCGTAGGCGCTCTCGATGAGGTGCACGAGCACCTCGGTGTCGGTCTCCGACGTGAACGTGTGCCCGGTCTTCTCGAGCAGCGCCTTGAGGGCGGTCGCGTTCTCGATGATCCCGTTGTGCACCACCGCGACCTGGTGCTGCTCGTCGACGTGCGGGTGCGCGTTGCGCTCGGTCGGCGGCCCGTGCGTGGCCCAGCGCGTGTGCGCGATGCCGAGCGTCCCGTGGACCGGGTTGCTGCCGATCACGCCCTCGAGGCGCGAAATCTTCCCCGCCGCCTTCCGCGTCTCCACCCCCTTGCCGTTCATCACGGCGACGCCGGCCGAGTCGTAGCCGCGGTACTCGAGGCGCTTGAGCCCCTCGATGAGGAGCGGGGTCGCGGCGCGGGGGCCGACGTATCCGACGATGCCACACATGGGGCGGGAATCCTTGGAGAACGGTCCTGGAACGACTCGGGAGCTGCGGCCTGCGGACTGCGGGTTTTGAATCCGCAGCCCGCAGCCCGCAGCGCTTCTCTTCTACACCGCGAGGGCGTCGAGCGGGACGCGCGACTGCTGCACCAGCCCGCGCGCGTCCGCCTCGGTCGGCGCCTCGGCGATCACGCGCACGATCGGCTCCGTGCCGCTGGGCCGCACGTGCACCCACCGGTCCGGCCACGCCAGCCGCAGCCCGTCCTGCGTGTCCGGGGCGGCGTCGGGGAAGGCCCCGCGCAGCGCCTGGTACACCGTGTCGAGCGGCGCGTCCGGGCGGTCGAGCTTGTCCTTGACGATCACGTAACGCGGATGGTCAGCGACCACCGCCGACAGGGGCCGGCGCTCCTCCAGCAGCAGCTGGAGCAGCAGCGCGGCCCCCACCGGGGCGTCGCGGCCGAGGTGGAGCTCCGGGAGGATCACCCCCCCGTTCCCCTCCCCGCCGATCACCGCCCCGGCGTCCCGCATCGCGATCGCCACGTTCACCTCGCCCACCGGGGCGCGGAGGCACGACACGCCGGCCGCCGCCGCCTGGTCCTCGACCACGCGGCTGGTCGACAGGTTCGTGACCACCGGCCCCGGCTTATGCCTGAGCACGAGTCGGGCCGCGAGCGCGAGCGTGTAGTCCTCCCCCACCGCGCGCCCGTCGTCGCCCACCAGCGCCAGCCGGTCCACGTCCGGATCGACGGCGAAGCCGACGTCGGCGCCCGTGCGCCGCACCAGCGCCTCCAGGTCGCCGAGGTTCTCGGCCACCGGCTCGGGCGGGTGCGGGAAGCGCCCGTCGGGCTCCATGTGGATCGCCGTCACCTCGCAGCCCAGCGCGTCGAGCAGCATCGGCATCACGACCGACCCGGCGCCGCGCGTCGCGTCGAGCGCCACGCGGAAACGGCGGGCGCGGATCGCGGCGACGTCGAGGTAGGGCAGCGCCAGCACGGCGTCGATGTGGCGGCGCGCCGCGTCGGGGTCGGCGCGCGTCGTCCCCAGCGCGTCCCACGTCGCGTACGCGGTCCCGGCCTCGATGCCGGCGCGCATCTCCGCCCCCTCCTCGGCGCTCAGGAAGAGCCCCGACGGCCCGATCATCTTGAGCGCGTTCCACTCGATCGGGTTGTGGCTGGCCGAGATCATCAGCCCCCCCGCCGCGTGGTGGTGCTCGACCGCGAGCTGGCAGGTCGGCGTCGTGGTGAGCCCGACGTCGATCACGTCGGCGCCCACCGACTCCAGCGCCGACACGACCACGCGGTGGAACAGCGGCCCCGAGACGCGGCTGTCGCGCCCGACGACGACCGCCCGCGACGCCCCGGCGGCCCGCCGCCCGATCGCCCACGCCCCGAAGCCCGCCGCGAAGCGCGCGACCACCTCGGGGGAGAGCCCCTCGCCCACGCGTCCCCGCACCCCGGAGACGCTCACCATCAGCCGTCGGTCGTACGCCATCGCCACTCCGCATGAAGGTATCGCCAGCCCGCCGGGCTCGGCGCGCTCGCAAGCTACTCGCCCCCGGGGGGGCGGAACCATGCGGCTCCGCCCCGACGTGTGAGCGGGCGCACGGGTCCCGTGGCAGTGTCGGCAGTTACCTTCCCGCGCATGACCGACCCGCTCGCCGTCCTCCCCCTCGCCGCCGCGGCCGCCGGCGGGCGCGTGGACCAGCACGACGCCGCGCGGCTGGTCGCCGCCGGCCTGACCCTCCTCCGGCGGAGCGCGGCGCTGGTGCGGGCGCTCCAGGACCGGCGGAGCGCGATCCTCCTGCCGACCTCCCCCGCCTTCCTGGTGGCGCTGGCGGCCAGCGAGGGGAGGGGGGCGGTGCTCGTGAACCCGCTGGCGGCCCCGCCCGAGGTCGCCCACCAGCTGCGCGACGCCGGGGTGGGGGTGGTGTTCACCAACGCGGCGCTGGCGCCCCGGCTCCCCGCCGGCACCCCGCACGTCCTGCTCGACGACGCGCCCCGCACCGCGCGCCTCGTCGTCGGCGACGCGCCCCGCGACGTGTCGCTGGAGACGCCGATGGGCGACGCCCTCGACCTCGAGGGGTCGGAGGAGGCCGAGGGGCGCGACGAGGAGGCGGCGGTCGTCTACACCTCGGCGATGGACGGGACGCCGCTCGGCGCGATCGTCACCCACCGCAACCTGCTGTCGAACGCCCGCGCGACCGTCGACGCGGCCCGCATCGCGGCCGACGAGCACGCGCTGGCGGTGCTCCCGTTCTCGCACCTGTTCGGGCTCGTGGTGGCGGCGGTCGCGCCGCTGCTCGCGGGCGGGCGCGTGACGACGATGGACCGCTTCCACCCGATCCGCGCGGTCGAGCTGATCGAGCGCGAGGGGATCACGCTGCTCGTCGGCGTGCCGGCCGTCTTCGCGGCGCTGCTGCAGGTGGTCGAGCGGCGCGGGACGCGGCTGCAGGCGCCCGCGCTCCGCCTCTGCATCTGCGGCGGCGCGCCGCTCGACGTCGCGCTCCAGATGCGGTGGGAGGCCGCGACCGGCGTCGCGCTCCGCCAGGGCTACGGGCTCACCGAGGCCGGGCCGGTGTGCCTGTTCAACCGCTGCGACCAGCCGAACCGCCTCGGCACGCTGGGCGTCCCCTTCCCCGGCGTCGAGGTCGAGGCGCGCGACGTCGCGACCGGCGCCCCGCTCCCCGACGGCGTCGAGGGGGAGCTGTGCGTGCGCGGCCCGAACGTCGGCCCGGGCTACGTCGGCGGCGCGCGCGGGCTCGGGCGGCACGGCGAGTGGCTGCGCACCGGCGACCGCGGCGTGCGGCACCCCGACGGGACGATCGCCTTCCGCGGGGTGCTCAAGGCGATGTTCACGCGCAACGGCTTCAACATCTACCCGCGCGAGATCGAGCGCGCGGTGCGCGAGCTGCCCGGCGTGCGCACGGCGACCGTGCGCGCGGTCCCCGACCCGGCGCGCGAGCACGACATCGCGCTGCACGTGACCGGCGACGTCGGCGCGGACGCGGTGAAGCGGTGGTGCGCCGAGCGGCTCAGCGCCTACAAGCAGCCGGCCGAGGTGACGGTCGGCTAGGCGCCGAGCTCGATCTCGCCGGCGCGCACGGCCCGCTCGAACGCCTCGACCATCCGCGGGTCGTACTGCGTTCCCGCGCACCGCCGTAGCTCGGCGCGCGCGGCCTCCATCGTGAGGCCGCTGCGGTACGGGCGCTGCGAGGTCATCGCGTCGAAGGAGTCGGCGACGGCCGCGATGCGCGCCTCGAGCGGGATCGCGTCGCCGGCCAGCCCGTCGGGGACGCCGCTGCCGTCGAACCGCTCGTGGTGCGAGCGCACGACGTGCAGCGCGCCCGGCGCCTCGACGAGCAGCGGCGCGAGCAGGCGCCACCCGATCTCCGGGTGCGTCATGATGTGCGCGTACTCGTCGTCGGTGAGCGGGCCGGGCTTGTTGAGCACCGCCTCGCGCACGCCGATCTTGCCGATGTCGTGCAGGTGCCCGCCGAGCTCCAGCTGCGCCAGCGTGCGCGCGTCGCACCCGAGCGCGCGCCCGATCGCGACCGCGTACCGCGACACGCGCACCGAGTGGCCGCGCGTGTACGGGTCCTTGACCTCGAGCGCGTCGGCCAGCGACTGCATGCTGGCCAGGAACAGCGTCTCCAGCCGGCGGGCCTGCTCGGCGACGCGCGCCTCCAGCAGCCGCTGGTAGGCGCGGTTCTCGACGACCAGGCGGCGCTTCTCGAGCGCCTGCCCCACGCGCGCCCGCACCTCCTCGAGGTGGAACGGCTTGGTGAGGTAGTCCATCGCGCCGAGGGCGAGGCAGCTCACCGCGACCTCGACGTCGGCGACGGCGGAGATCATGATGACCGCCGTGTCGGGCCAGCGCTCGCGCACGTGGCGCAGCAGCTCGACGCCGTCCATCCCCGGCATCCGCAGGTCGGTGAGGACGAGCGTCGTCGGCTCGGCCTCGAGCGCCGCCAGCGCCTCCTGCCCGTCGCCGACGTCGACGCAGGCGAAGCCGTCGCGCGTCATCAGGCGCACCAGCACCTGGCGCAGCCGGGGCTCGTCGTCGACGATCACCACCCGCCGGAGGTCCGCCTCGGCGACGTCGCCGGGCGCGGGGCGCGGGATCGGGGCCGGCACCGCGATGCCGGCCGCGGACGGGGAGACGAGGCGCGTCACGGCGGGAGGAGGGGCGGACGGCTGGGGGGGCGGGTATCTTGCGCGTCGCTCCGTGGCTCCCTTCTCCACACCGCCAGCACCGCCGGGATGACGCGCATCTTCGAGGACGATCTACGCTCCGGGTTCGGCACGCGGGCCATCCACGCCGGCCAGCGCCCCGACCCCACGTCCGGGGCGATCATGACCCCGATCTACCAGACCTCCACCTACGTGCAGGACGCCCTCGGGCAGCACAAGGGGTACGAGTACGCCCGGGGGAAGAACCCCACGCGGGAGGCGCTGGAGCGGAACGTAGCCGCGCTGGAGGGGGGGCGCCACGGCTTCCACTTCGGCAGCGGGATGGGGACCCTCGACTCCATCATGAAGCTGTGCCGCGCGGGCGACCACATCGTCTGCGGCGAGAACGTGTACGGCGGCACCTTCCGCCTGTTCGACAAGCTGCTGCAGCACCTCGGCCTCTCGTTCACGTACGTCGACACGCGCGACCCGCAGAAGATCGCCGACGCGATGACGCCGAAGACGCGGCAGGTGCACGTCGAGACGCCGACGAACCCGCTGATGTGGATCACCGACCTGCGCGCCGCCGCCGACGTCGCGCACCGCGGGAACGCGCTGCTGGTGGTCGACAACACCTTCGCGTCGCCCTACTTCCAGCGACCGCTGGAGTTCGGCGCCGACATCGTCTGGCACTCGGCGACCAAGTACCTGAACGGCCACAGCGACCTGGTGGGCGGCATCGCGGTGCTGAACGACGACGACCTCGCGACGCGGCTGCAGTTCATCCTCAACGCGGCCGGCGCGGTGCCGGGGCCGTTCGACAGCTGGCTGATCCTGCGCGGCACGAAGACGCTGCACCTGCGCATGCGCCAGCACGACGCCAACGGGCGCCGCATCGCGCAGTGGCTCGCCGAGCGCGTGGGGCACGAGCACGTGCTCTACCCGGGGCTCGAGTCGCACCCGCAGTACGAGCTCGCCAAGCGCCAGATGAGCGGATTCGGCGGGATGATCACCGTCGAGCTGGGGACGAAGGAGCGCGCCGCGCAGGTGCTCAACCGCGTGCGGATCTTCTCGCTCGCCGAGTCGCTGGGCGGCGTCGAGTCGCTGATCTCGCTCCCCGCGCTCATGACGCACGCCTCGGTGCCGCCCGACAAGAAGGCGGAGATGGGGATGGGCGAGGGGATGATCCGCCTCTCGTGCGGCGTCGAGGAGGTGGAGGACCTGCTGGCCGACCTGGAGCAGGCGTTCGAGGGGATCTAGGGAAGCGTCGAGCGTCGAGCGTCGAGCGTCGAGGGGCGGGTGACACCGGAGCCCGCCCCGCCCCGTAGGATTCGACGTCCCGCTCGACGCTCGACGCTCACCGCTCGACGCTTCCGACGCTCCCGCCCCCCATGCGCACCCCGCTCTCGAAGATCTCCGCCCTCGCCTGGGAGCACCCCGACGACCGCGCCGCGCTGGAGAAGCTGCGCGGGATCCCCGGGTTCGACGGCGTGGTGCGCCAGGTGGCGAGCGCGTACGGCGGGCGCGGCGTCCGCAACCTGTTCCTCGGGAACGCCGTGCGCGTGGGGCCGGCGCAGCGGCCGGCGCTCTGGCAGCGCTACCAGGAGGCGCTGGCGACGCTCGACTGGCCGGACGTGCGCGGCGACGGCGCGCGCGGCGCGCCCCCCGAGCTGTACGTGACGCGCACGCCGTGGATGCACGCCGGCGCGGTGGGCTTCGAGGAGCCGTTCATCGTCCTCAACGCCGACGACCTCGACCTGCTCGACGGCGACGAGCAGCGCTTCCTGCTGGCGCACGAGCTGGGGCACGTGATGAGCGGGCGCCTCACCTACCGCACGGTCGCGGCGCTCCTGCTCACCCTCGGCGTGTCGAACCTTCCGCTCGTGGTCGGGGTGGTGCTGCTCCCCTTCCAGCTCGCGCTGCTCGACTGGTACCGCAAGGCCGAGCTATCGGCCGACCGCGCGGGGCTGCTGGGCGTGCAGGACCCGACGACCGCCTACCGCGCCTTCCTGAAGCTCGCCGGCGGCGCCCCGGGCGACGGCGACCGCCTCGACGTGGACGCCTTCCTCCAGCAGGCCGCCGACACCGACACCGGCGGCTCGGGGTGGAACACGGTCGTGAAGGCGCTCAACTCGGCGCTGCGCGACCACCCGCTCCACACGCTCCGCGTCGCCGAGCTGCGGCGCTGGGCGGAGAGCGAGGGGTACGTGCGCGTGCTCGCCGGCGAGTACCTGCGCCGCGACCCCGCCCGCGACGCCACCGCCGAGGAGCGCCGCGAGGCGCGCGCCGAGGACGCCGCCCGCGAGGCCGACGCCCGCGCCGAGTCGAAGGAGGACCCGATCGTCGACCCGCTGCGCGAGGCGGCGGCGACGATCCGCGAGTCGTTCGGCAAGGCGCGCGCGGCCTTCGACGACGTCTTCAAGGGCAACGCCTGATCGGCGCTGCGGGCTGCGGGCTGCGGGTCTCGAATCCGCAGCCCGCAGCCCGCGGCGCCGTTATGTTGCCGGCCATGAAAGTCCTGATCATCGGCGGGGGCGGACGCGAGCATGCGCTCGCGTGGAAGCTCAGGCGCGAGGAGGCCGGCCTCGAGATCGTGGCGGCGCCGGGAAATCCGGGGATCGCGCAGCTGGGGCGCTGCGTGCCGGTCGCCGCGTCGGACGTCGAGGCGCTGGTCGCGCTGGCCGAGTCGGAGCGGCCCGACTGGACGCTCGTCGGCCCCGAGGCGCCGCTGGCGGCGGGGATCGTGGACCGGTTCCGCGAGCGCGGGCTCCCGATCTTCGGCCCGACCGCGGCCGCCGCCGAGATCGAGACGTCCAAGGCGTTCGCGAAGCAGCTGATGGTGGACGCCGGGGTGCCCACCGCGCGCGCCGAGCTGCACACCGACGCGGCCGCCGCGAAGGAGGCCGTCCGGCGGTTCGGGGCGCCGGTCGTGGTCAAGGCGTCGGGGCTCGCCGCCGGGAAGGGGGTGATCGTCGCCCAGACGGTCGAGGACGCCGAGCGGGCCGTCGACTTCATGCTCGTCGAGGGCGGGTTCGGCGTCGCCGGCGCCGAGGTGCTGGTGGAGGAGTTCATGGTCGGCGAGGAGGCGTCGTGCTTCTTCCTCACCGACGGCACCAGCTGGATCGCCCTGCCGCCGGCGCAGGACCACAAGCGGCTCGAGGACCACGACCGCGGCCCCAACACCGGCGGGATGGGCGCCTACGCCCCCGTCAGCCTGCTGGAGACCGACGACGGGCGCGCCCTGCTGGCCGGCGTCGAGCGGAGCGTCGTCGAGCCGACGCTGCGGGCGATGCGCGAGCGCGGGCGCCCGTTCACCGGGCTCCTGTACGCCGGGCTCATGCTGACGCCCGACGGGCCGCAGGTGGTCGAGTTCAACTGCCGGTTCGGTGACCCCGAGACGCAGGCCCTGCTGCCGTTCCTCGACGGCGTGCCGGTCGGCGCCTGGATGCGGGCGATCGCGGTCGACGGCGAGCTTCCCGCGGCCGCCGCGCCCGGCGGATCGTCGGCCGCGGTGACGACCGTCGTGGCCGCGGCGGGGTATCCCGACCGCCCCCGCACCGGCGACCCGATCGCCCTACCCGAACAGGTCCCGGAAGGGGTATATCTCTTCCACGCCGGCACCGCCCTCGACCCCGACGGGCGGCTCGTCACCGCCGGCGGGCGCGTGCTGGCCGTCACGGCGGTGGCCGACACGTTCGAGCGCGCCCGCGCGCTCAGCCGGACCACCGCCGCGCAGGTGCAGTTTGCCGGCAGGCAGTATCGGACGGACATCGGGTGGCGCGAGGCCGAGCGCCGCCGGGAGCCGTCGTAACCCGCTCGACTCCTCGGGCGCGAGCCCGTCCTGAGCAGGACGGCGACGAAGGATGCCCGAGCTTCCCGAGACCGAGACGATCGCCCGCGACCTCGACGCCGCCCTGCCGGGCGCCGTCGTGCGCGCCGTGTCGGTCCCCCGCCCCTCCGTGCTGCGCGAGGCCGACGCCGCGGGGCTGGCCGCGCGCGCGGCCGGCGCGCGCATCGACCGCGTCTGGCGGCGCGCCAAGCTGATCGTCCTCGACCTCTCGACGGGCGACCGGCTGGTCGTGCAGCCGCGCTTCACCGGCGCGCTGCTGCTGGAGCCGGCCCCCGGCGACGGCAGCGGGCTCCCCGAGCGCGAGCGCGGCTTCGTGCGCGTCACGCTGGCCCTCGCCGACGGGCGCGCGCTCCACTACCGCGACATCCGCGCGCTCGGCACGGTCGCGCTGATGGACGCCGCCCGCTTCGCGGCGTACGCCGGCGCGCTCGGCCCGGAACCGCTCGACCCCGCCTTCGACGCCCCGGCGCTGCACGCCGCGCTCGGCGCGTCGCGCCAGCCGGTCAAGAAGGTGCTCATGGACCAGCGGCGGCTGGTCGGCGTCGGCAACATCTACGCGAACGAGGCGCTCTGGCGCGCCCGCGTCGCCCCCGCGCGCCCGGCGGCGTCGCTGACGCGCGCCGAGAGCCGGCGCGTGCGCGACGCCATCGTCGCGGTGCTGTCGGAGTCGATCGCGCTGCGCGGGACGAGCTTCCGCGACTACGTCGACGCGAGCGGCGGGCGCGGCGGCTTCGTGGAGCGGCTGGCCGTGTACGGCCGCGCCGGCGCGCCGTGCGGCCGCTGCGGCGACGCGCTCGAGGGGACGCACGCGGTGGACGGGCGGCAGACGGTGTTCTGCCCGCGGTGCCAGCGATGAGCGCCGAGTTCGAGGTCCCGCCGCTCGTCGCCGCCGCGCTCAACGCGGCCGCCGACGCGCACCTGCCGGCGCTTAAGGCGATGGTGCGCGCCGAGGCGGCCGACCTGCCGGGCGTGTACCGCATGCTCGGCCCCGACGGCGAGGTCGTCTACGTCGGCAAGTCGAAGAAGGTGCGCACCCGCCTGCTGTCGTACTTCCGCGGCGTCTACCCCGACGACAAGGGCGCGCGCATCCTCCGCGACTCGGTGCACATCGAGTGGGAGTACACGCCGAGCGAGTTCGCCGCGCTGCTGCTGGAGCTGCGGCAGATCAAGCGCTGGCGCCCCCGCTTCAACGTGCTCATGAAGCGCGACGCGCGGCACTGGAGCTTCATCAAGCTCACCAAGGGCCCCGCGCCCAAGCTGCACGTCGTGCGCGGCAGCACCGGGAGCGCCGACGGCGGCTACTACTACGGGCCGTTCCAGGGCGCGAGCGGTGTCGCCGAGGCGGTCCGCGAGCTGTCCGACGCGCTCGGGCTGCGCGACTGCGCGCAGGCGACGCCGATGCGCTTCGCCGACCAGGGCGAGCTCTTCGTCCCCGAGCTGGTGCAGCTCACCTCGCGCACGCCGCGCTGCATCCGCCACGAGATCCGGAAGTGCCTCGGCCCGTGCGTGGCCGGGTGCACCACCAGCCAGTACGCCGAGCGGGTGAAGCTGGCGAAGGGGTTCCTCGAGGGGGCCGACGGCGGGCCGCTCGACGCGATGCGCGCGCAGATGGACGCGCTCAGCGAGGCGATGGAGTTCGAGCGCGCGGCCGCGCTGCGCGACAAGGTGTGGCGGCTGGAGTCGCTGCAGGGGCAGTTCGAGCGGCTGCGCTTCGCCGTCGAGACGCTGAGCTTCGCGTACGTGGCGCGCGGGCACGACGCCGAGGACCGCGTCTACCTGGTGCGGCGCGGGCGGGTGCGCGCCGAGCTGCCGCGCCCGCACGGCGACGAGGGCGCGGCCGCGCTGGAGGCGCTGGTGCGCGACGTGTTCGTGCCGCGCGAGCGCAAGGGCGCCGCGGTGCCGACGCACGAGGTCGACGAGCTGCTGCTGCTGTCGTGGTGGTTCCGCCACCGCCCCGCCGAGCTCGCGCGCACCGTCCCCGCCGCGGCGCTGCTGTCGGCGACCGGCGCCGATCTCGTGCGTCGGCTGGACGACACGGCGCGCGACGCGGCCGCGGCCTGACGGTCCGTCCGCGCCCTGCCGGCGGCCGGTCGGTGGCCGTCGATTTGCACCTTGGGGCCTGCGGCGACGCCGCCGGCGATCAGTGCCCGCCCCTCACGCCGGCAGGGCGCCGCGCAGCAATCCTGGACCCCGACGGAGCGGAGCGCGCGACACATGGCCACCACCTGGCAGCCCCCCAATTCCTGGGAACCCACGACGCTGGTGCAGTGCATCAGCGTGAAGCCCTGGCTCAAGCTCCCCGGCGACGACGAGCCGGGCGGGTGCCACGACCTGACGCTCGGGCGCATCTACCAGATGCTCGGCGTCGAGGCCAACGGCGCACTCTACCGCATCATCGACGACTCGGACGACGACTTCCTGTACCCGGCGTCGCACTTCAAGGTGGTCTGAGATCCGGTGATCCGGATCACACCGCTCACCGGCGCTCGGCGGGCGCGAGGCCGAGCGCCAGGTTGAGCCAGCGGACCAGCGGGAGCATCGCCGCGAAGTCCTTCACCAGCCGGTCGGCCAGCCCGGGCTTGAGCACGTCGGCGTCGGGGATGGCGCGGCCGGCCGTGAAGGACTGGTAGCGGAGCCACTCGCCCGCGGGGTGGTCGGGGGCGAAGCCGCGCGGGACGCGCGTGAGCACGGCCTCCGCGTCGAGGGCGCCGAAGCGCCGCCGGAACGACGGCGCGCGCAGCAGCGCCTCCCACTCCACGGGGCGCGCCGCGATGCGGTCGCGGATCGCCTGCAGCGCCGGGCGCGCGGGCATCCACATCCCGCCGCCGCTCCAGCAGTCGCCGGGCGCGAGCTGGAAGTAGAAGCCGGCGCCGCCGTGCACGTTGCCGCCCGCCGTCCCGCCGCTCCGCGCGCTCGGCACGTCGCGGTGGTAGAACCAGACCGCGGCGTTGGTCTTGTAGGGCGACTTGTCCTTCGCGAAACGCACGTCGCGGTGGATGCGGAACACCGAGCGCCTGCGGTCGCCCACGATCTCGGGCGCCACGTCGCCGAGCCGCGCGTCGACCTCCTCGACCAGCGCGACCAGGGGCTCCTTCACGTCGCGCTCGTAGCGGGCGCGGTGCTCCTCGAACCACTCCTTCCGGTTGTTGCGCGCGAGCTGGCGGAGGAAGGTCAGCGCGCCTGGCGGGAAGCTCACGACGGGAGCGGGACGAGGGTGACGTCGGCGGCGCCGTCCCGGACGACGAGGCGCGCCACGCAGGGCAGCAGGTCGAAGCGCCGCGCGCCGGCCGCGCCCGGGTTGACCACCAGCCGCCCGCCGGCGCGCGCGACCAGCTGGCGGTGCGTGTGGCCGTACACGAGGACGTCCTGCGGGTAGGCGGCCAGCAGCCGCTCCGGCGTCGGGCGCCCCAGCTCGTGGCCGTGGCTGACGTGGATCGTCACGCCGCCGACCTCGATCGTGCGCTCGTGCTCCAGCTCCGGGTGGTCCGGCGGGTCGGTGTTGCCGAACACCGCGAGCACGGGCGCGATCGCCTGCAGCTCGACCAGCACGTCGCGCCCGCCCACGTCGCCGGCGTGCAGGATCAGCTCGACCCCGGCCAGCGCGTCGAACACCGAGGCGCGCACGAGTCCGTGCGTGTCGGAGATGAGCCCGATCTCCACGTCAGCCCCCCCAGCGGCGCCCGACGTCGTGCTCGACGTCGAACAGGTCGAGCACGCGCGCGACGACGAAGTCCACCAGCTCGTCGATCGTCGTCGGGCGGTGGTAGAAGCCGGGCGCCGCCGGCAGCACGATGCCCCCCGCCTGCGTCACGCGCAGCATGTTCTCCAGGTGCACCTGCGACAGCGGCGTCTCGCGCGTCACCAGCACCAGGCGCCGCCGCTCCTTGAGCGCCACGTCGGCCGCGCGCTCGACCAGCGACCGCGAGGTGCCGGCGGCCACCGCGGCCACCGTCCCCATCGAGCACGGGCAGATCACCATCCCCGCCGAGCGCGCCGACCCCGAGGCCGGCCGCGCGCCCCGGTCCTTGTCGTCGAACACCGTCACCAGCCGGTCCCACCCCTTGGGGTCGCACTCGGCGCGCAGCGCCTCGATCGACGCGATCCCGACCTCGGTGTCGAGCAGCCGGAAGCCGTGCGACGAGACCACCAGCCACACCGGGCGCCCCGCCGCCACCAGCGCCCGCACCAGGCGCACCGCGTACGGCGCGCCCGAGGCGCCCGTGATCGCGACGACCAGCGGGAGCGGCGCGCGCGCGCTCACGCGAGCAGGCGCCCGGCCAGCACGCAGGCGAGGAAGGCGAGGCTGATGACGCCGTTCATCGTGAAGAAGGCGGCGTCGAGCCTCGACAGGTCGCCCGGGCGCACCAGCCGGTGCTCCCACGCCAGCAGCGCCGCGACCACGCCGACCCCGGCGGCGATCCACGCGCGCGCGCCCGGCGCGCCCCACGCGACGGCGGCGAGCATCGCGACCGTCCCCACGTGCAGCCCGCGCGCGACCGCGATCGCCCCGCGCTGCCCGAGCGCCACCGGGAGCGAGTGCAGCCCGGCCGCGCGGTCGAAGCCCTCGTCCTGCAGCGAGTAGAAGACGTCGAAGCCGCCGACCCAGGTCGTGACGGCCAGCGACAGCGCGCAGATCAGCCACCACGGCTCGCTCCACGCGCCGACGACGGCGAGGTAGCCGCCCACCGGCGCGATGCCGAGGCCGAGGCCGAGAACCAGGTGCGACCAGCGGGTGAAGCGCTTGGTGTAGCTGTACGCGAACACCCAGGCCAGCGCGACCGGCGACAGCGCGAGGCAGAGCGGGTTGAGCATCGCCGCCGCGAGCACGAACAGGGCCGACGCCACCGCCACCGACAGCCGCGCCGCCGGCACCGTCAGCGCGCCGCTCGGCAGCTCGCGGGTCGCCGTGCGCGGGTTGGCGGCGTCGACGTCGCGGTCCACGATCCGGTTGAACGCCATCGCCGCGAAGCGCGCCGCGGTGAACGCCAGCACCACCCAGCCGACCATCGCCACGTCGACCGGCGCGGTGAAGCTGGCCAGCAGCACCCCGACCAGCGCGAAGGGGAGCGCGAACACGGTGTGCGGCAGCTTCACGAAGCTCGCCCAGCGCGCGAGCGCCGACGGCCCGTGGAAGGTCTGCGGCTCGCGGAGCGAGGCGTCCGGCCGGGTCGTCGGCATCAGAGCCCCAGCTTCGGCCATATGGCGTCGACCGCGGCCCGCGTCGCGGCGTCCATCTCGATGACCTTCGGCCAGCTGCGGGTGAACCCCTCCTCGGGCAGCTTCCGCGTCGCGTCGATCCCCATCTTGCTCCCGTAGGTGAAGGCGCGGCTGGCGTGGTCGAGGACGTCCACCGGCCCCATGGTGAAGCGCGTGTCGCGCTCGGGGTCGATGTTGTTGAGCGCCGCCCACCAGGCCTCCTGCACGTTCCGGACGTCGACCTCCTGGTCGACGACCACGACCACCTTGGCCAGCGACATCAGCCCCATCCCCCAGAGCGCGTTCATCACCTTGTACGCCTGCCCCGGGTACTTCTTGTCGATCGAGACGAAGACGAGGTTGTGGAACCCGCCCTCCGCCGGCATGTGGTAGTCCACGATCTCCGGCAGGTTGAGCTTCATCAGCGGGAGGAAGATGCGCTCGGTCGCGTGCCCGAGGTAGAAGTCCTCCATCGGCGGCCGCCCGACGATCGTCGTCGCGTACGTCATGGACTTTCGCATCGTGACCGCGGTGAGGTGGACCTTGGGGTAAAGGTCCGCCTCGGAGTAGAAGCCGGTGTGGTCGCCGAACGGCCCCTCGACCACCAGCGCCTCGCGCGGGTCGATGTAGCCCTCCAGCACCAGCTCCGCGTCCCACGGCACCTCGAGGTCGCAGCTCACGGCCTTGGTGAGCTTCACCGGCGCGCGGCGCAGGAAGCCCGCGAAGATGAACTCGTCGATCCCCGGCGGCAGCGGCGCGCTCGCCGAGTACACCGACGCCGGGTCGGCGCCGACCACGATGCACACCGGCATCGTCTCGCCGCGCTCCGCCATCTGCCGGAAGTGCTCGGCCCCGGTCTTGTGGCGCTGCCAGTGCATCGCCACCTCGCGCTTCCCGAGCTGCTGCACGCGGTACATCCCGACGTTGCGGATCCCGCGCGCGGGATCCTTCGAGATGCACATCGTGAGCGTGACGTACGGGCCGCCGTCCTCGGGCCAGCAGGTGATGATCGGCAGCCGGTCGAGGTCGATCTCGTCGCCGCGCCACACGACCTCCTGGCACGGCGCGCCCCCCGACTTCACGCGCGGCGGGAACTTGGCCACCTCGAACAGCCGCGGGAGCAGCGACAGCTTGCCGCGCAGCCCCTCGGGGACCTTGAGGTCGAGCAGCTCGGTGATGCGCCGCCCGTGCTCGTCGAGCGCGCCGACGCCCAGCGCCGCGGCCATGCGCCGCATCGACCCGAAGAGGTTGATCGCGACCGGCCACTCCGAGCGCGAGCCGTCGCGCAGCAGCACGTGCTCGAAGAGGAGCGCCTTGCCGCCGCCCGGCATCTTGGAGACGCGGTCGGCGATCTCGCACAGCTCGAGGTGGGCGCGGACGGGGTGCGTGATGCGGTGGAGCTCCCCGAGGCGGTCGATCTCCGAGATGAAGTCCTGCAGCGTGTCGAGCGTCAACGTGGTCTGGGCTGCGGGCTGCGGGCTGCGGATCGGACCGAACCCGCGGTCCGCGGCCCGCAGCGACTTTAGGGTTTAACGCCGACGTGGATCGCCGCGATCCCGAGCGTCAGCGCGGTCCAGCGCACGTCGGCGAACCCCGCGTCGCGCATCCGGGCCGCGAGCGCGTCGGGGGCCGGGAAGTGCGCCACCGACTTGGGAAGGTAGGCGTACGCGGTGCGGTGCCCGCTCACCAGCCGCCCGACCAGCGGCAGCACGCGGTGGAAGTAGGCGTGGTAGCCGGCGCGCACCAGCGCGTTGGGCGGCGTCGTGAACTCCAGGATCACGAACCGCGCCCCCGGCGCCAGCACGCGCCGCACCTCGCGCAGCGCGCCGTCGAGGTCCGCGACGTTCCGGATGCCGAAGGCCACGATCGCGCCGGCCGCCGCGTCGGCGGCGAAGGGCAGCTCCAGCGCGTCGGCGGCCACCGGCGCGAGCCGCCCGGCCGGCGCCTTCCCCGCCCCGGCGCGCAGCATCGGCTCGGCGAAGTCGGCGCCCAGCACCAGCCCGCGGAACCCCGGCGCGTGCGCCAGCTGCGCCCCGACGTCGAGCGTCCCCGCGCACAGGTCGAGGTACGTCCCGTCGGGGCGCGCCTCCCACCCGAGCGCCGCCAGCGCGCGCCGGCGCCACGCCCGGTCGACGTTCAGACTGAGGAGGTGGTTCAGCAGGTCGTAGCGCGGCGCGATCTCCGAGAAGATGCGCCGCACGTACGCCCGCTTCTCGCGCCCGCCCGCCGCCGCGGCGTCGGCGGCCGCCGCCTCCGGGGGCGGGGACTCGACGAAGGTCATGGCCCAAAGCTAAGCCACCGCCCCCCCGCTCGGCTGGCCGCCCCCCGGGGACGGTCACTACCTTGCACGCGCGCCGCCGCCCGATTCCCCGCACGCCCCGCGATGCCCCCGCCGCCCTCCCAGCTCGACCTGGCCAACCTGCCCGACGCCGACGTCGTGCGGCTGGCGCAGGAGGGGCGGGAGGCGGCCTTCCGGGAGCTGGTGCGGCGCTACGAGCGGCCGGTCTTCTCGCTCGTCTTCCGCATGGTCCGCGACCGCGAGACCGCCGAGGACCTGGCGCAGGACGCCTTCATCAAGGTCCTGAACCACATCGACAAGTACAGCCCCGAGTTCAAGTTCTCGAGCTGGCTGTTCAAGATCGCGAACAACGTCGCGATCGACTGGATGCGGCGGAAGCGGCTGGACACGGTGAGCATGGACGGCTCGCCCCACGCCACCACCGCCGCCGAGGTCGAGGCCACGACGTTCGACCTGGCGGCGCAGCAGGAGTCGGCGCTCGACGAGCTGGAGGCCCGCGAGCTGGGCACGGCGATCGAGCGCGCGATCGCGAAGCTCCGCCCCGAGTACCGATCGTGCATCATGCTCCGGCACGTGGAGGGGCGGTCGTACGAGGAGATCGCGACCACCCTCGACCTCCCGCTGGGGACCGTGAAGACCTACATCCACCGCGCCCGCCACGAGCTGCGTCGGGCGCTGGAGGACCTGCGCCAGTGAGGCGTCCCGTGACCCCGATCACCCCCCGCGGCGGCCCTGAAACCTCCGCTCCGCCCCGGCCGTACGCCGGGCAGGAGGAGCCCACGTGAACCGTCATCTACTGCCCGAAGAGATCGACCTGCTCATCGACGGCGAGGCCGGCTTCGGCGTCGCGCCGCTCAAGGCGCACGTCAAGGAATGCCCCGACTGCTCGGCGGAGCTGGAGACGGCGCGTGCGGTCGCGTTGGAGCTCGACCTGCTCCCGCACCTGTCGCCCGCCCCGCTGTTCGCCGACCGGGTGATGAGCCAGGTCCAGGTGTTCGAGCCCTGGCACGTCGCGGCCCGCGACGCCCTCGCCCGGCTCGTGCCGCAGTCAACCCCCGCCCGCGTCCTCGCGGCCGCCGGGGGGCTCAGCCTCGCCACCGTCGTCTCGCTGGCGACCCTCTGGATCGTCGCCCGGGTCGATCTGCTCGCTCTGCTCGGCGGGGCCGCCCTCGATCGGACGCAGGCCACGGCCCGCGCCGGGCTGGCGAGCTTCGCCCGCGAGCTGCTCGGCGGGCAGGCCCCCGACAACGGGGTCGTCCTGCTCCTCGCCCTCGCCGCCTTCGTGCTGGCGGTGGTGGGGGCGACGGCCGGCCTGCGCCGCGCCGTCGCCGCCCCGGGACGCCGGTCGCAGGGGTGACGGCCGTGCGCCGACTCCGGTCCTGGCTCGCCCTCGGCGCCGCCCTGCTCCTCGGATCTCCCGCCTCCACCGCCCTCTCCGCCCAGCCGGCTCCCCGGCCGGCGGAGGGGGCGGTGCGCGTGGGGGCGCTCACGGTCCCGGCCGGCACCACCACCGGCGGCGTCGTCGTGCTCCAGGGCGACGTCGACGTGCAGGGAACGGTCGAGGGCGACGTGGTCGCGCTGCGCGGCGACGTCACCGTCCGCTCCGGCGCCCGGGTGACCGGCAACGCCGTCTCGGTGCTGGGCGACGTCCGGGTGATCCCCGGCGGCACGGTCGCCGGGGACGCCGAATCGTTCTCGCAGGAGCCGGCCTGGTCGCGAGTGGGCGAGGGTGGCGCCGCCGCCACCGCCTCCCCGTGGCGGGGGCTGACGCTCACGCTCGGCTGGCTCGCGATCCTGCTGCTCATCGGGATCGGGGTCCTGGTCTCGGGGAGCACCTACCTCGACGGGGTGGCCGACACGCTCCAGCGCAGCGTGGGCCGGGCGATCGCGGCGGGGCTGGTGGGGCAGCTGCTGGTGCTCCCCGCGCTGGTCACGATGGTCCTGCTGCTGGTGGTCACCGTGGTGGGGATCCTGGCGGTCCCGCTGGCGGTCGTCGCCCTGATCCTGGCGGTGGCCGGGCTGCTGACGCTCGGCTTCCTGGCCGTCTCGTTCGTGACCGGGCGCGCCATCGCCGGCGCGCCGGGCGACTGGAAGGCCACCGCCGCGCGCGGCGAGGCGCTGCGGGCGCTGACCGTGGGGCTGCTGGTCTACCTCGCCCTCTGGATCGCCGCCGCCGCGCTGCAGGGGCTCCCGATGGTCGCCTTCGTGGTGCGGGTGGCGGCGCTGGGGCTCACCTGGGTCGCCGCCACCGCCGGCTTCGGCGCCGCGCTGCTCTCCCGCGCCGGGACCCACACCGGCGGGACGCCGGCGGGAGGCGCGGGGCGCCGCGCCGTCGGCACCGTCCCGGCGGAGCGCGACGGCGTCCCGGTCTGGCAGACGCCGACCCCGATCGGCGGCATCGTCGCCGCCCGCCGCCCCACCGCGGTCCCCCCGCCGCGCGACTGACGGACTCGCCCGCCCGCCGGCGGCCCACGGATTGCCCCCCTCCCGCGCATGCCGAACCGCAGCCGGAGGGGGGCTTTCGCATGACGTTCAAGGGGCACCGCATCGGACCGCTCGTGAAGCAGACGGCCCGCGAGGTGATGGACGACAACGTCCTCGGCCTCGGCGCACAGACGGCCTACTACTTCTTCTTCTCGCTCTTCCCGATCTTCCTCTTCCTCGCGCCGCTGCTCAGCCTCGTCGGCGACAAGCGCGAGACCTTCACCTTCCTGCTCGAGAAGATCCAGGGCGCCGTCCCGCAGGAGGCGTACGCGCTGGTGGTGAACGTGGTCGAGTCGGTGGTGTTCGCCGAGAACGCCCCCGGGCTCGTGTCGGTGGGCGCGCTGCTCGCGCTCTGGTCGGGGTCGAACGTCTTCAGCGCCCTGATGGACGCGCTGAACACCGCCTACGACATCCCGAAGGACCCGCGCCCCTACTGGAAGAAGAAGCTGATCGCCCTCGCCTGCCTGATCGGCGTCGGCGGGCTGTTCGTCTTCGCCACGATCACGATGCTCGCCGGCGGCGACATCGTCGACGCGATCGCGGAGCCGCTCGGCATCGGCGCCGTCGGGCGCTGGGTGTGGGCGATCGCCCAGTACGCGATCGCGCTCGGGCTGCTCGTCGCCAGCGGGTGGGCGGTCTACTACTACCTCCCGGCGATCAAGCAGCACAAGCACCACGCGCTCGTCGGCGCGCTGGTGACGACGGCGCTCTGGCTGATCGTCACGCTCGGCTTCCGCGCCTACGTCCAGAACTTCGGCAGCTACAACAAGACGTACGGCACGATCGGCGGCGTGATCGTGCTGCTCACCTGGATGTACCTGTCGATGGTCGTCCTCCTCATCGGCGGCGAGGTCGCGTCCGAGCTGCAGAAGGGGACGGGCGCTCTGCGCTCCCGCGCCGGCCACCTGTACGACGGGCGCATCGCGACCGGGGGCCCGACCGACCGCGCGTCGGTGGACGCCGTCGAGTCGGTCCCGCCGACGCCCCCCCGCGCGCGTCCCGAGCGCGAG
This sequence comes from Roseisolibacter sp. H3M3-2, assembly GCF_029211165.1. Classification (GTDB taxonomy): domain Bacteria; phylum Gemmatimonadota; class Gemmatimonadetes; order Gemmatimonadales; family Gemmatimonadaceae; genus Roseisolibacter. The sequence continues at coordinate 35,186 of NZ_JARGEK010000007.1, forward strand.
CGCCCCGCGCCGTCGTCGGGGCACGCGCCGCGGGCGGCGTTCGTGGCGCGGCCGCCGAGGGCGGATTGAGGGCCCGGTAGGGCGGGGTCGGGAACGGCGAACTCGGGTACCGCGAATACGAGAGGTGCGAACTCGAGAACGGCGAGGGCCCTCGGACTGGACGCGCCAGCCGGGGGCCCTCGCCGTTCCCGAATTCGACCTTCCCGAGTTCGCCCCGCCCGAGTTCGCGGTTCCCGAGTTCGCCGTTCCCGAGTTCGCCGTTCCCGAGTTCGCCGTTCCCGAGTTCGCCCTAACTTCGCCGACCCTGCCGCAGGACCACCCTCGTCCCCCTCGCCAACCCCAGCTGCCCCGCCGCGCTCCCCTCGCGCACCGCGATCTCCAGCAGCCCGTTCGAGCCGACCAGCGCCACCGGCGCGCCGGGCGCCACGTCCTCGTAGACGCGCCGCACCTCGACGCGCCGGCCGTCCACCTCGATCGCGCCGCCGCCGAACGACAGCAGGTTGGTGACGGCGTTGCCGAAGCGGTCGATGGCGATCACGGCGCCCTCGATCGCGCCGTCGGCGAGGCGGCGGGCCTCGGGGGTGCGACGGACGAGCGGCTCGTCGGCGGGGGTGCCGAGCGCGTCGAGCGGCTCGCCGAGCGCGAGGCGGGCGGCCGCCGGGGCGAAGAGGTCGCGGCCGTGGAAGGTCGGCGCGGCGCGCGGCGGCACGGGGAGCGTGACGACGCGCGCGCCCGCGGCCAGCAGCGCCGGCGACAGCACGCCGTTGTCGGGGCCGACCAAGAAGCGCCCGTCGCTCTCCACCGCCAGCGCCGCGCGGCCGCCGCCGACGCCCGGGTCCACGACCGCGACGTGCACGGTGCCGGGCGGGAAGCGCCGCCAGTAGCGCGCGAGCGCCAGGCGCCCGCTCTCGACGTCGTGCGCCGGCACGTCGTGCGACGCGTCGACGACCGTCACGCCGGGCGCCTGCGAGAGCAGCACGCCCTTCAGCTCGGCCACGTAGCCGTCGGCGGTGCCGAAGTCGGTGAGGAGGGTGACGATGCGCATGAGGGAGGGAGTCAGACCACGTTGCGCTGCCAGCGTCCCCACCGCCAGAGCGCCATCATCGCGAGCCCGCGCGCGGTGGCGGTGAGCGAGATGACCCACCACAGCCCGTCGACGCCCCAGCGCGCGGCGGCCCACGCGGCGAGCGGCACGCGCGCGAGCGTCAGCGACGTCGACGCCAGCATCGGCGCGACGGTCGCCCCCGCCCCGCCGAGCGCGCCCTCGAGCACCACCTCGGCGCACACCACGAGCTGCGACACCGCGACGATGCGGAGGTAGCGCGCCGTCTCGGCGATCACCGAGGCGTCGCCCGTGAACGCCGCCGCGAGCGACTCGGGGACGAGCAGCTCGAGCGTGGTCACGAGCACCGCCGGCGCGCTCGCCCACGCCAGCATCGTCCACCCGGCGCGCCGCGCCCGCTCCGTGAGCCCCGCGCCCAGGTTCTGCCCGACCACCGCCGCCGCCGCGGCGCCGAAGCCGACGCCGATCATGTACAGCCAACTCTCGACGCGGAAGCCGAGCCCCAGCGCCGCCAGCGCCGGCGTCCCGAAGGTCGAGGCGGTGCGCGCGACGAGCACGTAGACGACGCTGAACAGCACCCCCGTGGACGCGGTGGGGAGGCCGATGCGCGCGATCCGCAGCATCACGTCGGGGCGCGGCGCGCCGACGCGGATCATCCCGCGGCGCCAGAGCAGCACCAGCCCGACCGCGAACGCGAGCGACCGCGTGAGCACCGTCGCCGTCGCCGCCCCCGCGATGCCGAGGCGCGGCAGCCCGCCCAGCCCGAGGATCAGCAGCGGGTCGAGCACCAGCGCCAGCGCCACCGACGCCAGCAGGATCACGAACGGCGTGCGCGTGTCGCCCGAGGCGCGGAACGTCGCGTCGACGACGAAGTAGCCGTAGAGCACCGGCGCCGCGAGCAGGTAGCGCCCGAGGTAGACGCGCCCCACCGCCGCCACGTCGGCCGGCGTGCGCATCGCCGCGAACATCCCGTCGAGCCACGCGTGCCCCGCGACGGCGGCCGCGACGCCCAGCGCGAGCGTCAGCACCCGCGCGTCGCCGGCCGCGCGCGCCGCGTCGGCCGGCCGCCGCTCGCCGTGCCGCCGCGCCGCCACCGCGGTCAGCCCGATGCTGACCATCTCGGCGACGGCGATCCCCATCCACACCCAGAACACCGACGCCGTCACCGCCGCCAGCGCCGTCGCCCCCAGCCGCCGCCCGACCCAGAACGCGTCGGCGGCAAGGAACACCGTCATCAGCAGGTTCGACGCGACCGCCGGGATCGCGACCCGCCGGATGACGCGCGGCAGCGGGTCGCGCACCAGCGCCCCGTGCTCGCCCGTGGCCGCGACGGAGACGCCGCCGTCGCGTTCGGCGATGGGGAGGCTGTTCATCGACGTCTCCCCTCGACGCTCGACGCTCGACGCTCGACGCCCGCGGCGTCGCGGCGCCAGGAGGGAGCGTCGAGCGTGGAGCGTCGAGCGTCGAGGAGGGCGGTCGGCCTCAGCGCCCCGCCATCTCCGGATACCGCTCCCCCACCCGCTCCGCGACGCGCGTCGCGAGCGCGGCGAGCGCGCGGGCGGCGCCGGTCTGCGGGGCGGCGGCGACGATCGGGCGCCCCGTGTCCCCGCCCTCGACCACGCGCGGGTCGAGCGGCACCTGCCCGAGCAGCGGCACCCCGACCTCGTCGGCCAGCGCCTGCCCGCCGCCCGAGCCGAACACGGCGATCGGCTTCCCCGTCTCCGGGTTCTCGAGGTAGCTCATGTTCTCGACGATGCCGAGCACCGGGACGCCCGTGCGCTCGAACATGCGCACGCCGCGCAGCGCGTCGCCGACGGCGACCTGCTGCGGCGTGGTGACGACGATCGCGCCGTGCACGTGCGTCGCCTGCACCAGCGACAGCTGCGCGTCGCCCGTGCCGGGGGGCATGTCGACCAGCAGGTAGTCCAGCTCCCCCCACGCCACGTCCTTCAGGAACTGGTTGATCACCTTCATCACGATCGGCCCGCGCCAGATCGCCGGCTGGTCGCGCTCGATCAGGAAGCCGATGCTCATGACCTTCACGCCGTAGGCGAGCAGCGGCTGGATCATGTTGTCGCGCACCGGCGGCGGCTCGTTCACCCCCAGCATCAGCGGGAGGTTCGGGCCGTAGATGTCGGCGTCCATGATCCCCACGCGCGCGCCCTGCTTGGCCAGCGCGGCGGCCAGGTTCACGGCGACCGTCGACTTGCCGACGCCCCCCTTGCCGCTCGACACGGCGAGGATCTTCCCGAGGTGCGGGTACGACACCGGCGTCGGCGCGGCCGGCGTCCCGGCGCGCGCGGTCGCCGCGTCCATCACGGGGAGCGCGCGGGCGGCCGGGCGGGGCGCCGCG
>NZ_JARGEK010000070.1 GCF_029211165.1 Roseisolibacter sp. H3M3-2
GCAACGCGCGCGTCGGCGGCGAGCGCGCCGAGCAGCGCCGCGACGGCCGCGCGCGTCACCCACACGAACTCGGGCTGCGGCGGGGCGGCGGCCTCGGCCGCCTCGACGTCGCCGCGCACGCCGATCCCCGACTGCAGCAGCTGCTCGCGGAACTCGTCCGGGATCCCGTCGAGCGCCGCCACGACGACGGCGGCCGCGCCGGCGAACTGCCGGGTGATCGGGATGCGCAGGTTGTTCCACGTGGGGCGCCCGGCGGCGTCGAGCGGCGTGGTGAGGAGCACGACCTTCCCCGCGGCGGCGTCGCCGCCGAGCACCGTCGGCTCGCCCCACGTGCCGCCGTAGACGATCGGGAGCCCGTCGAACGGCCGGATCGCGCCGAGCGGGTCGCGCGGCACGAAGTCGCGGCCGAGCGTCATCGCCGGCGCGCCCTCGGCGCCGAAGCTGCTCGTCGTGACGAGCGCGCGGCGCTCCACCGCGGACTGGAAGTAGCTCCCGTTCTCCCCCGCCGGCTCGAGGCCTAGGCGACGCAGCTCGGCGGCGATGTAGTCGGTGGCCCTGTCGTTCCACGGCGTCCCGACCTGCCGCCCCATCAGCGAGTCGTCGGCGTAGAGGTAGACGCGCGTCATGAGGTCCGCGACCGAGATGGGCGTGGACGTCGGGCGGGGCGCGAGCTTGAGCGGCGCCTCGGACGCTGCGCGCGCGGGCGCCGCGGCGTCCTTGGTGACGCGGGGCGCCTGCGCGGCGAGCGGCGCCGCCGTCAGCGCGGCGGCGGGGAGGGCGAGGGCGGCCGCGAGCAGCGCGCGTCGGGTGGCGATCGGCATGGGGGAAAGGAAGCGTGGGGCGGGACGACGCGCAGGCGACGCGGGACGGGACGCGATCAGGCGCGGACGAGCGCCGCCACGCCGTCCACGAGCCGTTCGACCTCCGCCGCGGTCGTGTAGGCGGCGCACCCCGCGCGCACGAACCCCGCGCCGGCCACGCCCAAGCGCTCGGCGACGGTCTGCGCGTAGAAGTCGCCGTGCGAGACGAAGACGCCGCGCGCCGCGAGGGCGCGCGCGACCTGCCGCGACGGGACGCCGCCGACGGTGAAGGACACCGTGGGCGTGCGGGGGGTTCCGGGGGGCGGGCCGTAGAGGGTGACGTCGGGGAGCGCGCGCAGCCCCTCCCACAGCGGCGCGAGGAGCGCGCTGCCGGCGGCGTGCAGCCGTCCGTAGGCGCGCCCGAGCCGCTCGCGCCGCGCGCCCGACGGCGCGCCGGCGTCGTCGCCGAGCGAGGCGAGGAAGTCGACCGCCGCGGAGGTGCCGGCCATCCCCTCGTGGTTCTGCGTGCCCGTCTCGAAGCGCTCGGGCGCGCCCGAGGGCGCGGGGGCGAGCTTCGGGACGTCGAGCCCCGCCAGCAGCTCGGCGCGGCCCCACAGCAGCCCGGCGTGCGGGCCGTAGAACTTGTACGCCGAGCAGCCGACGAAGTCGACGCCGGCGGCGGCGAGCGCGCGCACGTCGAAGCGGAGGTGCGGCACCGCGTGCACGCCGTCGACGAAGGTCAGCGCGCCGACGCCGCGCGCGAGGCGCGCCGCCGCGGCGACGTCGACCTGCGTGCCGAGCGCGTTGGACGCCGCGCCGATCGCGAGCAGGCGCGTGCGCGGGCCGAGCTGCGCGGCCAGGTGGTCCCAGTCGAGCGTGCCGGTGGCCGGGTCGAGGCGCGCCACGCGCACCGCGCCGCCGCACTCCTGCGCCAGCGTGCGCCAGGGCGCGACGTTGGCGTGGTGATCGAGCTCGGTGACCACGACCTCGTCGCCGGGGCCGAACGGCGCCACGTCGGCGCCGCCGCGCCGCAGCGCGCGCGCGAGGTGGAAGGCGAGCGTCGTCATGTTGTGGCCGAAGACGATCTCGCCCGGCGCGCCGCCGAGCAGGTCGGCCGCCGCCTCGCGCGCGGCCGTGATGACCGCGTCGGTCTCGACGCTCGTCGGGTAGGCCCAGTGCGTGTTCGCGTTGTGGTGCAGGAGGTAGTCGGCCATCGCGTCGACCACCGCGCGCGGCACCTGCGTGCCGCCCGGGCCGTCGAAGTACGCGACGGGGTGCCCGCCGTGCACGCGCTGCAGCGCCGGGAAGGCGGCGCGCACCGCCGCGACGTCGAGCGCGTCGGCCGCGTGGGCGAGGTCGGCCGCGCTCACAGCGGCTGCTCCAGGATCGACGCCGCGTCCTCGGCGGCGATCGTGGCCGGCGGGACGATCTCGACCCCCGCCCACCGCTCGACGAGCCGCACGACCTCGACGTGGTCGGCCTCCTCGCCGAGCGCGTGGTGCGCGGTGCGGAAGAGCTCCGCGGTGAGCTGGAGGAGCGGCGACGGGGTGCGCTGCTCGCGCGCGACGTCGGCGGCGATCCCCACGTCCTTGTCCAGCAGCGCGAGGCGGAAGGTGCGCGGGAAGGCGCGCGACAGGACGCGCTCGGGGAACAGGTTCATGCTGCTGTTGGAGCGGCCGCTCGACGTGTTGATGACGTCGAGGGCGACGGCCGGGTCGATCCCCGCCTTGGCGAGCGCGGCGAGCCCCTCGGCGGCGCTCCACAGGTGCACCGCGAGCAGCGCGTTGTTGACCGCCTTGACCGCGTCGCCGGCGCCGACGCCGCCGCAGTGCACGATCTTCTGCCCGAACGCCTCGAGCACGGGGCGCACGCGCGCCAGCGTCGCCGCGTCGCCGCCGACCATCACGGTGAGCGCCCCCTTCTCGGCGCCGACGACGCCCCCGCTCACCGGCGCGTCGAGGAACGCCACCCCGCGCTCGGCGCAGCGCGCGGCGACGCGGCGCGAGCCCGCCGGGTCGCCCGACGTGCAGTCCACCAGCACCGCCCCCTCGGCGAGGCCGGCGAGCAGGCCGTCGGGGCCGTCGAGCAGCGCCTCGACCTCGCGCGACGTCGGCAGGCAGGTGACGACCACCGCGGCGCCGCGCGCCGCGTCGGCGGGGGTGGCGGCGCGGCGCGTCCCCGGGTGCACGGCGACGAAGGCGTCGGCGCGCGCGGCGCTCCGGTTCCAGACCGCGAGGGAGAACGGGGGCGCCGCGAGGTGGCGCGCCATGGGGGCGCCGATGGCGCCGAGTCCGAGAAAGGCGACGTGCATGGGCCGGGATGCGGGGTGGGGGCAGCCGCAAAGCTAAGCGCCCCCGCCCCGCCCCGGGTCCCGGCTCAGCGCACGGCGGTCCCCCCGATCGACGCGACCCAGTCGGTGCGCCACTGGGCGAGCGACCGCCCGGTGTACTTCGGGTAGGCGTCCGGGGTCGCGCGCGACAGCGCCTCCTGCGCCGCGGCGACGCCGGCGGTGCGGATCACGTAGCGCGCGAACGACGGCACGAGCGCGGCGTGCGCCTGCCTGACCTCGAGCGGCGCGTCGGCGGGGGCGTTCTGCCCGATCGCGGCGAGCGCCTTCTCTCCGGCCGGCGTGACGAGGACGCAGTGCGCGCGCTCGTCGACCGAGAGGCGGGGCGAGCACTCGGGGAGCGCGGGGACGGAGACCGCGTTCAGCGTCGCGATCGCGACGACGTGGAGGAGCGAGAGGGACATCGCGGTGGCGTGGTCGGAGGGTGGACGCGGCGGGTCCTCGGCCGGCGTGTCCCAAGGTGCGCGTGCCCGCCCCCGTCCTCATGGGATGTTCGACCCGCCCCGGCGCCGGTTAGCGTTCGGGATGCGCACCGCCCACCTCACCATCGCCGGGATGACCGCCGTCCACGCCGTGCGCGCCGTGTACACGGCCTTCGCCGGCGTCCCCGGCGTCACGCGCGCCGAGGTGACGATGGGGGGCGCGGTGGTCGAGCACGACGGGACCGTGACGCCCGCGATGCTCGCCGACGCCGTCGCGCTGGCGGGGTGCGCGCTCGCCGCGGTGCGCGAGGAGCGGCGGCTGCCGACGCTCTGAGGCGCGCGCGCGGCGCGGTACCGGGCGCGTCCGGGGCCGGTTAGCTTGCCCGGCTCGCCGCCCCTCCCCCGCCCTCCGTGAGGACGCCCGGATGACGCCACCCCACCCGTCCGACGACGGCACCGACCGCGCCCACGGCGTGGCGGCGCTGCTGGCGCCGGACATCCTCGTGATGCTCGACGAGGAGCCGGGGAGCGTGGCGCTGGAGACGGAGGAGCTGCACCCCGCCGACCTGGCGGACGTGGCCGAGGCGCTACCGAGGGAGCGGGTCTCCGACCTGCTGCGCGCCCTCCCCGCCGCGCGCGCCGCCGACGTGCTGGAGCACCTCGACGACGAGCTGCGCTCCGAGGTGCTCGAGGCGATGAGCACCCGCCAGGCGGCGGAGATCGTCACGCAGATGACGCCCGACGAGCGCGCGGACGTGCTCGAGGCGCTGGCGGAGGAGAACGAGGAGCGGGCCGAGGAGATCCTCGAGCAGATCCCGCTGGAGGCGCGCGAGGAGACCGAGCGCCTGCTCGCCTACGAGCCCTACTCGGCGGGCGGGCTGATGACGACCGAGTTCGTCTCGGTCCCGGAGGCGCTGACGGTCGAGGAGGCGCTGCGCCGCGTGCGGGCGATGGCGCGCGCCGAGCGGCGCGAGGCGATGTACACCGTCTACACGACCGACGACCAGGGGCGGCTGCGCGGCGTGCTGTCGCTGCGCGAGCTGCTGGCGGCCCCCGAGGGCGCGCGCCTCGTCGACCTGGCGTGGAGCGACGTCGTGACGGTGACCGCGAGCGCCGAGCAGGAGGAGGTCGCGCGCGTGACGTCGAACTACGGCTTCGTCGCCGTGCCGGTGGTGGACGACCAGCACCGGCTGCTCGGCGTGGTGACGATCGACGACGTGATCGACGTCATCCAGGAGGAGCAGACCGAGGACGTGCAGAAGCTCGGCGGCATGGAGGCGCTCGACGACCCGTACATGAGCGTCGGGCTCCCCGCGATCATCCGCAAGCGCGTCGGCTGGCTGTGCGTGCTCTTCGCCGGCTCGCTGCTGACCGCGACGGTGATCGAGCGCTACGAGGGGCGGCTCGGGCGCGCCGAGCTGCTGACGCTGTTCATCCCGCTCATCGTCAGCTCGGGGGGGAACTCGGGGTCGCAGGCCACGTCGCTGATCATCCGCGCGATGGCGCTCAACGAGATCTCGCTCAAGGACTGGTGGCGGGTGGCGGGGCGCGAGCTGCTGTCGGGGCTCGCGCTGGGCGCGGTGCTCGGCACGCTCGGGCTGGCGCGCGTGCTCGTGTGGCACGCGATGGGGTGGTACGACTACGGGCAGTACCACACGCGCGTCGCCGCGACGATCGGCGCGACGCTGCTGGGGGTCGTCACCTTCGGCTCGCTCGCCGGGTCGATGCTGCCGTTCGTGCTGCGGCGCGCCGGCTTCGACCCGGCCAGCGCGTCGGCGCCGTTCGTGGCGACGCTGGTGGACGTGACCGGGCTGCTGATCTACTTCAGCGTCGCGATCGCGGTGCTCAGCGGCACGGTGCTGTGAGCCGCCCGTCCGCGGCGCGCGCCAGCCTGCTGGTCGCGTTCGCCGCCTGCTGCTTCGGCTCGATCAGCATCCTCACCGTCGTCGCCACGCGCGCGGGGACGGCGCTCACCACGCTGCTCTTCTGGCGCTACGCGGTGGCGGCGCTGCTGCTGCTCCCCGTCGGGCTCCGGTCGCTGCCGCGCGTGGCCGACCCGCGCACCGTGCCGCGCGGCGCCGGGCTGGCGCGCGAGCTGGCGGTGGCCGGGGCCGGGCAGGCGGCGGTCGCGTTCCTGAGCCTGTCGGCGCTGCGCTGGATCCCGGCGGCGACGCTCGGCTTCCTCTTCTACACGTTCCCGGCGTGGGTGGCGCTGTTCGCCGCGCTGCGCGGCACCGAGCGCGTCGACGGGCGGAAGGTCGTCGCGCTCGGGCTCTCGCTGGCCGGGATCGTCTGCACCGTCGGCGCGCCGTCGGGCGCCACGGGGACGCAGTGGCCGGGGGTGCTGCTCGCGCTGGCGGGGGCGCTCGTGTACGCGGTCTACATCCCGTACCTCGGCGGGCTGCAGGGGCGGGCCACGCCGCAGCTCGCGTCGCTGCTCGTGACCACCGGCGCGGCGACGGCGTTCGCGCTCGGCGCGCTGGCGGAGGGGACGTTCACCGCGCGGCTCCCGCTGGCGTCGTGGGGCGCCGTGGCCGGGCTCGCGGTGCTGTGCACGGCGATCGCGTTCCAGGCGTTCATGAAGGGGCTCGGCGGGCTCGGCCCGGTGCGCGCCGCGATCGTCAGCACGGTCGAGCCCTTCTGGACCGCGGTGCTCGGCGCGCTGGTGCTGTCGCAGCCGCTGACGCCGGCGACGCTGCTCGGCGGCGCCCTCATCGCGGCGGCCGTCCTGCTGCTGCAGCTGCCGACGCGCGGCGCCGAGCGCGGCCCCGCCGTCGAACGCGCGGGCTGAGGCGCCCCGGGCGGCAAGCGCCTTGCCCGTGCGGCGGCCGTGGCGCGCGGGGGGCGCGCCGGATCCCCGCACGCGGATGGTGTCATGACGGCAGCGCAGCGACTCTCGCAGGTGTTCGGGTGGGCGTTCGTCCTGGTCGGGCTGGCCGGGTTCGCGGCCACCGGGATGGACATGACGGCGGACCACGAGCTGGCGCCCAAGCTCTTCGGGATCTTCCCCGTGAACGTCGTGCACAACGTCGTGCACCTCGTGTTCGGCCTCTGGGGGATCCTCGGCGCGCGCGCGTACGGCGCCGCGCGCTCGTTCCTGCTCGGCGCGGGGCTCACGTACCTCGTGCTGGCGGCGCTCGGCTACGTCATCCCCGACGGGCTGGGGCTCGTCCCGCTCGGCGGCGCCGACATCGGGCTGCACCTCTTCCTCGGGCTGGCGCTGCTGCTGTCGGGGATGGTCACGCAGCGGCGCGACGCCGACGTGGGGCGCGGCGCGGCGGTCTGACGCCGCTCAGCCGCGCCGGCGGCGGTCGGCGCGCGCGAAGGCCGCGCCGCCGACCACCGCCACGGTGGCGAACGAGAACCACTGCACCGCGTAGCTGAAGTGCGACCCCTCGTCGAGCGCCGGCGGGGGGACGCGCACGGGGCGGTCGGGGGGCGGCTGCTCCTCGCCCGGCGGCGCGCTCCACACGACGTAGTACGGCGTCACCGGGGCGCCGACGTGGCGCGCGACGTCGGCGGCGTCGAGCCAGCGGTACGCGACGACGTCGCGCTCCGCCGAGAGGCGGCCGGGCCCCGGGCGACGCGACGGGATCTCGACGTAGCCGTCGACCGTCACCGAGTCCCCCTCGCGCCACCGCGCCAGGTCGACGTCGGTGCCGTTGGGGGAGTAGATCCACCCGCGGTTGAGCAGCACGACGGTGTCGCGCCCGGCGACGCGCACGGGGGTGACGATGTGCACGCCCGGCGAGCCGTCGCGCGACCGGTTCACCAGCACGAACTCGTGCGCGTAGTCGGCGCGCCCGGCGAGGACGACGCGGCGGTAGCGCTGCTCGGCCGTGTCGGCGGGGAGGCCCCAGGGCGCCACCGGCGGCTGCCGCAGGCGCGCGGCCACGGAGGCGTTGTGCGCGCGCCGCTCGCCGAGCCGGGAGAGCTGCCAGACGCCGAGCCGCGCGCAGATCAGCGCGGCGACGCCGGCCAGGACGAGGAGGGAGGTCGTGCGGCGGGACATGGGCGGAAGCTAGCTGCGGGCTGCGGACTGCGGATCCGAACCCGCAGCTCGCAGCCCGCAGCCCGCAGCCCGCAGCGTCCGGCGCGGAGGACCGTCAGAACAACGCCAGCTGGTCGCCGAGTTCGTCCGGCTGCACCGGGCGCTGGCCGAGGAGCCGCTGCAGGTCGCGGGCGCTCGACGGCGAGTGGCCGGCGAAGTGGTTGTTCACGTACGTCCACACCCCGCCCTCGACGCGCCCCGCCAGCGCCCGCAGCGCCCCCGCCCACTGCTCGATCTCGCGCGAGCGGTCGACCTGGATGCGCGAGTAGTCGACGATGTCGCGGTTCGGCCCCATGAAGCGCACGTACGCGAACGGCGCGGTGGGGCGCTCGGCGAGGGCGAGCATCGTCTTGCGCGGGATCCAGCGGGCGTCGGTGAGGGCGACCGCCACCGAGTGCTCGGCGAGCAGGTTGAGCACCCCGTCGGTCAGCCAGCCGCGCTGGCGGAACTCGACGGCGACGTGCAGGTCCCGCGGCAGGTGCGGGAGGAACTCGACCAGCGCCGGCAGCTCGGCGGGGGCGAAGTCGGGGCCGAGCTGCACGAGGATCGGCCCGAGCTTGGGGCCCAGCTCGCGCGCGCGGTCGAAGAACAGGTCGGCCGCGGCACGCGCGTCGGCGCCGCGCAGGCGGCGCTCGTGCGTGATCTCCTGCGGCAGCTTGAGCGCGAACGCGAAGTCGGCCGGGGTGCGGTCGGCCCACCCGCGCACCGTCTTGACCGGCGGGATCGCGTAGAAGGTCGAGTCGACCTCCACCGTGCGGAACGCGCGCGCGTACATCCCCAGGAAGTCGCCGACGCGCGTCCCGGACGGATAGAACGGCCCCACCCAGGCGTCGTAGTTCCACCCCTGGGTGCCGATGCGCACGCGGGTGCGCGACGCGTCGTCGCCGGTCGCCCTGGCCATGCGCCGAATCGGCGCGGCGGGCGCGGCGGTGTCAAGGTTTCGGGGTCCCGAACTTGCCGCCTCCGGCAGCACACACGAGACGGAGAGAACCCATGACGCCCGACACGCCCGAGCCGCCGCGCGACCCGCGGGCCGACCACCCGCAGCTCGCCGACACCGCGTCCTTCCCCGCCGCCCGGCGCCCCGCCACCGCGCCGGCGGGGGGCGGCGACGCGGTGCGGCCGATGGACGCCGACGAGAAGCGCAGCGTCGAGATCACGAGCGGGCTGGCCGGCGTGCTCGCCGGCGCGGCGGCCGGCGCGGCCGCGGGGCTCGTGTCGCTGGCCGGCGGGCCGGTGGGCGTCGCGATCGGGATGGTCGTCGGCGCCACCGCGGGCGCGCTCGGCGGGTGGTTCGGCGGGCAGGCGGCGGGCGAGGTCCCGTACGACGAGTCGCACGACGCCCACTACCGCGCGCTCTACGAGGGGGGCACGCCGACCGACCGCGGCTTCGACTCGGCCCGCCCGGCGTACCAGCTCGGCCACCTCGCGGCGCACAACCCCGACTGGCGCGGGCGCGAGTTCACCGCGATCGAGACCGACCTGCGGCGCGCGTGGGACGGCGACCTGCGCGGCCGCCACGGCGAGTGGGACGCGGTGCGCCCGTACGTGCGCGACGCCTACGGCCACGCGCGGTCGGAGGGCGCCGGCGTGCGCCGCGACACGAGCGTGCTGGGGAGCGCCGGCAGCGCGGTCGACCCCGACGAGCTCGCCCGCGCGCGGCGCGGGGAGCCGAGCACCGACTACGTGGCGTCGGGGGGGGTGGTGATCGGCGAGCAGGCGGGGCCCGAGGGCGGGCTGGGCGAGCGCCGCGAGACCGACGCCGACACGGCGCACCGCCGCGACCCGGAATACCACTAGCGGCGGACCGGCTCGCGGCGGGCTCGGGCGCGCGCACGGGGGACCGGGCGGTCGGGTCCCCTTCTTGCCCCCCCGAAGCGCGCTCCGCCGTCGCGCGTCGCGGCGTCCCGCGCAGCGGAAGCGATGCGACAGCCCGAACCAGTGACGCCAGCAGCGAGGACTCCATGGACCGGAACCAGGCGGACGACCTCAACGATCGGATGCGGGAGCGCGGGCTGGATCGCAGCGGTGCCCCCGACAGCAACGCCACCAGCGAGTCGCTGGTCGGCGACTCGATGCGCGCGGGCGCGCCGCGCGCCGACGCGCCGCGCGACGACGTGGTGGACGTGGACCGCGCCGCGCGCGAGACGCGGCGCGACGACATCAACCCGGGCGACGAGATCGGCGAGGCGGTGGGCGGGATCTCGGGCGTGCTCACGGGCGCCGCGCTCGGGTCGCTCGGCGGCCCGATCGGCACGATCATCGGCGGGATCGCCGGCGCGGTGAGCGGGTGGTGGGCCGGGCGCGCGATCTCCGAGGCGGCGAGCCACGCCACCGGCGACGACGACGAGTACTACCGCACGCACTTCGACAGCGCGCGCGGCAGCACGGCCAGCCGCGACTACGACGACGTGAAGCCGGCGTACCACCTCGGCCACATCGCCGGGCGCAACCCGGACTACCAGTCGCGCAGCTTCGACGAGGTCGAGCGCGACCTGCGCCACGGCTGGACGTCGGACGTCAGCACGCGCCACGGGCAGTGGGACGAGGTGCGCGACTACGCGCGCCACGCCTACGAGCGCGGGCGCACCACGGGCTCGTCGACGACCGGCATGCGCGACGCGAACGCGTCGATGGGCGGCACCGGCGCGGCGGTCGGCGGCGGCGTGGGCGACGCGCTGACGCGCGGCGCGCAGGGCGCGCGCAACGCGATCGACGACCTCAAGGACCGCGTCGACGGCAACCCGGCGTCGCGTCCTGGGCCGGACGCCACCGATTCGATGTCGCGCACCGGCGGCATGGGCGCGGGCTCGTCGTCGCTCGGCGGCGGCATGGGCACGGGCGCGGCGGTCGGGGGCGCGATGGGCGGCGCGGCGGCGATGGGCGGCTCGCTCCGCAACGCGGCCGACGACCTGAAGGACCGCGTGGACATGAACCCGGCCTCGCGTCCCGGCCCCGACGCGACCGACGCGTCGTCGCGGCTGACCGGCGGGATGTCGGCCGGCACGACCGGCGCCGGGATGGGGAGCGGCAGCGGGCTGAGCCCGTCCGGCCTCGGCGGCGGGTCGACGGGGAGCGCGCTCGGGAACAGCGTCGACGACCTGAAGGACCGCGTCGACATGAATCCGGCGTCGCGCCCGGGGCTCGACGCGACCGACTCGGCGCACCGCGCGAACACCGCGGGCTCGCTGGGCGACCGCGCGGGCAACCCGCTCGAGAACGCGTGGGACAAGACCAAGAACGCCGCGCACCGCGCGGCCGACAGGGTCGAGGACGCGCTCGACGACGCCAAGGACCGCGTGGACGGCAACCCGTCGTCGCGCCCGGGGCTCGACCGCACGGACGACCCGGACCGCCGCTTCTGATCGCGCGGCGGGCTGCGGGCTGCGGGTTCCGAATCCGCAGCCCGCAGCCCGCCGCGCGTCACTCCTGCATCACCTTCTGGTCGGGCGTCGTGTAGCGCGTCATCCAGGCGAGCTCGCGGCGCATCTTGTCGAGCTGATGGCGCGGCTCGCCGAGCCCGTGCCCCTCGCGCGGGTAGAACACGAGCGACACCGGCACGCCCTGCCGCTTGAGCCCGAGGTAGAGCTCCTGCGCCTGGCCGGTCGGGACGCGCAGGTCCTGCTGCCCGTGCAGGATCAGCGTCGGCGTCTTCGCCTGCTTGATGTAGGTCATCGCCGAGCGCTTGCGGTACTCCTCGACGTTGTCGTAGGGCGTGCCGCCGAAGTAGCCGTCGAGCGTGCTCGGGATGTCGTTGGTGCCGTACATCGACTCCATGTTCGTGAGCCCGGCGCCCACCATCACGGCCTTGAAGCGGGTGGTCTGCGTGAGCGTCCACGCCGTCATGTAGCCGCCGTAGCTCCAGCCGGCCTGCGCGAGGCGCGCCGGGTCGGCGACGCCGCGCCCGACGAGCGTGTCGATCCCCGCCTGGATGTCGCCGTAGTCGCCGACGCCCCAGTCCTTGATGTTGGCGCGCAGGAACGCCTCGCCGTAGCCGGTCGAGCCGCGCGGGTTGGGCTGGAACACCACCCAGCCGCGCCCCGCCCACACGTGCGCGTAGCTGCCGTAGTTGGACGGGAAGCGGTCGAGCCACGCGCCCGCGGGGCCGCCGTGCACCTGCGTGATGAGCGGGTAGCGCTTCCCCGGTGCGTAGTCGGCCGGGTAGATGACCAGCCCCTCGACCTCCATCCCGCCCGGCCCCCTGTAGCGCAGCACCTCGGTCCTGCCGATGGCGAGCGAGCGCACCTGCGGGTTGTGGTCGGTGAGCTTCGCCAGCGTGCGCGCGCCGGCGCGGGCGACGTGCACGTCGGGCGGGGTGCGCAGGTCGCTCTTCACGACCGCGATGGTGCGCCAGTCGTCGCTGAACGACGACTGCCCGACCCACGGCTGCCCGGCGAACAGCGGGCGCGGCGTGCCGCCCGTCGCCGGCAGCTCGAACAGGTTGCTGGTCGTGCGCGTCGGCGCCTCGACGCGCAGCGTCCTGCCGTCCTTCGACCACCAGATGTCGTTGGGCTGGTACTCGAAGTCGGGCGCGAGCGGGCGCGGCGCGCCGCCCGCCGCGGGGATCGCCGCCAGGCGCAGCATCCCGACCTCCGCCGAGGTGCCGGCGCGGGTCAGGTAGGCGATCGTGCGCCCGTCTGGGGACCAGCGCGGCGTCGCGTCGCTCCCCGGGTTCTCGGTCAGCTTCCGCGGCGTCCCGCCGGCCGCGGCGACGACGAAGATGTCCGACTTGGAGCCGTCGTCGGCCTTGGGCGTCGGGCGCACCACGTAGGCGAGCTGCGCCCCGTCGGGGGACCACTGCGGGTCGCCGACGCTGAAGTCGCCGGCCACCAGCTCGCGCGTCTTCTTGTCCGCGACGTCGAGCACCCAGAGCCGCGTGTGCGCGAACACCGAGTCGACGACGATCGCGTCGTCCTTCATGCGCTGCCGCTTCTCCTCGTCGGCCGTCGGCGCGCGCGACGCGACGTAGGCGATGCGCTTCCCGTCTGGCGACCAGGCGAAGCCGCTCACCGCGGTCTTCGAGTCGGTGAGGCGCTCGGCCTCGCCGCCGTTCGGGTCGAGGACGAAGACCTGCGGGCGCTCCTCGCGCGCGCTGACGAACGCCAGCCGGGTCCCGTCGGGCGACCAGCGCGGCGAGCCGTCGCTCTTGCGGCTCGTCGTCAGCCGCCGCGGCGGCGCGCCGCCGTCGGCGCGCACCAGCCAGACGTCGCTGTCGGTGGCGTTCTCGGTGGTGTCGGTCGTCGCGACGACGTACGCGATCCACCGCCCGTCGGGGGAGACCTGCGGGTCGCTGACGGAGCGCACGCCCATCACGTCCTCGGGCGTCATGGGGCGCGGCGCCTGCGCGAACACGGCGGCCGGCGCGAGGAGGGCGGCGGCGAGGAGCAAGCGGGACATCGGGGGCCTCTCGGTGGGGTCGTCGGAGACGCTACGGGGCGGCCCACCGGCGGGCAAGCGTCGGAGCAGTTGCTGCGGGCTGCGGGCTGCGGATCTGGAACCCGCATCCCGCAGCCCGCAGCCCTACCGATAGGTCTCGAAGAACCCCGCCCCCTCCCCCGCCACCGGCGCCCCGCCGACCCGCCCGCTCAGCCGCGCCGTCCCCTTCATCTGCACGAAGTAGGGGCGCGCGAGGAGGCGCGCGTACTCCGCCTCGCCCCGCTCCACGAGTCCGGTCCGCGTGTCGGTCGCGACGGCGTCCTCCACCAGCAGCTCGAGGCGCAGCGTGTCGCGCCCGCGCACGTCCTCCAGCCACCCGCGCGCCGGCACGCGCACCGCGCGCCCGCCGACCGTCACCGTGCGCGCGTCCTCGTAGCGGATCGTGCGCGGGCGGAAGAGCGCGCGGAAGCCGAGCGAGTCGACGAGGTAGACGAAGAGCGGCGTGGCCGCGCGCAGCGAGTCGGGGGGCTGCACGCGGCCGTAGAGCAGCGTGTACGCCCCCGCCCGCGCCGCGCCCCACTCCCACGTCACCCCCTGCCACGTCCCCCAGTTGTGGTCGTGGTACCCCTGCGCCCCGTCGTAGCGCTCGCACGCGGCGCCGACGCAGACCGTCCCCGTCGCGTCGGCGCGCAGCCCGGCGACCGCGTACCCCGACGCGAAGTCGCCGCTCTCCAGCGTCGCGCCCGGGAAGTACGCGCGCGGCGCCGGCGCCACCACGAGGTCCACGGTCACGCGCGCGCCGCTCCCGTCCTCGGCCTCCGCCTCGGCGCGCACGGCGTAGCGCCCGTCGTCGAGCACGCGCACCGACGACGGCCCCACGCGCAGGTCGGCGTCGGCGGTCGAGAAGCGCACGTCGCGCGGCCCCACGCGCGCGCTGAACCGCCGCGCCCCCCCGCCCTGCACGTGCGTCGTCACCAGGACCTGCCCGCCCCAGCGCGGGACGCCCGCCGAGTCGGGGAGGCCGATGCGCCCGCCGACCATCAGCGTCACGAACGCCCACGTGCGCCGGTCGGGGGAGAGCACGTTGAAGTAGTGCCACTCGGCCCAGCTCTCGGGGCGCGCGACGTTCGCCGGCGGCAGGTGGAAGCGGTCGATCGCGTGGCGCAGCTCGGCCTGCGCCGGCGCGGCCCACCGGCGGTCGCCGGCGTCGTCGGCCCAGCGCCCGCCGTCGAGGTCGGGCGCGGCGCCCACCGCGGCGCTCGCCGACGGCACCTCGCCGCTCGCCCGCACCGGCAGCTCGCGCCCGTCGCGCAGCCGCAGATACAGGAGCTTGCCGTCGATCTGCGGCGCCACCGCGCGCACGTCGGCGGCCAGGCGCGGCCCCGCCAGCAGCTGCCCCTGCACGAAGCGCGCGTTCGGGATCGAGAAGAACAGCCCCCCGAGCCCGCCCGTCTTCATCACCTCGACGTCGAGCCCCTCGGGGAGCACGGTGACCTCGCCGCCGCCGACCAGCTTCTCGTCGCTCGCCTGCGCCATCAGCGCCTCGCCCACCGCCAGCAGGACGACCATCACGCCGACGCCCAGCCCGTAGCCGAGGAACAGCAGCGCGCTCCGCCACGGCCGGTGCACGACGTTGCGCAGCGCGAGCAGGACGATCACGGCCGCGCCCCCGAGTCGTCCTCGACCACGCCGTCGCGCATGCGCACCACGCGGCGCGCCGCGCGCGCGAGCGAGTCGTCGTGCGTCACGACCACGATGGTCGTCCCGTCGGCGTTGAGGCGGCCGAGCAGCTCGACGATCTCGGCGCCGGTGCGGGCGTCCAGCTCCCCCGTGGGCTCGTCGGCCAGCAGGAGCGCCGGGCGGTTGGCCAGCGCGCGCGCGATCGCGACCCGCTGCTGCTCCCCGCCCGAGAGCTGCGCCGGCCGGTGGTCGCCGCGGGCGCCGAGGCCGACGTACGCCAGCAGCTCGCGCGCCCGCTCGCGCCGCTCGCGCGTCGGCACCCGCGCCTCGGCCATCGGCAGCTCGACGTTCTCGCGCGCGGTCAGCGTCGGCATCAGGTAGAAGCGCTGGAACACGAAGCCGACGGTCCGCAGCCGGAACGCCGTCGCCTCGGCGTCGGGCATCGCCCCCACGTCGGCGCCGTTCACGCGCACCGTCCCGGCGGTCGCCCGGTCCACCGCGCCCAGCAGGTGGAGCAGCGTCGACTTCCCGCACCCCGACGGCCCCACCACGGCGACCCACTCGCCGGCCCCGACGTCCAGCGACACGCCGCGCACGGCGGCGACCGTGCCGGCGCCGACGCGGTACTCGCGGCGGACGTCGTGGAGGGAGAGGACGGGGTGATTCACGACCGACGCGCCCTCCCTCGACGCTCGACGCTCGACGCTCCGCGCGCCCGCACGCCGGGGCGAGCGTCGAGCGTCGAGCGTCGAGCGGACCGCGGAGTCGTCGTCTCGCTCATCCCACCGCCTCCTCCCGCAACGTCCCCGCGATCGGCAGCGACGCCGCCCGCCACGACGGGTACACGCCGGCCGCGATCCCCGAGAGCGCCAGCAGGCCGAGGGCGCGCCACGCGGCGGCGGGCTGGAAGACGAAGAAGTCGAACGACGCCGGGAGGCCGGGGAAGTCGGAGAGGATCGCGTTGAGGTAGCGCGCGGTCGCCAGCCCGAGCGCGAGCCCGATGGCCGCCCCCGACAGCGAGAGCGCCGCGCCCTCCAGCACGATCTGCTGCACGACGTGCCCCTTCGACACGCCGAGCGCGCGCAGCACGGCGATCTCGCCGACGCGCTCGTTCACCGACACCGTGACCAGCGTCGTCACCAACAGGAAGCCGATCGCCAGGCTGATCGCGCCCAGGACGAAGGCGAGCTGGCGGAAGTAGCTGAGGCGCTGCTCCACCTGCGCCAGCGCGGTGGCGGTCGAGATCGCGCTCACCCGCGGCTGCCCGCGCTCCACCGCCGCGCGCACCGCCTCGACGTCGGCGCCGTCGCGCACGCGCGCCATCAGCAGCGACACGCGGTCGGCGCCCTCGGGGCCGCGCAGCGCCTGCAGGACCGGCAGCGGCAGCGCGACCGCGGGCTGCTCGGCGGGCATGTAGAAGAAGCGGGCGGTGCCGACGACCACGAGCCGGCGGCGCGCGGCGTAGCTCCGCAGCTGCGGGTCGAACCCCGCGGCCACGTCGAGCGTGTCGCCGACGCGCGCCCCCGCCGCGCGCAGGAACGCCTCGTTGGTCACCAGGTGGTCGGCGGCGGCGAGGTCGGCGCCCGACGCGAGCTCGTAGTCCCCCTGCACCGCCGGCTCCACGCCCAGCGCGAACGCCACCGCGCGCGGCGGGGGCGCCTCCCCCTGCGCGGGGGCGCCGGCGGGGAGCACGTGCAGCTGCCCGCCGAGGATCGGGCTCACCGCGGCGAGGTCGGGGCGCGCGCGCAGCGCGGCGGTCAGGTCGGCGGCGCCGGCGATCGTCGCCTCGGTGTCGAAGGGGAGCGTGCCGCGCGGCGTCAGGCGGAGCTGGTAGCCGCGCACCAGCAGGAGGTCGCGGAACGACTCGCGCATCCCGCCGGCCAGCATCACCATGTCGAGCAGGAGCGCCGCCGACACCGCCACGCCCAGCACCGCGAGCAGGGTGCGCGTGCGGTGGCGCTGCAGCGACGCGGCGGCGAGGCGGAGGCGCATGCGGGGCGGCCGGTCAGCGCCCGAACAGCTCGAGCGGCGCCGTGCGCGCCAGCCGCACCGACGCCGCGAGCCCCGCCAGCACCCCCAGCGCGAGCGACAGCGAGACCGCGAGCGCCGCGACCTCCGGCGTCACGAGCGCGAACAGGAGCGGCGTGCGGTACACGCCCTGGTAGTAGGCGTTCACCACGCGGCTGGCGACCCAGCCGATGCCCAGCCCCATCGCGCTCCCGAGCAACGCCACCGCCGACGCCTCCAGCACCAGCGCGCCCACCACCGTGCGCCGCGAGATCCCCATCAGCCGCAGCGCCGCCACGTCGCGCCGCCGCTCGTCGATGCGGAGCAGCAGGATGCACAGCAGGAAGACCGCGCTCGCCACCACGGTGATGACGCCGATCGCGCGGTGGAAGCGGCGCACCACCTGGAACGTGCGCGAGGTGCGCACGGCGACGTCCTCGGACCGGTAGGCGCGGAAGCCGAACGCGGCGTCGTTGATGACGCCGAGCGCGCGCCCGGTCGCCGCGTCGCCGCGGGTGGCGACGGCGAACCGGTCGACGCGGTTGTCGTAGCCGGCCAGCGCCTGCAGCTGGTCGAGGTGCAGCCGCACGCGGTACTCGGCGCGCGCGATCTCGGCGGGGTCGGCGCCGCGGCGCACGAACGCGCCCACCACCGCGGTGTCGGCGCGCGCGGCCGCGCCGGCGGCGTCGGGGGGCGCCAGCAGCACCACCGTGTCGCCCAGCGCGAGCCCGGCGTCGGCGCGCAGCCGCTCGAAGTCGGAGGCCAAGGCGGTCTTAGGAAGA
>NZ_JARGEK010000700.1 GCF_029211165.1 Roseisolibacter sp. H3M3-2
GGCGCGGCGGCCGGCGCGACACGCGATGCCGTCGCCCCGGCGGGCGCCGCGGCCGGCGCGGTGAGGCGCAGCGCGCGCAGCAGCGCGAGGTGCATGACGCCGCCGACCACCGACAGCAGCGCGGGGAGCGCGATCCGCTCCCAGCCGCGCGCCGTGGCGGGCACCGTCACCTCGACGCGCGACCCGGCGGGGACCTCCTGCGCCAGGAAGCGGCGGAAGGTGCGCCCCTCCAGCGACACCGGCTCGACCGCGGTGAGCCCGGGCGCGACGGCCGCGCCGCGCGGGTCCTCGATCAGCACCTCGAGCACCGTCGTCGCGCGCTCCAGCGCGACGGCCAGCGGGAAGGCGTCGCCGTCGAGCGTGTACGTGTACGCCACCTGCTTGATGCCGGGCGCGAACGGCGCGAGCAGCAGCGCGCGCCCGCGGATCGCCGCCATCCCGTCGGCCGGGATCTCGCCGGGGCGCACGGCGAAGTCGCGCGCCGCCGCCGGGAGCGCCGCCGACCACGCGCCGCGCGCGCCGTCGCTCCCCGGCACGGCGGTGAGGCTCGTGTCGTTCGTGAGCTCGAACACCTCGATCACGCGGCGGCGCCCCTCGGCGTCGGGCGCCGGGACGATGAGGTGCCGGCCGCGCACCGAGATCGGCAGCGCGCGCGACGTGGTGTCGAACACCGCGATCTCGCCCTCGTCGCCGCGCACGTCGGCGAGGCGCAGCGGCGACGTGAAGTACGCGATCCCGCCGTGGCTGGTGGACGCGAAGTACAGCGCGTCGTCGGCGCCGAACGGGCGGTAGCGGAACCGGTAGCCGCCGTCGGCGCCGGTGCGCAGCGAGTCGAGCGCGCCGGCGCTGTCGGAGCCGACGCGGTGCAGCGTCACCCACGTGCCGGCGACCGGGCGCATGACCGTGTCGCGCACCAGCACCACGCGCCCGTCGACGCGGCGCGAGCCGTCGGGGAGCGTCGGGACCGACGCGAGCGGCGC
>NZ_JARGEK010000701.1 GCF_029211165.1 Roseisolibacter sp. H3M3-2
AACGACATGGCTACGATCCGACTTCGACGACGTCGCGGTGGCGGGCGCGGTGTCGGCGCTCGCGGTGCTGGAGGAGGCCCGCGTCGAGCCCGCGCGCGCCGAGCGGCCGGGGCGCGCGACGCGCGACAGGAGGGAGGCACGCCCCGAGCGCCCGGAGCGCCCCGAGCGGCCGGATCGGAAGAAGGAGCGGCCGGCGCGCGCCGAGGGCGCGGACGACGCGCCGCGCGAGGAGCGGCCGCCGCGGGCGCGGAAGCGCGCGCGCGCGGAGGCCGCGCCGGTGGCCACGCCCGAGGAGACGCTGGCGCTCGCGCCGGTGGGCGCCGAGCCGGCGGTCGACGTCACCGAGTCGGCGACGGAGGGCGAGGGCGCGGGGATGCCCGGCGCCGAGCCCACGAAGCGCAAGCGGAAGCGCCGCCGCCGTCGGAAGGCGACCGGGGGCGAGGGGGCCGAGGTGATGGGCGCGGACGGCGTCGGCGACGACGGCACGGACGCCACGGACGACACGGGCGACGCGCCCGATGGCGACGCGGGCGTCCGCGCCGACCTCCCCGTGGAGCGCGCGCGCGACCGCGACGAGCTCGACGGGTCGGACGAGGGGGCGGAGGCGGAGGGCGCCGAGGGCGGCGCGGAGGGCGAGGTGCGTCGGAAGCGACGGCGCCGCCGCGGCCGTCGGAAGCGCGTCGACGGCGGCCTCGAGGGGGGCGGGGCGGACGAGGGCGGGGCGGACCCGGGGGACGGCGACGACCGTGTGCGCGGAACCGACTCGGGCGGCGGGGTAGGATCCCCGGAGACGGGCGTGGGCGTCGCGGCCCCGCGTCCCTCCCAGGGAGACTCGGCCGCGGATCGGGGAGAGCCATCGTCGTGACCGTCCGTCCCGACCTGCGGCGCCGCCGCGCGCGCCCGTGGACGCCCGCGCTGGCCGCGGGTCTCGCCCTCGCGCTGGCGGCCGGCGACGTGACCCGTGCCGGCTCGCAGC
>NZ_JARGEK010000702.1 GCF_029211165.1 Roseisolibacter sp. H3M3-2
CCCCCCGGCCGGCGACGCCGGCGACGAGGGCGCCGCCGGGGACCCGCCGCGCGACGCGCGCGACGCGCGCGCCGGCTCCACCAGCACCGTCTCCAGCTGCGCCTCGTACGTCGTCGAGTCCATCGTCGCCTTCCGCGCCCGGAGCGCGGCCACGCGGTCCACCAGCTCGCGCTCGCGCGCCGTCACCGGGCCGGCGGCCACGCCCGCCCCCCCCGCGCCGGCGACGCCGAGCGCCAGCGTCGCCGCCAGCCGCCCGTCCTTCGCCCGCGCCGACGGGGCGTCGCTCGCCACGCCGTCGCCGTCGTCCTCCAGCTGCGCGTGCTCGGTCAGCAGCCGATTCTCCGACTCGTACTTCCGCGCCACCTCGCGCTTCGCGTAGGCGAACGCCTCCAGCAGCGTCACGCGTCCGTCCTTGTCCACGTCGGCCACGTCCTCGGCCAGCGCCGCCGCGAAGTGCGTCGCGAACATCGTCGCGTTGCGCTCGCTCGGCGACTTGGTGGCCGTCACGATCGCCCGCCCCTCGGCGGCCAGCGCCTTCGCGAAGTCGCCGCTCGCGCTGGCCGCGTTCACGAACGCCACCCGCTGCCGCGCCAGCGGCTGCAGCAGCCGCGCGAAGTCCTCCGCCGTCAGGTCGGGCCCCGGCAGGTTGAAGCGCGACACCTCGCCCTGCGCGCTCCCGTGCCCGATCAGCACCACCCACACCTGGTCCCCCGCGCCCGCGCGCCGCGCGACCCGGCCCAGCGCCTGCGCCACCCGCTCGCGCGTCGAGCGCCCCGCGATGCGGTCCGGCGCCCGCGCCGGGTCCTCGCCCAGGTACTCGACGTCCGCCGCCGCGACGCCGAGCCGCGTGCGCGCCGCCTCCGCGATCGCCGTCGCCGCCTGGTGGAAGGCCGCGGCGTAGGCCGGCTCGCCCGACGCGCCGGCGATGACCAGCACGTGCGCCCGCGGCGCCTGCGCCGCCGCGGC
>NZ_JARGEK010000703.1 GCF_029211165.1 Roseisolibacter sp. H3M3-2
CTGCTCTTCCGCGCCGGCGTCGGCGCGCGCGCGCTCTGCGTGCCGCTGCTGCTGGCCGCCG
The DNA here is from genome assembly GCF_029211165.1 of Roseisolibacter sp. H3M3-2. Classification (GTDB taxonomy): domain Bacteria; phylum Gemmatimonadota; class Gemmatimonadetes; order Gemmatimonadales; family Gemmatimonadaceae; genus Roseisolibacter. The sequence goes on from NZ_JARGEK010000703.1 coordinate 62, forward strand.
TCGCCTGGCCGCTCGCGCTCGCCGCCGCCCCGGCGCTCGCGCTGTTCGGCGCGGCCATCGTGTCGGGGGGCGCGTGGGACCCCGTGCGCGGCGAGTTCGGGCTGGCGGCGGCGCTCGCGGGAACGCTGCTCACCGCGGGGCTCGCGCTGCTCCTCGCGACGCCGCTGGCGCTCGCGACGGCCGTCTACACGGCGGAGCTGGCGCCACGCCGGGTCGCCGCCGCGCTGGCGGCGCTCGCCGACCTGCTGGCCGCGGTCCCTGGCGTCGTCTACGGGTTGTGGGGGCTGCACGTGCTGGTGCCGGCGCTGCGCACGTGGGTGATGCCGCTGCTCCGCGACACGCTGGGGCTCGGCGGGACGCCCTTCTTCCGCGGCGCGGCGTACGGGCCGTCGCTGCTGGCCGCGGCGCTGGTGCTGGCGCTGATGATCACGCCCTTCATCGCGGTGGTCGCGCGCGAGGTGCTGCGCGCGGTGCCCGACGCGCAGCGCGAGGCGGCGCTGGCGCTGGGCGCCACGCGGTGGGAGGCGGCGGTGCACGTGGTGCTCCCGTCGGCGGCCGGGGGGATCGTCGGCGGCGTGATGCTGGGGCTGGGGCGCGCGCTCGGCGAGACCATCGCCGTCGCCCTGGTGGTCGGCGGCCGCCACGAGCTGACCGCGTCGCTGCTGTCGCCCGGCTACACGCTGGCGGCGCTGGTCGCCAACGAGTTCGCCGAGGCGAGCGACGACCTGCACCTCTCGGCGCTGATGGCGGCCGGGCTGCTGCTGTTCGTGGTCACGCTGGCGGTGAACGCGGTCGCCCGCTGGCTGGTGCGGCGCGTGGCCGAGCGGGAGGCGGCGTGACGGCGCCCGCGCCGCTCCCCGACGCCGCCGAGGAGGCGACGCGCACGCAGCGCCGCGCCGCCGCC
>NZ_JARGEK010000704.1 GCF_029211165.1 Roseisolibacter sp. H3M3-2
TTCCAGATAGCCCGCCCCAACTGCCTACACGCCTTGACCGCTTCATTGCGGTGAGCAAATGCCAGCCCTTTGCGCAGCTTCGCTCCTTTGCGCGGCGGGATGATTGGAATGGCTCCCCGCAGGTAGCACGCCTTATGTACATCCTGCGTGTCGTACGCCCCATCACCGGTAAAGCTAGCTATCTCTTCATTGCTTGGAATTTGACCTAGCAGGTCTGCTGCCATGGGCGAGTCGCCCACTTCATTGGTTGTTACTGCGATGGCCCGAATCTGCAGTGTCTGGGCATCAATACCCAGATGCACCTTGCGCCACTGGCGGCGGCTCTCGGCACCGTGCTTTTTGGTTTTCCACTCACCTTCGCCCAAGAACTTGATGCCCGTGGAGTCGGCCAGCATGTGCAAGCCTTTGTCACTTGCACGGTAGCGCACCTGCACATCCAAGCTCTTTTGCCTGCGACACACCGTGCTGTAGTCGGGCACTGGCCAATGCAGGCCTGCCATACCCAATAGCGACTCAACCAGGCCCAGTGTCTGGCGCAAGGGCTGGCCAAACAAGCACTTGATGGTCAGGCAAAACTGGATGGCCGCATCTGAGAACTTCTGGCAACGACCACGCTTGCCCGTGGGCCGAGCTAGCCACTGCATATCCCTATCGAGCCAAATGGTCAGCTCACCTCGCGCCTTCAACGCTGCGTTGTAAGCCTTCCAGTTCGTTGTGCGGTACTTAACCCGACCCCAGCTCGTCTCTCTCATCTCCCGAGCCTACCTCAGCTGCGACCGGCATTTGTGCAACAACGCCGCCTGGATGGAGCCATCGAGTTTCCGCCACACAAGCTGGCCGTTGATTTGCCCACTGTAAATAAGCAACTCAAGCTTCATGACAGTGAATTCACCGGTCATTACATGCACTATGACGATCTCATCAGTCGTAGTCTGGATGAGGTTCCGCCATCGTTCGAATTGATC
>NZ_JARGEK010000705.1 GCF_029211165.1 Roseisolibacter sp. H3M3-2
CCACCACCGCATCGTGCCCGCGCCGGCGGGCCTCGGCGAGCGCGACCTGCAGCGAGCCGGCCTGGCCGTCCTCCCAGCGAGGGTTGTGCAGGACGTCGATGCCGGCGGGCACGAGGTCGTCGACCTCGACGGCACCGGTCACGACGACCGCCTCGAGCCCGCTGGCCGCCAGCGCGTCGCGCGCGTGCGCCACCACGGGACGGCCGCGCAGCGGGGCGCGCAGCTTGTGGCCGTCACCGGTGAAGCGGCTGCCGGCGCCGGCGGCGAGGAGGACGGACAGGAGGTCGGGCACCGACGACGGCGCGACGATCGGCGGGGCCCGCGCCTCAGCGCGTCAGCGCGCCGCCGCCACGGCGTGCGCGGGGGCGCCCAGCCCGGGGAGCGGGTCCTCGCCGGCGCGGCGGTGCTGCCCGCCCTCGCCCACCGGCACCGGGACGCGCTGCGTCGACGCGCGCGCCACGACCTGCGGCAGCGACTCGCCGTGCTCGCGCGCCGCCCACCCCATCGACAGCGGGCCGGGGGCGCCGCGCAGCGCCAGCAGCTGCACGCGGCGCGCGACGCGCTCCACCTGCTCGGCCGACGCGCCGCCGAGGACCACGAGGAACTCGTCGTCGCCGAGGCGGATCACGGGCTCGTTGCCGCGCACCTGCCGCATGAGGAAGCGCGCGGTGAGCTGGCGCATCAGGTCGTGGTCCTCGGCCGGCGTGTCCTCCGCCTCCAGCCGCACGATCACGACGCCGACCGGCGCCACCGGGTCGCGCGCCAGCCGCTCGCCGAGCGCGTGCAGATGCGAGCGCTCGAGGCAGCCGGTGAGCGCGTCGCGCCCGCCCTCGCGCTCGCCGCCGCCTGCGGGCGTCGGGGCCGCCGCGGGGGGCGCGTCGGCCAGCGGGGCGAGCAGCCCGTGCAGCAGCAAAGTCGGATCGTAGCCATGTCGTTCTGTGAGCCAAGGAGTTGAGACCAC